>JAKAFH010000084.1 GCA_021818025.1 Actinomycetes bacterium | reverse complement strand
CGTGATCGTGGCCATCGGCGGTGCCGGGGCGTAGCCGACGACCTCGCTCGAGGCGCCGTTGGCGACGACGCGCACGCCGAAACGCTGGGTCGTGGTGAGCCCGCCGAACCAGCACGCCGTGGAGACCGTGGTCTCGCGAAAGGACGTCGGCACCGCGGCGCTCGCCATGAGCGTGCAGACGTAGTCGATCGCGTTGGGCACGGACGGCCAGGTCGCGAGCAGGGTCGTCGCCGTGCGCGTCAGCTGCACGCGCCTCGCCGCCGACGGCGCCCGGTTGACGAGGCGTCCGAGGTCGCGCAGGGGCAGACCCCAGATCTTGGCGTTGTGCCAGTCCCCCGCGTAGAGCACGCCGTCGGCGACGGTGAGGGGTTCGATGCACGTGAACGAGGGCTCGGCCCGGGTGCTCGCGATGGTGACGAGTCCGCCGTTGCCGCTCGTCGCCGGGGCACCGATCGCGCGCGCGTGCGCCGCGGCCGCGCTCGTGATCACCCCGATCGCCAGGTGGGGCATCGAGGACGACGAGCACGAGGACACGTAGACGTTGCTCGCGCCGTCCACGGCGAGTCCCGCGGGGTTCGCGTGCGCGCCGAGATAGGCGATCACCGTGGCGCCCCGACCGAGCGTCGCGGTCACCCCGGCCGCGAGCGCGCTCGCTGCGACCGAGTACACCGCCCCGCTCTGGCCGACGACGTCGAGGTTGCCCACGACGTCCAGGGCCATCCCCTGGAGCGAGTCGCCCGCCGCGTCAAAGGCCGTCGTGACCTGCATGCTCGAGAGGTTGATCCGGTAGACCTTGGCGGTGCGCTGGTTGGCCGCGTAGAGGTAGCGCTGGTCCGCCGACAGCGCGAGGCCCGAGAACCCGGTGGTGGGCGCCGAGGACAGCGCGAGCCCGGTGAGGGTGTGCGTCGAGGGCACGAGGACCCAGATCGTGCTCGAGGACCCGGTGTCAAAGAAGATCGTCCCCGAGTCGGTGACGGCGATGCCCGCGACGCTGCGCACGTCGGCGTTCACGATCGCGAGCTTGCGCGTCGGGCCCGAAGACGGCACGCCGGCCATCGCCGTGGAGAGCGCGGAGCGGGCGTACAGGTCGAGCTGGCCGGGCTGGGCGAAGCTCAGCAGGTTGCCGCCGTTGTCAACCGCGAGGCCGAGGGCGTTGCCACTCGGGGCGATCGTCTGCCACTCGCCGATCGACGTGAGATACCCGCTCGCCGCGCTCGAGGTGCTCGCCAGAGCGACGGCGGCCCCCGCCAGCGTGGCCGCGGCCACGATCGTGCGGGTCGCGGCGCGAAGGTGCCTCATCGTGAAGGAAGGTTACCGGACGTGCCGGACCGACCTCGGGTCACCGCCCACGAGACGACCGACTACTTCGCGTGGCGGCCGCGGTTGCTCGAGCTACCCGCGTGGTAGCGGCGCACGGCCCGCACCCGGTGCCAGAAGCCCCAGGCGAGCAGCAGGACGATGATGATGATCGTCGGGGTCTGCAGGAGGTGGAAGTCGTGGCTCACGCGAGTCCAGTTCGACCCGGCCGCGTAGCCGAGCCCCGTCAGGAGCCCGATCCATACCGCCGAGCCGATGACCGTGAGGATGGCGAAGGGGCCGCGCTTCATCTCCGCCACGCCCGCGGGTAGCGAGATCACCGTGCGCACGACCGGCAGCACGCGGCCGATCAAGACCGAGGCGGCGCCGTAGCGGGCGAACCAGCGCTCGGCGGCGTCGAGGTCCCCGTGGGTGAGCAGGATCCACTTGCCCCAGCGGTCGACGATCGCCCGGCCGACGGTGCGCCCGACCTCGTAGGCGATGACCGAGCCGATGAGCGAGCCGACCACCCCCACGACCACGATGCCGAGGATCGAGAACTGCGCGTGGCCCGTGACGGCGGTCGTGGCCAGGGCGCCCGCGAAGCCGAAGGTCACCTCCGAGGGGATCGGGATGAGGGCCGACTCGGCGATGGCGAGGAGGAACAGCGCGAAGTAGCCGTAGTGCTGGACGAACGAGGACATTGAGGCATTCTCTCGCAAATTCACGCGCCGTCAGCCCGTTACTAGCAAATATTTACCTTTGGACGTTCTTCGAACGGCTCGCAACGCTCAGCTGATCGGCTCGAAGCGCGCGAGGAAGAACCGAAGGTCCTCGGGCTCGTAGGTGAAGCGCAGCCCGGCGACCTCGTCGGCACTCGCGACCACCTCGACGACCGACTCGGCGACGACGTCCATGTGGGCCTGGGTGTAGACCCGCCGCGGGATCGTGAGACGGACGAGCTCGAGCTTGGGCAGGTGGTTCTGCCCCGTGACGGGGTCGCGCCCGGCCGACACGACGCCGCGCTCCATCGAGCGCACGCCGGAGTCGACGTAGAGGGCGGCGGCCAGCGCCTGGGCGGGGAACTGCTCTTGGGGGATGTGCGCGAGGATCGCCCGCGCGTCGAGGAACACGCCGTGCCCGCCGATGGGCAGCACGATGGGCACGTCCTCGTCGATCAGCTTGTTGCCCAAGTACTCGACCTGGCCGATGCGCGCGGCGATGTGGTCGTCAGTCTCGACCATCTCGCGGATCCCCTGGGCGAGGGCCTCCATGTCGCGCCCCGACATGCCGCCGTAGGTGTGCAGGCCCTCGAAGGCCACCAGCAGGCTTCGCGCGCGTCGCGCGAGGTCGGGGTCGCGCAGGGCGAGGAAGCCCCCGATGTTGACGAGGTTGTCCTTCTTCGAGGACACCGTCGCGCCGTCGGAGTAGCTGCAGAGCTCGCGCAGGATCTCGCGCACGCTCTTGTCCTGGTAGCCCGGCTCGCGCTGCTTGATGAACCACGCGTTCTCGAGGGCGCGCGTGGCGTCGAGCATGAGGTAGATGCCGTGCTCGCGGCAGAGCTCGTAGGTGGCGCGCAGGTTCGCCATGGAGAGGGGCTGGCCGCCGGCCATGTTCACGTTGGTCTCGACCGAGATGTAGGGAATCCGGCTCGCGCCGTACTCGTCGATGACCGCGCGGAACTTGTCGAGGTCGACGTTGCCCTTGAAGGGATAGGTGCTCGCGGGGTCGTGGGCCTCGTCGATGATCACGTCGACGAAGGTCCCACCGGCTCGCTCCTGGTGATAGCGGGTCGTGGTGAAGTACATGTTGCCCGGCACCGCGTCGCCGGGCTTGATGAGGATCTGGCTGAGGATGTGCTCGGCGCCACGGCCCTGGTGGGTCGGCACGAGCTCCTCGTAGCCGTAGACGTCGCGCACCGCGTCCTCGAGGTGGTAGTACGACCGGCTCCCGGCGTAGGCCTCGTCGCCGAGCATGAGTGCCGCCCACTGACGGTCCGACATCGCGTTGGTGCCCGAGTCGGTGAGCAGGTCGATGTAGACGTCCTCGGCGCGAAGCAGGAACGTGTTCCACCCGGCATCCTTGATCGCGCGCTCGCGGTGCCCGCGGGTGGTCACCGTGATCGGCTCCACCATCTTGATGCGGAACGGCTCGGCCCAGCTACGGCGCGACGTCCTCGGGTCTCTGTCCATTACGGCCTCCCCACGCGCCGTGAGACCCACCCAGTCGCGGCCTCGTTGACGCTCTGCATTACCTACTGGGGAGCGTACGCCCCCGGCGAGGTTCGCACCGGCGTTGCGAAGGGCACCGGCGCTAGGACTGGTGCTGGCTGCACCAGTAGGTCGTGCGCCCGCCCACGGTGTCGATGCGCATCGCCGCCCCGTCGCGCGGGCAGAGCCCGCCGGGGAACCGTGCTTCCATGTGGTCCCCCGTGTGCGATCCGCCGCGCTTGCCAAGGGTGCGCATCGTCTGGGTGAAGGCGCGATAGAGCGCCGCTCGCTGGGTCGGGACCAGGCGCCCGACGGGGGTGCGCGGGTCGATGCCGGCGCGAAAGAGCATCTCGTCAGCCAGCAGGTTGCCCACCCCGGCGATGCGCGACTGGTCGAGCAGGCGCGCCTTGATCGCCGGTCCCTCACCGCGCGAGACGAGCGCGGCCTCGAGGGCCGGCCGGGTCATCGACAGCGCGTCGGCCCCGAGCTCGTCGAGGTCGGGGTCGAGCTCCACGCGCGCCAGGCGCCGCGGGTCGTGCACGACGAGCCGGCGGCCGTCGGCGAACTCGAGGCCCGCGCGCACCCACGCGGCGCGAAAGTCGTGAGGGCCATAGAAGAGCCCCTCGATCCCGGCGTCGCCGTCGAGCAGCAGCACGCCGGTCATCCCGAAGCGCAGCCCGAGCGTCACGCCGTCGGTGCCAAGCACGAGCAGCTTGCCCCGCCGGGTGGTGTCGGTGATGGTGAGCCCGCGCACTGCGCGCGCCCACGCGCCGGGCGTGGCGAGCTTCTTCGCGGCGTAGGCGTCGGCCCAGCCGCGCACGATCGTGGCGCCCACGACGCGCTCGGCGAGCTGACGGTAGGACTCGATCTCCAGCACTTCGGGCACCGCGTCAGGGTAGCGGGTGCGAAGGTGCGCCTCACTAGCATGAGTGGATGGTCGACAAGCCCCAATGGCGCGAACTCTTCAGCGAGGTCGTGACCTCGGGACAGTGCACGGGCTGCGCGGCCTGCGTCGTCGCCTGTCCCCACGACGTGCTCGACTACGACGACCAGGACGGTCACTACAAGCCCTGGCACCTCGACATCGACGGCGGCCGCGAGGACTGCACCCACGGGATCAAGGGCTGCACGATGTGCACCCGCGCCTGCCCGCGCTTCCGGTCCTGGGAGGCCGAGATCGACGTGCACCGGGTCGGGCGCGAGCGCACCGAGGACGAGGTCTACGGCGTCGGCGACGTGGTGCTCGCCCGGGCCCTCGACCCCGAGGTGGCCGGCACGGGACAGGACGGCGGCGTGGTGTCAGCCATCCTGCTCTACGCCCTCGAGCACGACCTCATCGACGCCGCGCTGGTGAGTGCCACCGGCGAGGGCACCTGGCGGGCCGAGCCGGCGGTGGCGAGAACGCGCGACGAGGTGCTCGCGACCGCGGGATCGCGCTACACCTACAGCGCCAACCTCCTCGCCTACCCCGAGGCCGTCGCTGCCGGCGCCGAGCGCGTCGCGCTGGTCGGCATGGGTTGCATGGCCTCGGCCCCGGGCGCGATGCAGGTGCGAAAGGCCGGCAAGATCGCGCGGCGGCTGAGTCTCACGATTGGCCTGCTCTGCTCGAAGACCTTCGACGACCGCATCTTCGACGAGCTCTTCGAAGCCCGCTACGGGCTCGTGCGCGAGGACATCGTCAAGATGAACATCAAGGGCGTCTTTCAGATCTGGACCCGCGACGGCGCGATGCACGAGGTGCCCCTGAAGGAGGCCCACGCGTTCACCCGCGAGGGCTGCCAGCAGTGCCCCGACTTCGCCGCCGAGCACGCCGACATCTCGGCGGGCGGCATCGGCGCCTTCGGGGACTGGACGCTGCTCATCGTGCGCACCGAGCTCGGTCGCATGCTCCTGCAGGGTCTCATCGACGGTGGTCGCATCGAGGTGCGCCCCGGCGACGACGACCCCGGCGCAGTCGCGCTGTTGCACAAGCTCGCCCAGGTGTCACGCCGGCGTTGGCCCGAGTCGGCCGACCCGAAGCCACGACTGATCCCACTGCGCCGCCCGTGACGCGTCTCGCCGCTACCAGGGTCCTGCTCGTGCGCCACGGCCAGACACCGACCACCGGCTCGGTGCTGCCCGGTCGGGCGCCGGGCCTGCACCTCTCCGAGCGCGGCCGGGCCCAGGCCGAGCGCGTCGGCGAGCGCCTCGCCGAGCTCGCCACCGCGCCGAGCGCGCTCTACTGCTCGCCCCTCGAGCGCGCCCGTGAGACCGCCGCGCCGATCGCGCGCGCGCTCGGGCTTCGCGCTCGCGCCGATCGCGGCCTGCTCGAGTGCGACTTCGGCGACTGGACCGGCCAGTCGCTGTCACGCCTGCGCCGGACCCGCGCGTGGCGCGCCGTCCAGCACGCCCCGAGCACCTTCACCTTCCCCGGCGGGGAGTCCTTCGCCGGGATGCAGCACCGGGTCTGGTCGACGATCGAGCGCCTGGCCACGGTGCACCCCGGCGAGACCATCGTGCTCGTCAGCCACGCCGACCCCATCAAGGCGGCGGTCACCTTCGCCCAAGGCGTGCCGCTCGACCTCTTCCAGCGCACGATGATCTCGACCTGCTCGGTCAGCGCGATCGCCCTCGGCGAGGCGCCCGTGGTGCTCTGTGTGAACAGCACCGGCTCGATCACCGAGGTGCTCGGCCGATGAACTACGTCTTTGACGCACCCGACCGGGTCATGGTCGGCGCCCACGGCGAGGTGGGCCAGCGGCGGTTCCTGCTCCAGGCGCGCCAGGGTCGGCGTCTCATCGTCGTCAAGTGCGAGAAGCAGCAGCTCGCCGCGCTCGCCGAGTGGATCGCCCAGGTCCTGCACACCCTCGGCCGTCCCGGACACCTGCCCGACGACCTGTCCCTCGAGGACGAGCTCGAGTCGGACTTCGAGGCCGGTGACATCACCGTCTCGGTCGACGAGGACACCGACACCATCACCGTCTCGGTCGAGTCGCGCGAGGGCGAGGACACCCTCGAGCTGACCCTGACCAAGGAGTGGGCGGGCGCGCTCGCCATCGCCGTCACCCGACTCGTCGAGGCCGGGCGCCCAGCGTGCCCGCTCTGTGGCGGACCCCTCGACCCGCGAGGCCACGACTGCCCGCGCACCAACGGGCACCGCGCGCCGATCGTCTAGCCGTGCAACGCGCCGAGCAGCGCGAGCTCCTCGTGCACGGAGACATCACCGTCGAGGGCCGCGTCACCGGTTCCTCCAACCAGGCGCTGCTGGTGACGCTTCGCCTCGGCGCCGACCAAGCGCACGCCTGCTACAAGGCCGAGGCCGGCGAGCGGCCGCTCTGGGACTTCCCCGACGGCCTCTGGCGCCGCGAGGTCGCCGCCTCCGAACTCGACGCGGCGCTCGCGACCGACCTCGTGCCCACGACCGTCGCGCGCGACGACGCGCCCTTCGGGCCCGGCTCGCTGCAGTGGTGGGTCGAGGACGCGAGTGACGACCACTACTTCACGCTGCGCGAGCGTCCCGAGTTCGACGAGTGGTTCGCGACCCTCGCGGCCTTTGACGTCGTCGCGAACAACGCCGACCGCAAGGCCGGCCACGTCCTCTACGACGGATCCCGGTGCTGGGCGATCGACAACGGGCTGTGCTTCCACGAGGAGGACAAACTGCGCACCGTGGTCTGGGAGTACGCCGGGCTGCGGGTCGACGGGGCGCTGCTCGAGCGCATCGAGCGCTTCGCCCGCGGCGACGGCGCGGCCCTTCGCCCGTGGCTCGCGCCCCACGAGGTCGCCCTCGCGCTCAACCGGGCGAGCGCGCTTGTCGAGTCGAGCCGCTACCCCACCCCCGACGAGGACCGCGACTGGCCGCCCTACCCCTGGCCGCTGATCTGACGGCTCGCTCGTTCACCCGTCACGCGACGGGTTAGAAACCGACCC
Source organism: Actinomycetes bacterium (assembly GCA_021818025.1). Lineage (GTDB taxonomy): Bacteria > Actinomycetota > Acidimicrobiia > Acidimicrobiales > RAAP-2 > RAAP-2. Next base: position 526 of record JAKAFH010000084.1, on the reverse strand, counting down.
GGCTGGACAGCACCTGGTGAGAGAAGGGAAGTCCGATGTCTAGCACCGGTCGCAGTGTCCGCGTCGCCGTCACCACCCTCGTCACGATCCTCGTCGTCGCGGCCCTGCTCGGCGCCGGCTACGCCGCTGGCCGCGCGCACCGCGCGGGCTCCATCGAGGTGAGCGGCTCGGCGAGCGCCTCGGGCGTGCCCGACACGGTCGCCTTCACCATCGGGGTCACGACGACCAAGGCCTCCACGGCCGAATCGCTCGCCGCGAACAACGCGCGCACGCGCGCGGTCGAGTCGGCCCTGCTCGCGGCCGGCGTGCCGCGGTCGGGACTTGCCACGTCGGGGCTCAGCGTGTCCAACGTCACCAACGCCCACGGCCAGGTCACGGGCTACCAGGTCTACGACGAGCTCACCGTGACCAGCCACCACGTCGCGCGCGCCGGCGCGCTGCTCGGGGCCGCGCTCGCCGCGGCCGGCAACAGCGCCCAGCTCTCGGGTATCACCTACTCGATCACCAACCAGTCGACCGTGCTCGC
>JAKAFH010000083.1 GCA_021818025.1 Actinomycetes bacterium | reverse complement strand
TTCCGCGCGAGTCACTGCGGGCCGGAGCACGGTCGGTACGCAGCGGCACCAACCGTTCGCCTCGCGCGACGCCCGTGGGGCCGTGATGCTGTCGCGCGGAATCGGGGCCCGTCGACCGACGCGACCTATCTCGTGCACTCAGATGCGGTGCGCTCGGCGATAGTCGTCTTCAAGGGCGTAGTCGAGCGGACCCGGAGTCGACCATTCGATGACGTTCCCCGGATGCGCGCCGGAGCCGACCTCGACGAGCCACTGGATCTCGTCTCGCACGGTCGTCGCGTAGTCGCCCACCGGTGTGTAACCCAACCGCGCGGCGGCGGAGGTATCCAACTCGACCTTCGGGATGCGGTCCCACGGATGTCGGCCAAGGCCAGCGGGAGCGTCGCCGTCGAGGAGGACCTCTTGCCAGGAGTGTCCTAACTGGTCGGCGACAATCGAGGCGATCGTGCGGCCATCGGGACAGTCGGGGTCGGCCACGTTGAGAATCCGTTGACCGGGCTTTTCGGCGACCACCTGGATCAGGGCGGCGATGTTGAGCGCCGCGCTCGGGTGGTCAGCCCCGATACCGCAGTTCGCGAGCAGCACCGCCGGGCGACCGTCGAGTACCCGCTTGACGAAGTACCACTCCCGCGGCTGGCGGCTCCAGCTGCCGTGAATCTTGGACGGCCGCAGCACCGTGACCGGGTGGTCGCTCGCGAGCAGCACCGCTTCGGCTGCGACTTTGTTGGCACCGTAGCCCGCTCGCGTGTTGAAATCGGCACCGTTGGGTCCCAAGGTGGGCTGACCCTCGGTGATCGGCCCGTCGAACTGTGGCGGGATGTCGGAGTTGGAGTGGCGCCCCGCCGCGTCGACGTAGACGGCTTTGCTCGAGATCATCACCGTCGACGTGACGTCGCCGAGATACCCCTGTAGCGCACGGGCTTGATCGGCGCTGAAGCAGGCACAGTCGACGACGAGATCCGCGCCTCTGGCGAGGACGCCAGACAATCTCGACGCATCGTTACGATCGCCCTGCACGAACGTCGCACCCGTGGCAATGAGACCAGGCGGCACGTGAGCCGGGTCTCGGCCGGTCACGACGACGTCGTAGCCGGCGCCCGTCAAGTGCCGAGTGGTCGCCCAACCAATCGCGCCGGTTCCGGCGAGAATGACCGCTCGCTTCATGGCGCGACTGTAGCCGTGGCGACGTCGGAACAGCATCACCGGCCGCGAACGCGTTTCCACCCAGCCGGTTCGCCGTGTGGCACTCGTCACGATGCCGCGTCGACTCGATTCGCGTCACTCGAACAAGCGGTCGCCACTCATCGCTCGCCACTTTGGCGCGCCAACGATCCCTCAACGTGTCGTGTCGCGGTTGGGGTTGCCACCGTTCGTTGGACACGGTGTCCGTTACATCGGGGCAACCCCAGTGCACGGAAAATCTACGCTCATGGGTCACTCGTACCCTGCTGGAACGCTTCGGAGAGGGCCGTTTCTCTGGGTGTCTCCCGTGGGGCTCGCGAGGTGACGAGCGACGGAGTCGAAGTGGTCGATGTTGAAGCTCCAGTCAAGCGCTCACGTGGTAGCGAACCCGAGGGGCCGCCTCGAAGGACTCGGCGGCCTTGAGCCGTGGCCAAATCTGTGAGCGAGCTCGGCGCCGGCGCCCATTCACCACAATGCATCGCGCGATGGATCGAGTGAGCGCAGTCCAAGGCGCTGGCACTAGCGGACGAGGCCATACACAACACCTCCCTCGCGACTCTCAAGCGATCACGGGGTAACGTTTTGAAGCGACGAGAGGAACGAGACAGTGGCACAAGTGCTCGCTGAGCGTCGCGTTGCTCTCAGCCGCTGGGTGGCCAACGCGAGTTACACCAAGAAATGGTTGGCTCTTGGGGCTGTCGTGGGACTCATCGCCGGCCTTGGAGCCGTCGTGTTCTACAGCGCCCTGCAAGTCGCCACGCACTTCTTCCTTCTGACCCTGGGGGGCTATCAGCCTCCATCGCCCGTCAGCGAGGGCGCGGGTGCTGGCTCGCCCGGCTTCGTTCGGCCGTGGGCAATCCCGGTGATAGCCACGCTGGGCGCCCTGCTCGGTTCACTTCTGGTCTTCGGGGTGGCCCCCGACGCGGAGGGCCATGGCACCGACGCGGCTATCGCCGCCGTGCATCACAATCCACGCGGCATCCGGTTGCGCACCGTGTTCGTCAAGATCGTGGCATCGGCGCTCACCATTGGTTCGGGCGGCTCGGGGGGACGAGAGGGGCCCACCGGTCAGATCAGCGCCGGCTTTGGCTCGTGGCTCGCCCGCACCCTCGATCTGAGTCCTGCTGACGCGCGCATCGCGGTGGCTGCGGGGGTCGGCTCGGGGATTGGGGCCATCTTCGGTGCGCCGTTGGCTGGATCGGTCCTGGCCACCGAGATCATGTACCGCGACGACTTCGAGGTCGAAGCCCTGCTGCCGTCCTTCATCGCCTCAGCCGTGGGCTACACGATTTGGGGCTCGGTTGAGGGCTATCGTCCGCTCTTTGGCTACGTAGGCAACTACGCCCTTCGCAACCCCGATCAGCTCGGCTGGTTCGCGGTCTTGGGCGTTCTGGCGGGGCTGACTGGACTCCTCTACGCCGGCACCTTCTACGCTGTCGCCGACTGGTTCAGCGCAAGCCGGATCCCGCGCTGGTTGCGCCCGGCTCTGGGCGGAGCGGCAGTGGGACTCATGGGCCTGGCGGTACCCGAGGTGCTCAGCACCGGCTATGGCTGGATCCAGCGCGCCTTCGGACCCGGCTTGCTCTCGATCCCGCTCTGGATCGTGCTCACCCTGCCGCTGCTGCGCATCGTCGCCACGTCCCTGTCGATCGGCACGGGTGGCTCGGGCGGCATTTTCGGGCCCGGCATGGTCATCGGTGCCTTCCTTGGGGCGTCAGTCTGGCGAGTCGTCTATCCCTGGCACCACGCCATTGGCTCATCGCCCGGGCCATTCGTGATCGTGGGCATGATGGCCTGCTTCGGCAGCATCTCGCGCGCGCCCCTAGCGGTAATGCTCATGGTCTCTGAGATGACGGGATCCATCTCGCTGGTGGTGCCAGCCATGGTCGCGCTCGGCATCGCGACACTCATCGTGCGTCGACGCGACATGACCATCTACCGGTCGCAGCTGCGCAGTCGCTCCGATTCGCCTGCGCACCAGGTCTTGACCGGCCTGCCGCTGCTACGTACCGTGCGCGCCGGTGAAGCGGCCACGCCCACCCGCTGCATCATCCACCTGAAAGAGGCGAGTGCGGTGGCGCTCGCACGCATGGAGCACACTGGCGTGCACGCCGCGCCGGTCATCGACGACGATGAGCGCTTCGTGGGCATCGTGACCCGCGCGACTTTGGTCGACGCCGCGAATGAGCCGATTGGCGGAGCGCTCGTGGACATCTCGGACTCACCCGTGCATGCGAGTCGTCAACTCGACGTGGTGCTTGACGCCATCGGCGCCTCACGTCTCTCCTGGGCGGTCATCATCGATGACGAGCGCCGCGTCGTGGGCATCATCGGCGTGGCCGATCTCGTGCGCATCTACCGCAACGCCTTGAGTGCTCGACTGCGCGCCACCGTCCCCGTGAGCGCCACAGCGGGCCTGACCGAGCTAGTCATCGAGGAAGGCTCACCCCTCGACGGGATGACGCTGCAAAGCGGTGTGCTGCCCCACGGCGTGCTGGTGGTTACGATCCAGCGCTCCGGGGCAACGATCGAGCCCGAAGGCCACACCATGCTCAGCACCGGTGACCAAGTCACGGCCCTCGGTGGACACGAGTCACTGGAACGACTCCGCGAACTCGCGCGATCACAACAGGTATGACGAATTTCCCATGAGGCGTTCCCACCGAGTCCGCTGTGGAACGGTTACCACCTAGAGCGTCGTGCCCCGGTGCGAAGCTTGCACCCTCACGCGTCAAAAGCTTTGTGGACGCGAACGATCACATCGAGAAGCGAGTTGCTCGTCGATTCGATAGCTAACAGCTGCACGGCCATCGAAGGACGTGCGTCTGCGTTGCCGGACGCTGCGTTAGGGCTAGGCTGAAGGCACCAACAAGATCAACTGGTGAGCCGGGAAGCCTGGTCGGCACGTTCACATTGCACGACATGCCTAGACCCAGCCACGAGCACGAACAGGAAGCGATACGGCGCGGGCTGCGCGTGTCGACGGCGTCAGCGGCGTGGACGCTACTCAGCGGTGGCAGCAGCATTGCCGCTGGAGTGCTGTCGGGAAGCCTGGTGCTCGTCGCCTTCGGGGCAGTTGGGCTCATGGACGCGCTCGGCTCCTTCAGCTTGATCGTCCACTTCCGCCACGCGCTTCGCCAGCAGAACCTCTCGGAACGAAAGGAGATCTGGGCACTTCGCCTGGTGCGCTTCGGTATGGCGGCCGTCGGTGCCGGAACGCTCGGCGACAGCGCCTTCCGGCTCTCTTCACATTCGACCGCCAACTCATCCCCGTTCGGCGTGATGCTCGCTGGGGTGTCGCTGCTCGTATTAATTCTTCTGGCCAGCGCGAAACTGAGAATCGCTCCGCGAGTGCCAAGTAGGGCGCTTCGGGCCGACGGGTGGCTGTCGGGTATCGGCGCCCTGCTGGCCGGCGTGACCCTGATCGGCTCCGGTCTTCAAGCGACCCTCGGCTGGTGGTGGCTGGATTCAACCGCGGCCGCGGTAGTCGGCGCGACTGCTCTGGGGTTGAGTTTCGCCGCGGGTCGGGGCTAGCGCTGGGTCGTCCGTCGCACGCCGTGTCGCTTCATGCATGGTCTGCTGGTCGAACACGTCTGCCCTACTCGTCACCGGTCCGACGACACGATGATGTCCAGTTCTCGAGGGTCACCGACAGTCGAGCCAGGGCCTTCGTGCGCTCCGAGACGAGTATCTCGAAGATTGGTGGCGGGGGAGCTGGAGCGTCGAGCCCTCGTACATCGATCTAGTGTCAGTCTTCCCTGGTAAAGATCGATGCACACCCCCAGTGCACACTCGACTACACGCCCGCTTCACCTTCGTCGACTTACCGGGCTTGTAGACCAGCATTCGAGTCCTACCCAATTACCAGTGGAGTGCAGATGTGCTGGCGTCTGTCGAGACATCCGCACTTGCATGTTCAACTCCGGCAGGAGGCTCAATGTTGTCAATGGGTTTGTGCGACCACGTTCCGTGAGCGACTGCTCTATCGTCGCCGTGCCCGGCGCGCTGCATCAACTCTTGAAGCAAAGTCGCGAGGCGTCAGAATGACCGTTCCCCGCCAGGGGTTCATGTGGAGAAGGTCGGTATCGTTCGAGACAATGAGAACCGACCGAGACGCTAACGCAAGTTCCAGTATGCGATTGTCCTCATAATCGTCGCAGTCGGTTACTACTTCATCTGGTTCAAGAACGCCCCCTCCGGAGGCTTCAGCCATCTCTACGAGCACGTCCAGGTAGTCCTCAATGGGTTGGGGCTCCCATTCGAAACCACCCTCGGGCTCAGGAGCAGTGAGAACGCGTTCGATGTTTGTAAGAACGTGAGCGCTCAGCCAAAGGCTGAACTCGACTGCATCGTTAATGATGCCAACACAGTCAGCTGCGAAGTGACCCGACGTTGGAGGAGGGCTTGGCCACGATTCGAACGAATCCTGGCCAGTTGCGACTGCATCAACGAAGACGTTCACATCAAAAACGACCGGCTGTGCCGATCCCTCCTCGCTCACGCCTCTGCTCGGCGTGCGAGGACTCGCTTCACTCGATCGCTGATCTGGTCTGGCGAAATACCATACTCAGCGGAACGTTGCGTTCCGTATGCCTGGATAGATCGAAGGCGCTGGGCACGATCTGCGGTTTCCATGCGTTCCATCGCCAACCGTAGAAAGGCACTCCGGTTTCCTCCACTGAACACCTTTACAAGGTGGTCTAAGCGTGACTGCTCGGACTTCGGTATCGAGAAGCCGACGGTGACGGAGTTGGTTTTACGGGTCTTGGTGGCGCTCATCAAGTCAGTGTACTGGACATGCAACTTGCATGCAACTTCACAGCTGAACCTACGCACCAACCCTCAAGTAGCTTGTCTAGCAGCGCAATCTTCGGGATGAGGACACGTCGTCCAATGCGGATGCAAGGGCTGTCCGCAGAGTTGTTGGCGAGAGATCCATCCACGCCGACTCGTCGAGCCGTCGATCCAGAAGCTGCCCAAACGTGGCTCCAATGCAGTTTCCGGCCCCGTCGCCGTACATGTCAACAAGATTCCCCCAGCACATCGTCTGCGGCTCTCGCAGGACCGTAGAAAGTCCGCGACAGTTGGCGATATTTGCCGATCCCCGGATCCTTGCCGAGGGATACTGGCAAGTCCCGAGTTCCTGTCCGCAGTCTGCGCTTTGAACCCCGCACAAAATCGCCGTGTCCGCGTTTGTCGGAAGAGCCATGGGATGCATATCTGGGAAACAGGAGGGCCGGTCCTCTCGGACCGGCCCGGACCTGCACTTTCGTTGGTGGGGTAGTCACAAAAGTCCCCGCCCCTTGCCGCGCCTGGGTTCTGGAAAGGGCTCTGAGCGCTCGCCAACTGAAAATCGGCTCTTCACCAACTCAGCTCTCCAGGAAGGTACCGCTTTCGCTAACGGCTTCGACACAACGGACGAGCCTCGACGAGGCCCGACGGGACCGCTCGCTGGCCAACCGAAGGTCCTGCTTGACATCTGAACTACTTCAGATACAGTGGTGCGTATGAGTATGCGTGAGGCCTCCTACAGCTCCTTCTTGCGTGAGCCCAAGTCGGTCATCCCCCTCCTCTCGGAGGGAGACGTGCGTCTTGCGCGCCGCGACGACGAGGACCTCGTGATCACTGGCTACGCGCGGTTCGAGGCGCGCGAGTGGGGCACGAGTTTGAGCGGCCGTCTCCTGATGGGCGTGTCCGAGAGCAACCCCGCAATGCTGGAGGAGATGCTCACCAAGGAGTTGCCGTGGCTCGCGTGGCTGAGCGACGAAGATCAGGCGAGTGCCGTGAACGAGATTGGAAAGGATCTGCTCGCTGGTCTCTCCACGGGTGCGCTGGAAGCCCTCGTTCACTCGCTACGGGCTTGGCAGGAGACCGCTGAGATCGAGAGTGACCCCAAGTTGGCCAAGCGCCTTCGCGGCCCCTTCCAAGGTGATGGTGCCGTCCTAACTCGGCCGGCACGCGGCGAGTAGAAGGTTCTGTCTGTGTGCGCGGCGAACGGGAGTGCCCTGCCGCGTCCGAACAGCTACACGATTCGAGCCGTGGATAACCGCGCTGAGAAGGACTGGACGAGGATGTGCGCGATGCTCTCTGGTCCCTTGGAGGTCGCGTGGGATCAACTCACTGTGCACCCACTCGAAACGGGCAGCGATCAGTATCAGCTCAAGGGTGAACTCTCAACAGTGACCGTCGGTGGCGTCACACTTCCGCAGTGGCAGTACAAGCCGACCCGCAGCGCGCGAATCTGGTATGCGGTTGACGAAGAGTCCAAGACTGTATGGCTGACCAGGGCCACGATGAGTCATCCGAAGGAGACCGAGCGGGGACATCGAGGAAGCCGCAAGTAGGACGTGGCAGTGCGCGCACGACGCGGTGGAGGAGCTATGGCAGGCGTTCCAAGAGCAACTCGACCCTAGAACCCTTGAGTAGTTCCTCCGCGACCAACCGACGCCATAGGCACCGACTCGTCGCGCAGGGACATCGCGGTGGGTGAGTACAGGTTCTAGCGCTCCCGACGAGTTCGATACCTACGTGTGGACCACCGGAGCCGCCTTCGCTCACCAACTTCGTATGGAGTTGGGTGAATAGCTGCGCCGTGGACCTTCAGCCCGCCACTGTCCGACAGACCATCTATGGTCAGGAGAATGGCACGTCTCTTTGGCCGAAGGAGGGAACCCGAGGCCCCCAAGAACCCCACGCCCGACAGGCTGCCCGTCGTCGAGGACCTTCGCGTGGCCGCGTGTCCATACTGCGGCGTCGAACTGGCAAAGGTTCCCGGTCGAGCCACGCGCTG
>JAKAFH010000082.1 GCA_021818025.1 Actinomycetes bacterium | reverse complement strand
TTGTGCGGGTCGAGCGCGAGGACCTGGGCGTAGGCGGCGAGTGCGGCGACGTCATTGGCGCTGGCGACGTCGGCCTCGGCCTCGGTCAGGAGCTGGGTGATCTGTGCCGCGCGGCCGAGGGTCACCGATCCGGTGATCGAGGTGCCGGCCTGGCGCGGCTGGATGGCCGACCAGAGCACGATCGCGATCGCGACGCCAAAGGCGATCCCCGCGACGAAGAGCCAGCGCCGCCGGTGCACCCGCGGCGTCGCCCCGTCCGCCGGATCGGGCTCGGCCAGGGCCGCGGCGCGCTTCGCGAGGGCTTGCATCGCCGCGTGCTCGCGGGCCTCGATCGCGGCCAGGGCCGCCTCGCTCAGCTCGCCGGCGGCGTACTCGCGGCGCGCGTCCGCGAGCGAGGCCGCGCGCAGCGCCAGCTCGTCGTCGATCTCGCGCCCGCTCATCGTCGTCTCGCTAAGCGAAACCCGACCGCGACAAGGGCGAGCACACCGAGCAGCGGCACCAGCCAGAGCACCACGCCAAGACCCGAGGTCGGCGGGCTGAGCAGGATCGAGGTGCCGTAGGTCGACTCGAGCCGGGTGAGGATCGAAGCGTCACTCGCCCCGGACTGGACGAGCCGGGCGATCTCGTGGCGCACCGCGAGCGACGAGGTCGACGTCGACTGGGCGACCGAGAGGTCCTCACAGGACGGGCAGCGCACGAGGGTCTCGAGGTGCGCGACGCGCGAGGCCACGCTCGGCGCGTGCGGGTTCACGAGCGCGATCACCACCGCGACGACCACGAGCGCGGCGAGGAAGGTCCAGAAGGACCCGAGGCGCCTCACGCGCGCACCCGCGCGACGGCACTGTCCAGCTGCGCGGCCGTGACCGCACCGAGCAGGGTCGCCGCGACCCGGCCGCGCGCGTTGATGATGAAGGTCGTCGGCGGCGAGGTCACCCCGTAGCGATTGGCGATCTGCCCGCCGGGGTCGATGACCGACGGGTAGAGCGAGCCGTAGTGGCGCGCGAAGGCGCTGGCCGCGGCGACCGAGTCGTTAAAGACCACCCCGACGACCGCGACCCCGCGGTGACGCATCGTCCAGGCGAAGGTCGAGAGCTCGGGCGCCTCGGCGACGCACGGCCCGCACCACGAAGCCCAGAAGGAGAGCACGACGACCTTGCCCCGGTCGCTGCTGAGCGAGAAGCTCCCCCCGCCGAGCTCGGGTCCGGCGACGCCTGGCGCGACCTGGCCCAGCAGCGGGCTCGGGGCCGACGTGGCGTCTGACACCGGGTGCCTCGTCGCGAGCAGGAGCGAGAGTCCCGTCGCGACCACGAGCACCGCGATCGCACTGAGGGCCACCGAGCGCTTCACGCGGCCTCCTCGACGTGGCGCCGGCGCACGAAAGCGACGGCGCTGCCCAACCCGACGAGCAGCCCGCCAATCCAGAGCCAGGCGAGCAGGGGCTCGACCGTGACCCCGAGCACGACCGAGCCGGCCGGGAGGTTGGTCGCGAGCTGGGCGCCCGAGGCCGCGCCGTTGCCGCCCACCGCGTCAAAGGTCACGTAGACGTCGCGCACCAGGTTCGAGTCGATCGCGGGCGTGCCGACGGACTGGGTCGAGCGGCCATTGAAGGTGGTGATCGCCGGGTAGAGGGTGGCGCGCCCGACGCTGACCACGAGCTGGGTCGCGTGCTCGAGGGCGTTGTGCACGCTGCGAAAGCCGTGGAATCCGACGTATTGCCCCGCGACCACCGTCGACTGGCCCGTCGCCAAGGTGACTTCGCTGCGCGTGGCGTAGGTGGTCGAGGTCACGATGCCCAGTGCCAGCACGACGACCCCGAGGTGCACGACCATCCCGCCCGTCGAGGGTGCGCGCAGCGCCCGGCGCAGCGAGCCACGCCGGTGCGCGGCGAGCAGCGCCAGTCGCAAGGTGCGTAGCGCCGCTCCCGCGGCGGCGGCGGCGAAGAAGCACGCGACGAGCTCGACCCAGCGGTGCACGCCCGATACCAGCAGCACGACGACGAGCCCAAGCGCCGCCCAGGCCGAGACCCGCACCCGGGACCAGAGCACCCCCGCGTCGGCGCTGCGCCAGCTCACGAGCGGCGCGAGGGCCATCAGCCCGAGCAGTACGACTGACACGGGCGCGGCGACCGCGGCGAAGTAGGGCGCGCCGACGGTCACCTGGGCGCCGTTCACGGCCTGGTAGAGCAGGGGAAAGACCGTTCCGAGCAGCACCACGATCGCGAAGCCCACGAAGAGGACGTTGTTGGCGACGAAGAGTCCCTCACGCGAGAGGGGGTGCTCGACCCCGACGGGACTGCGCAGCCGGTCGCCGCGCCAGGCGAGCAGCGACCCACCACCGATGGTGACGACGAAGAAGAACCCGATGAGTAGCGGCCCCAGCGTCGAGGACGAGAAGGCGTGCACGCTCTGCAGCACGCCCGAGCGCGTGAAGAACGTGCCGAGCACCGTCAGGGCGAAGGTCGCGATGGCGAGCGAGAGGTTCCAGATCCGAAAGAGGCCCCGGCGGTCCTGGACGATGACCGAGTGGATGTAGGCCGTCGCCGTCAGCCACGGCAGCAGAGCGGCGTTCTCGACGGGGTCCCAGCCCCAGAAGCCGCCCCAGCCGAGCACCTGGTAGCTCCACCACGCCCCAAGCACGATCCCCACCGACAGCGCCCCCCAGGCGAGCACCGTCCAGCGCCGCTGCTCGAGGGGCCAACGGTCCTGGACTCGGCCCGTCACGAGCATCGCGATCGAAAAGGCGAAGGGCACGCTAAAGCCCACGAAGCCGAGGTAGAGCAGGGGCGGGTGCATCGCGACGAGCGGGTTGTCCTGGAGCAGCGCGTTCGGGCCCGCCCCCTGGTGCACGATCGACGCATTGGCGAGGAACGGGTCGGCCGGCCCGACCATCAAGAAGGTGAAGAAGGCCGTCGTGACAAAGAGCACACCCGCCGCCACGCGCACGACCGCATCGGCGGCCTCGCGCCGGTAGTACTGCACAACCCCGACCACGAGTGCATTGAGCAGCAGCACCCAGAGCAGCAGCGAACCCTCGAGGGCCGACCACATGCCGGTGATCGAGTAGAGCAGCGGCGTGAAGGTCGCGTTGTTCTCCGCCACGTAGGCGAGGCCGAAGTCATGCGTGATCAGTGCGTACTGCATCACGCCAACGGCGAGCCCGACCCCGGCGAAGGCGAGCCAGGCGAAGAGCCGGCCGTGGGCGCTGCGCCGGCGCAGTCCCCACCACTGGTCGATCGCCCCGAGGACGGCGGCGAGCAGGGCGAGGTCGAGACCGACGCGTCCGAGCGTCTCGATCATCGCACCGTCCCGTTGGGCGCCTTCACCCGGTTGGGGTACTGGGCGATGTAGGACGCGGTGTGCTTGACCATGATCGAGCTGCCCAAGAACGTCCTCGAGCTCGACGAGGCGAAGTGCCCGACCACCACGACCGGGATGTTCGCCTGGAAAAGCTGGGGTGGCGTGCCGACGGCCGCGACCGGGATCGACCCCTTCGAGCCGGTCACGACGAAGTCGGTGCCGACGTTGCTGCGCCGGATCGAGTGGGGTTCGACGACGCCCTCGAGACGGATCACCGAAGCGCCGATCGACTCGCGGCTCGCGAGGACCTCGTCGACGGTCTTGAAGTAGTTGAGGTTGTGCAAGAGCCCCTGGCTGAGTAGCGCCACCACCGCGAGCGCGAGCACCGCGAGCACGAGAATCGAGCGGCGTCGGCTGGCGCTCGCCGACGGGGGCGGCGCGACCGGGGTGAGCTCGGGGGCCTCAGCGACGGCCACGGGCGCGCCACCAGATCGAGTACGCGTAGAGGGCGAGGCCACCGAAGGCGAACGCGTAGCCCGCGAGGACGTAGTTCACGACCGGCCCTCGAGCACGCGCGCCGCGAGCGCCCCCTCGATCGCCTCGGCCCCCGCCGCTTCGCGCGCCACCTCGAGGCGATAGCGCGCGCGCAGCAGCCACGCATAGGCGAGCGAGAACGCGACGAAACTGATGAGCAGCGTCCAGGCCATGATCCCGTGGATCAGCAGTGTCCGGTTCGCGGTGAAGACCGTGGCCCCCTGGTGCAGGGTCTTCCACCACAGCACCGAGAAGTGGATGATCGGCACGTTCACCGCCGACAGCACCGCGAAGACCGCGCTGCGCTTGGCGCGAAGCACGGGGTCGTCGTTCGCGCGACGCAGCGCCAGGTAGCCCACGGCGAGCAACCCGAGGATCGCCGTCGAGGTGAGCCGCGCGTCCCAGGCCCACCAGACGCCCCAGGTCGGCCGGCCCCAGATCGAGCCGGTGATGAGCGTCAGCGCGATGAAGACCAGGCTCACCTCCATCGCGCTGTGCGCGACCCGGTCAGCGGTGGCTGAGCGGGTGCGCGGCCAGAGGTAGAGCACGCTCGCGATCGTGGCGGTGCCAAAGGAGAGGTAGAGCGCGACCCAGGCGACGGCGGGGTGCACGTAGACGAGCCGCGCGAGGTCGCCCTGGACCTTGTCGGGGGGCGTCACGACGAGCCCGAGCCAGACCGTGAGGGCCATCGAGGCCAGTGTCACCGGGCCGAGTAGACGTTGGAGCTGTTTCATCACGATTCCTCGAGAACACCGTAAAGGAGCACGCCGACCGCGAGGTACGCGATCAGCGCGACCAGCGTAATGACCCACCACTCCCAGGGCGACCCCCCGGCGAGCGCGGCTGAGAACGAACGCTCCCCCGCAATCAGTAGCGGCGCGAAGCCCGGCAGCGCGAGCACCGGCAAGAGCGTCGTCGGCGCGGCTCCCTCCCCGGTCAGGGCCCCATACAGGGTCCCCGCCGCCGCGAGCGCCGCGAGGGTCAGCACGAGGCTCGGCACGGCCGCGAGCGACCCCGCCAGGGCCGTGTGCAAGAAGAGCACCGTGCCCGCGAGCAGCACCGCCCCGATCACCCAGAGCTCGATCGCGAGCGCGAGCGCCTTGCCGAGGAAGACCCCGCCGGGGTCCAGACCCAACGTCGCGACCGACGCGCGCGTTCCCGGGGTGCGCTCGATGGCCTGGCTGCGATTGATCGCGAGCAGGGTGACGAGCAGCACCACGAGATAGAACAGACCCGGCCCGGCGCTCGAGTGCCCGGCCCGGGTCGGCCCGAGGGCGAGGCCCGACAGGACGAGCGCCATCACCCCAAAGGGCACGACCTGCCAGAGCAGGACCCGGCTGCGCCACTCGATGCGCAGGTCCTTACCTGCGACGAGGCGGGCGGTCGCGATCACGACTCACCCACGACCCTGCCCCCGGCGAGGGTGAGCGTGCGGCGCGACTGGGTGCTGCGCAGCGGGTCGTGCGCACTCGCCACGACCGTCGCGCCGGCGGCCACCACGTCCACGAGCAGCTCGTCGAGCAGGGCCCGCCCCGCGTCGTCGAGCGAGGCGTAGGGCTCGTCGAGCAGCCAGAGTTCGGGGCGGCGCACGAGCAGCCAGGCGAGCGCGAGGCGCCGGCGCTGGCCGGCCGAGAGGCGCCGGGTGGCCGTGGCCGCACGATCGGCGAGCCCGACGCGCGCGAGTGCCGGCGCGACGTCCTCGAGCGGTCGGCGAAGGGCCCGGGCCGCGAATCGCAGGTTCTCTGCGACGCTCAGGTCGTCGTAGAACGAGCCCTCGTGGCCGAGCCAGCCGACCCGGCGGCGAAGTAGCCGCCGGTCCCCGTTCGCGAGGTCGACGCCCGCGACGACCCCGCGGCCGCGCGCGAGCGGGTCGAGCCCGCCGAGCAGGCGCAACAGGCTGGTCTTGCCCGCGCCGTTCGCCCCGACGACGACGGTCAGCGTGGCGGGCTCGAGGACGAGGGTGACCCCGGCGAGCACGGGGAATCCCCCCGTCAGCACGACCGCCTCCTCGAGCTCGGCGACCGGGGGGTTCACCGTTCCAGGGCGCGCACGTCGGCCGCGACCATCATCTCGATCAGGCCGTAGAAGTCGACGTCGCACTTCCAGTCGAGCTCGCGCGCGGCCTTGCTCGCGTCGCCGACCAAGAGGTCGACCTCGGCCGGGCGCAAGAAGGCCGGGTCGACGACGACGTAGTCGCTCCAGGTAAGCCCGACGGCGGCGAAGGCGACCTCGCAGAGCTCGCGCACCGAGTGCGTCTCGCCCGTCGCCACGACGAAGTCGTCGGGCGTGTCGCGCTGGAGCATGGCCCACATGGCGCGCACGTAGTCGCCCGCGTAGCCCCAGTCGCGCTGGGCGTCGAGGTTGCCCAGGCGCACCTCGCTCGCGAGTCCCGCGTGAATCGCGGCGGCGGCGTGGGTCACCTTGCGCGTGACGAACTCGAGGCCGCGCCGGGGCGACTCGTGGTTAAAGAGGATCCCCGACGAGGCGTGTAGGCCGTAGCTCTCGCGGTAGTTGACCGTGATCCAGTGGCCGTAGACCTTGGCGACGCCGTAGGGGCTGCGCGGGTAAAAGGGCGTCTGCTCGTCCTGGGGCACCGAGCGGACCCGGCCGAACATCTCCGACGAGCTCGCCTGGTAGAAGCGGATCTCGGGATCGACGATGCGAATCGCGTCCAGCAGGCGAGTCACCCCAAGCGCGGTCGTCTCGCCGGTCAGCACCGGCTGGGACCACGAGGCCTGCACGAAGCTCTGGGCGGCGAGGTTGTAGACCTCGCGCGGGCGGTGCTCGCGCAGCACGTTGATCAAGGACACCTCGTCCATGAGGTCACCCGACACCAGCGTGAGTCGGTCCTGGATGGCGCTGATGCGCTCGATGTTGACCGTCGAGCTGCGTCGCATCAGGCCCACGACCTCGTAGCCCTCGGCGAGCAGCAGCTCGGCCAGGTACGAGCCGTCCTGTCCAGTAATCCCGGTGATGAGCGCTTTGGGGGCCAGAACGTCCTCCACTCGGCCACGGCGACTGCCGACACGCCATGCTACTACCGGCGCACAATTGCGCTCCGCCTCTAGCCTGGCGCCGTGCGCGTCGCTCAGGTCAGCTTCCGCCTCGGGGGCGTCGACGGCGTCTCCATCGAGGCCGCCAAGTGGAAGACGGCGCTCGAGTCGCTCGGCCACGACGTGGTCACCGTCGCGGGCGAGGGTCCGGTCGACCGGCTGCTCCCGGGCCTCGCCATCGAGGCCAGCCAGCCGCCCACGCTCGTTGCGCTCGATGCCGCGCTCGAGGACGTGGACCTCACGATCGTGGAGAACCTGCTCTCGCTGCCCCTCAATCCCGGTGCGCGCGTCGTCGTTGCGGCCGCGCTCGCGGGCCGCCCGGCGATCCTGCACCACCACGACCTGGCTTGGCAACGCGCGCACCTCGCCCACCTCGGTGGGCCACCCGCGGACCCGGCGTGGCGCCACGTCACGATCAACGAGATCAGCCGGCGTGAACTTGCCCAGCGCGGCATCGAGGCGCAAACGATCTACAACGCCTTTGACCTGGAGCCACCGCGGGGTAGTCGCGAGTCGACCCGCGCGAACCTCGACGTCAACGACGAACTGCTCGTGCTCTTTCCGAGCCGGGCGATCGCGCGCAAGAACGTGGCCGGCGCGCTCGCGCTCGCCGAGGCGCTCGGCGCCGTTCTTTGGCTACTCGGTCCGCCCGAGGACGGCTACGACGACGAGCTCGCGACGCTGCTCGCCTCGAGTGACGTCGCGGTACGCCGGGGCCCGGTCGGCTCGATCCACGACGCCTACGCCGCGGCCGACCTGGTGGTGCTGCCCTCGACCTGGGAGGGGTTCGGCAACGCCACCCTCGAGTCGGTCACGCACCGACGGCCCCTCGCCGTCTACCCCTACCCGGTCCTCGCCGAGCTGCGCGCGCTCGGCCTGTCGTTTCTCGACCTCGAGGACCTCGACGGGATCAGGGCCGAGCTCGCCCAACCCGACCTCAGGCGCCGTGACGCCAACCTCGCGGTCGCGCGCGCCCACTTCAACCTGGCCGACCTGCCCGGCCGGTTGGCGGCCCTGCTCGAGCACCCCAGCGCCCACTAGGCTGAGCCCAATGCTGATCGACCAGGACCGGCCCCGCTACGCCGAGCGACGCGCGCACCTCTTTGGCGTAGCG
>JAKAFH010000011.1 GCA_021818025.1 Actinomycetes bacterium | reverse complement strand
GGCACCAGTGCACTGAGGGTGACCTCGAAGTGCCCGCCGGCGACGACCGCGACGACGAGGGAGTAGGCAGTCGTCACGCCCGGCAGGTCGACCGACACCTGCCCACCGCGCGCCCAGCCCTTGGCGAAGGTGACGGGCTGCCAGTTCGTCCCGTCCCGGCTGGCCGTGACCTGGCTCGCGTACTGACTGAGCAGGACCGTGGCGTTGGCCGCCGCGAAGCAGGCGCCGAAGTTGGCCCGGGACATCTCGGCGATGTCGCGACGGACCATCCCGGTCGTGCGGTAGTACTGGGCGGTCGTGGCGACCTCGGTCTCCACGGGCACGAGCGTGTGAAAGATCGGCGAGCTCACCTGGACGTCGGGCAGCTGGCCCGCGGCGCCGAAGATGCGATCCTTTGCGTTGCTGATCCCGAGGCACCGCTGGAACTGGGCGGTCACCACCGGCGCGACGACGTCGACCGCCGGCGTCGTGGTCGAGGTCGAAGTGATCACCTGACCCGCCGCGGGCACCAGGTACGAGAGGTAGCCCGCCTGCAGGGTCGACCACCCCGCCGGCAGGTCGCTCACACCCAGGTTGGCGAGCTTGGCCTCGGCGACCTCGGTGTCGATCCCCGAGCCGCCCGAGAGCAGCGACGCGATGACCCCGCCCATCGATGCGATGAGCACCACGACGGCGATCACGACCGCGCCGCTGCGGCGACGACGGCGCTGCACGGCGCCGCCGCGCGCGAGCACCAGCTCGCGCAGCTCCTCGAACTCGTCGAGACCCCGGCGGCGCCACTCGTAGCGCACGCCACCGACGCTCGCCGCGAAGGTGAGTGACGAGCCGCTGCGAGTGAGCGCGAGGTCGCCCAACTCGGACCAGGGCGTCTGCCACGCCACGGGGTACACGCCGGCCAACTGCGTGAGACCGTCCTCGCCGAACAGCAGGGTCACCGGCGCGGTGGGCCCGTGGGGCACGAAGCTCGGCCGCACCGACCAGCCCGATGAGCTGAGGGGCTCCATCAGGTCGCGGCGACGACGGCGGCCGCCTCGCCGGCCGCCTCGACGGCGCGGGCGAGCTCGGCCTCGCCGTGGGCCATCGAGACGAAGAGGATCTCGTACGCGCCCGGGGCGAGTGCGACGCCTCGCGCAAGCATCGCGTGAAAGAAGCCCGCGTAGAGCCCGCTGTCACAGGTCGCCTTGGCTTGGGTGAAGTTCGCCGGCGCCGCGAGGGGCTCGCGCGACAGGTACAGGCCGAGCAGCGGCCCGACCCGCGGAACCGCCGCGAAGAGCCCGGCGGCCGTGACGGCCTCGGTCATGTCAGCCGCGAAGCGCTCGACGCGCGCGCTGAGCTCGTCGTAGTGCGCGGGCGTGACGTACTCGAGCACCGTCGCACCCGCCGCCGTGGCGAGCGGATTGCCCGAGAGGGTCCCCGCCTGGTAGACGGGCCCAGTCGGGGCCAGTGACGCGAGCAACCGCGCCGAGCCGCCAAAGGCCCCCACCGGCAGTCCCCCGCCGATGACCTTGCCGAAGCACCACAGGTCCGGGGTGACCCCGAAGGCGTTCGAGGCGCCGGCGTAGTCGAGTCGAAAGCCCGTGATGACCTCGTCGAAGATGAGCAGTGCCCCCACGCGGTCACAGGCCGCTCGCAGCTCGGCGAGGAAGTCCGCGCGCGGCGCCACGAGGTTCATGTTCGCCGCGACCGGCTCGACCAGCACGGCGGCGACCGTCTCGTCGAGCTCGGGCACCACGTTGTAGGGCGCGACCGTGGTGTCGGCCACCGCGCCGGCGGTCACGCCGGCCGAGCCGGGCAGGCCCAGCTGGGCGACGCCGCTGCCCCCCGCGACCAGCAACGCGTCCGAGTGCCCGTGGTAGCAGCCGTCGAACTTGACGATGCGGCTGCGCCCCGTCGCGCCGCGCGCGAGGCGAACCGCGCTCATCACGGCCTCGGTGCCCGAGGAGACGAAGCGGACCTGCTCGAGACCCGGCACGCGCGCGCACATCAGTTCGGCGAGGCGCACCTCGCCCGGGGTGGGCGCGCCGAAGGTCGTGCCCAGCGCCACGGCCTCGGTGAGCGCGGACACGACCGCGGGGTGGGCGTGACCGAGCAGGGACGCCCCGTAGGACTGGACGAAGTCGAGGTAGCGACGGCCCTCCACGTCTTCGACGTAGGCGCCCTCGCCGCGCACCACGGTGTAGGGCGTGCCTCCCACCGAGCGAAAGCTCCGCACCGGCGAGTCGACGCCGCCGGGGATGACGCGCAGCGCCCGGTCGAACCAGTCCTGGTTCGTCTCGCTCATTGCAGGACCCGGGCGATCTCAGCGGCGAAGTAGGTCAGCACGAAGTCCGCGCCGGCGCGGCGAACGGCGGTCAGCTGCTCGAGCGCCACGGCCGGTCCGTCGATCCAGCCGTTCGCGGCGGCGGCCTTGACCATCGCGTACTCGCCGCTCACGTGGTACGCGCACAGCGGCACGTCGAGCTCGCGGCGCAGGTCGCTCAGCACGTCCAGGTAGGTCATCGCGGGCTTGACCATGACGATGTCGGCGCCCTCGGCGACGTCGGCGCGCGCCTCGCGCAGCGCCTCGCGCCGGTTGCGCGGGTCCTGCTGGTAGCCGCGACGGTCGCCGCCGTCGGCGATCGACACGTCGACCGCGTCGCGGAACGGCCCGTAGAGGCCGCTCGCGTACTTGGCGGCGTAGGCGAGGATGACGGTCTCGGTGAAGCCCTCGTCATCGAGGGCCCGGCGGATCGCACCGACCTGGCCATCCATCATGCCGCTCGGGGCGACCACCGCCGCCCCGGCCCGCGCTTGTTCGACGGCCGCTCGTCCGTAGAGCGGCAGCGTCGCGTCGTTGTCCACCGTCCCGTCCTTACGGACCAGTCCGCAGTGACCGTGCGAGGTGTACTCGTCCAGGCACAGGTCGGCCATCACCACCACGTCGTCGCCGACCTCGTCGCGCACGGCGCGCAGGGCCTCCTGGACGATGCCGTTCGGGTCGTAGGCGCCGCTGCCAACCTCGTCCTTGGTCGCGGGAACGCCGAAGAGGATGACCCCACCGACGCCGAGCTCGCGCAGGACGCGCACCTCGGCGACCAGGGACGAGAGCGTGTGCTGGAACTGGCCGGCGAGCGAGGCAATCGGGGACGGCTCGTCACGGCCCTCGGCGACAAAGAGCGGCGCCACCAGGTCGTCGGGTGCGAGGGAGGTCTCCGCGACGAGTTGGCGCAGGGCGGCCGTGCGCCGGAGCCGGCGGGGACGTTCAGTGGGGAACACGCCGTAAGCCTATTGCGGCGACTGCGACGAGCGATCGCCCGCCACCAGGTCCTCGAGGCGCCGAGCGACCTCGGCGCGCCAGCCGACGAGCACCCGAGGATGGTCGGCGCGCACGGCCGCAGCGGTCGTCTCGCCCGGCACGACGACCCAGGTGGCGGGGCGTACCGCGTCGCGCGCGACACGCCACGCCGACGGCGCACCGATGAGAATCGCGTCGGCGCGGGCGAGTTCGGTCCGCGCGGCCTCGTCGAGTTCGACCGGCACTGTCTCGTAGCAGGCGACGACCCGAGCGTCGATGCCGCGCACCGTGAGCTCGGCGGGCAGCTCGTCGCGCATCGCGCGGGCCCCGAGGACGAGCACCGGTCCGCGCGTGACACGCTCGGCCAGTGCGCGCGCGCTCGGCGCCTCGCCCGTGACCGCGAGTCCCGCGGCCGCCACGGCGGCGCTCGTCGCGGGGCCGACCGTCCAGACCTCGGCGTCGGGCGCGCAGGCCCGCCACGCCACCTCGAGGTAGTCCCGCGAGCGAGCACTCGTGACGGCGAGGACCGCGAACGGGCCAGCGACGGCGACGCGGCCGAGGTCGCGCGCCACGTCGGCCACCGGCCGGTAGCTCGTCGTCGTGAGCGGCACCTCGAGGATGGTCGCGGCGGGGGTGAGCCACTCGCGCGGCGAGTCGTTGCGCCCCGCCTCGCGGGTCACCACGACGAGCACTACGGCTCCCAGCCGGGCAGCTCGGCACCGTGGCACTCGTCGCGCAGATGCCGCGCGAGTGCCGCGCCAACCTTGAGTGGGTCCTCACCCGCACGCGTGGCGCGCACACTCGTGGCGCCGTCCACGCCGATCATCACGCCGGCGATCGACAGGACGCCGCCATCGACGCGCGCGAGCGCCCCGGCCGGGATCGCACAGCCCGCTCCCAGCTCGGCGAGGAAGGCCCGCTCCGCGCTCACCGCGGCGAAGGCCTCGTGGTCGTTCATGGCGTAGAGGCGCTCGCGCACCACGTCGTCGTTCGCGCGCGTCTCGAGCGCGAGTGCGCCCTGGCCGACCTGGGGAACGAACCACGTCGGATCGAGGCGCTCGGCGACGAGATCCGTGGCGCCCAGTCGCTCGAGCGCGGCAATCGCGGCGATGACCGCGTCGATCCCGTCGCGACCAACGCTTCCCAAGCGCGTGGCCATGTTGCCCCGCAGCCCCACGACGTTGAGGTCCGGACGCCGCTCGAGGAGCAGGGCCCGGCGCCGCGGCGAACCGGTGGCGACCGTCGCACCGGGACCGAGACCCGCGAGCGAGCGCCCGACGAGGGCGTCGGCGGGATCGCGCCGCTCACTCACGCAGGCCAGCACCAAGCCATCGGGCGGGGTGGACGGCAGGTCCTTCGCGCTGTGCACGGCGACGTCGGCCTCGCCGGCGAGCACCGCGCGCTGGACCTCGGCGGCGAAGACGCCCTGGCCGCCCATGGCGGCGAGCGGCACGTCGAGGCGTCGATCGCCGCTCGTCTCGATGGCCACCAGTCGGCTCGCCACGCCGAGACTCGCCAGGCGTTCGCGCACCGACTCGGCCTGTCGCAACGCGAGCGGCGAGCGGCGCGTCGCGATGCGCAACTCGCTCATAGGTCGAAGAGCGATCGCGTGGCGTCGGCCAGTCGCACGCCCTGGTCGGTCCCGGCCGACTCCTTCAGCGCGACCGTCGGGCGGTGCGCGAGCTTGGCGACCACCGAGCGCACGATCGAGCGCACCAGCTCGGTCTGGTCGTCGTCGAAGTCCGCGAGCTCGGGCCCGCGACGCTCGAGCTCGGCGGCGACCACCTCGTCGAAGTGCGCGCGCAGGTCCCGGACGATGCCCGCGGCGCCGCGGGCCCGCCGGTCCGCGAGGAACTTCTCGACGTCGGCGTCGACCACACGGCGCGCGTCGTCGACGGCGTCACGGCGGTCGTCCATGACCCGATCGATGCGGGCGCGCAGGGCGCCGATGTCGAGGCGTCGCACCGCCGTAAGGTCGGCCACGTCGGTCGCCACGGCGTGGGGAATGCCGAGGTCGATCACGAGCAGCTCACCGGTCGCTCGCGCGAGGTCGTCGTGGGTGAGCAATGGGACTGGCGCCTCGGCGGCGACGATGGTGAGCCGCGAGGCGCCCACCGCGTCCACGAGCGAGCCGTAGTCGCGCGCGACCGCGCGGGGATCGCCGAGCGATTCGACGAGGGCCAGCGCGCGGGCGTGGGTTCGATTGACCACGGTGACCTGGTTGAGCCCCTCGACGGTGTCGAGCAGCGACTTCACCACGCCGGTGGCGAGTTGGCCCGCACCGACGACGACGACGTCGGCGCCGCGCAGCGCGCCGCCGAGCTCGTCGAGGGCCATCGAGACCGCCGCGAAGGCGAAACTCGTCGTGCCGCGCGCGATCGCGGTTTCGGTGCGCACCCGCCGGCCGGTCGCGATCGCGCGGTGGAAGAGCTCGCGCAGCTCCTGGCCGGTCGTGTGCTCCTCCTCGGCGAGCTCGAGGGCGCGGCGCAGCTGGCCGAGGATCTCGAACTCCCCCGGCACGATCGACTGCAGACCCGCGGCCACGCGCATGAGATGCGAGACGACACCGCGGTCGAAGTGAACGCTCAGGCGTTCGTCGAACTCGGCGGCGTCGATGCCCGTCGCCTCGGCGAGGGTCATCGTGACGTCCTCGATGGCGCCGTGGAAGAAGTCGATGTCGGCGAGGACCTCGGTGCGCAAGCAGGTCGAGACGAAGACCGCCTCGTGGATGTTGCGGTGGCTGACGAGGGTGCGCAGCACCTTGCCCCACTCGTGCTCGGGCACGGTGGCGCGCTCGAGGAAGTCGAGCGAGGCGTGCTCGTGGTTCACGCCGATCGCGATCAGTGCCACGGGGTCTCCGCGGGTGGGGTGCGATGGGCCGGGGCGTCGGCTCGCGCGAGCGCGTGCAGCAGCCCGCCGCCGAGGGGTCCGGTCCCGTTGTGCAGGTGATAGAGCAGGACCTGAAGCTCGATCGAGAGGTCGACGTCGTGCACCGCGGTGCCCAGGGGCACCGCGAGCACCTGGGGGGCGAAGTTCAGCAGCGCGTGGATGCCCGCCCCCACGCACCGGTCGGCGACGGCCTGCGCGGCACTGGCGGGCACGCAGATCACCGCGACGCTCGCGGCGATCATCGGCTCGTCGATCGCGCGCACCAGGTGGCCGTCGATTACGGTGCCCACGACCAACGGGTCGGCGTCATAGAGCCCGACCAGGCGCGCGCCGCGGGTGAGGAAGCTTGACGAGTTCACGAGGGCGCGGCCGAGGTTGCCCATGCCGATCACGACCACGTCGCAGTGCTGGTCGTGGCCGAGCGCCTCGCCGATACAGGTGTGCAGGATCGCGACGTCGTAACCCGCGCCCCGGGTGCCGAGCGTGCCGAGTCCGGCCAGGTCGCGGCGCACGGTCGTGGCCGTCACCCCGGCGAGCTCGCCGAGCTGGGCCGAGTCGATGCGACTCCGTTCCTGGCCGATCCACTCCTCCACGATTCGCTGGTAGACGGGCAGTCGCGCGATCGTCGGCTCGGAGAGCTTTCGGCGACGCAACCGGGAGGACGTCATCTCTCCACGCTACCGGTACCGTCAGCGACCGAGCTGGCGGCTGCGGTCCGCCGCGGCCGAGACGGCGTCGATCATCGCCGCGCGAACGCCACGGTTCTCGAGGGCCCGCAGTCCCGCGGCGGTCGTGCCGCCGGGCGAGGTGACCTGGTGGCGCAGGTCCTCGGGTGCGGTGCCGGTCTGCTTCAAGAGCGCCGCCGCGCCCTCGAGGCTGTCCACGACGAGCGTCGACGCGACCGCGCGCGGCAGTCCCTGGTAGACGCCGGCCTCGATGAGGGCCTCGACGATGAGATACAGGTACGCCGGCATGGGGCCCGAGAGGCCCGTGACGACGTCGATGTTGCGCTCGGTGACGCGCACGACGGTGCCCACGGCGCCCAGGATCGACTCGGCCCAGGCCAGGTCGTCGGCGGTGACGTGGGCGCCCCCGGCGATGGCCGAGACCCCCTTGCCGACGAGCACGGGCGTGTTGGGCATGGACCGCACGACCGCCACGGGCTGGACCATCACCGACTCGATGCGCGCGGTGGTCAGTCCGGCCACGACCGACAGCAGCCGGCGCACCCCGAGCGCGCCGATCGTGCGCGCGACCGACTCGGCGTGATCGGGCTTGACGCAGAGCAGCGCCCCGGTGGACTCGTCGACGTCGCCGAGCCCGAGCTCGGCGAGGATCGCCACGCCGGGCAGGCGCGCGGCGAGGGACTCGCGGGTCGCGGCCGTGTGATCGACCACCGCGAGGCGCTCGGGTGCGCACCACTCGGCCCGAACGAGGCCCTCGGCCAGGGCCGAGCCCATCTTGCCGCCGCCGACGATCACCAGTTCATAGGACATGGACTCAGGTTACCGAGGGACCCGGCCTCAGCGCCGACGGCGCCGGTACCAGGAAAAGCCGAGGGTCATCATCGTCGGGTAGAGCTCGTCGACGTAGACCACGATCGCGGCCATGAGCTCGTCGAGTCGCTCGAGCGTCAGCTCGGCGAGCGGGAGCACGGTCACGAGATAGAGCGCCGACTCGGGGCCGATCGCCAGGTGCACGCTGCGCAGGTCGGCGTTGCGCACGAGGGCGTAGCGGTAGAGCGCCTCCTCGCCAGTCTCGGGTGCGGGCACGACCTCGGTCTCGACGTGCACCGAGCGCTGGCGCAGCGAGACCCACGCGGTGATGACGTCCTTCTCCTCGCCGCGCAGGCGCACGAGCCAGTGGTAGTGACCAGCGGGATCGGCGCCGTCGTGGTGGTCGATCGTGACGGCGTGACCATCGTCGATGGCCGTGCGCGCCCAGGCGCGCAGGCGTTCGTCGAGGCGAGTGGCGGCGTCGGGGTCGGTGATCGGGAACCGGTCCACTAGCAGTGGACGAGGCCCGACGCGGCGAGCGCGTCGGTGAGCGACGCGAGCGATTCGGCCGCCGAGCGCCAGGTGTAGCGCTTGGCGAGCAGCACCGCGGCCGTCGACATGGTCGTCGCGTGGTCTTCGTCGAGCACCTGGTCGACCGCGTCGGCCCAGGCACCGGCGGCGCGACTCGCCACCAGCAACCCGTTCACGCCGGGCTCGACGAGGTTCGCGAGCCCACCCACGTTGCTCGCCACGACCGGCGTGCCGCAGGCCGAGGACTCGAGGGCCACGAGCCCGAAGCTCTCGGAGCGCGACGGCACGAGCGTGGCGTCAGCGGCGCGCATCCACGTCGAGAGCAGCTGGTGGCTCTGGGGTGCGACGAAGGTGACGTGGTCGATGACCTCGGCGTCGGCGACGCGCTGGTGCAGGTACGCGAGCGTTGCGCGGCCGTTGGGCCCCGACGGACCGCCGACGATCGCCAGCGTCGCGTCACGGCCGCGCAAGCGAGTCTCGATCAGCGTCTCGAGCGCGAGGTCGACGCCCTTCAATGCCTGGAGCCGGCCGACGTAGAGCAGCAGGGTCCGGTCAGGCTCGAGGCCGAGCGCGCGGCGGGCCTGGGGCCGGTGACCCGGCGCGAAGAAGGCGTGCTGCACGCCCAGGGGCACGATGTGCACCCGCGAGGGCGAGGCGTCGTAGAAGTGCACGAACTGGTCGGCCTCGACCTCGCAGCTGGCGAGCACGGCGTCGGCGCAGGCCACGATCGCCGCCTCCTGGGTCGAGCGGATCTCGGACTCGGCTTCGAAGGCGTCGGCCTTCACGCGTTCGAGGGTGTGGAAGGTCACCACGAGTGGCACGTTCAACTCGTGCTTGAGCCGGTGGCCCGCCAGGGCGCTCAGCCAGTAGTTCGCGTGGATCGCGTCGGGGGCGCCGGTGCAGCGAAACGACGCCGACACGCCGTCGGCGAACTCGTCGACGTAACGCTCGAAGTCCTCGCGCCCGAGGGGCGTCGGCGGGCCCGCCGTGACGTGGTGGACCCGAAAGCCGGGCTCGACGAGCATCGAGTCGCGCAGGTGCGGGTCGTCGCGGCGCGTGTAGACGTCGACCTCGTGGCCCAGGCGCGCGAGCGCGCTCGAGAGCTCGCGCACGTAGACGTTCATGCCGCCGCCGTCGCCCGTGCCAGGCTGGGCGAGCGGCGACGTGTGATACGAGAGAACCGCGAGACGGGCCATAGGGGCAGCCTAACGGCGCCCCTGGTCGTGGCCACCCGATGACTGCACCACGAGCCAGTGCACCCGGCGCTCCTCGACCCAGCCGAAGTCGCGCGAGTCGGTGGATGCCGACGGGTTGTCCCCGCGCAGGTCCAGGCGCCTGGCGTCGCGCGCGGCGCAGCGCTTGAGCAGCGGGCGCGTCGGGTCGCGCGGATCGGGTACCACGACCACGTCGCCCACGCGCACGCGACGCCACCGTCGCACGGCGGTCAGCCGGTCGCCGTCGCGGTAGGTCGGCTCCATCGAACTGCCCACGACGGTGATCCGGCGCACGACGGTCGTCAGCAGCCTGATCACGAGCGAACGATATCCGAGGGAACTGACTAACCTGCCTGACAGTACCCGCGAAACGCACCCTCGAGGTGCCAGCACCCGAAAGGCCCACCATGTCGATCGTCTCTCGTCTCACCGCACTGCTCGACGCGCGCACCACTGCGCTGACCGTCTACGCCCACTGCGACCTGCCGTGCGGCGTCTACGACCCCGCCCAGGCGCGCATCGAAGCCCAGTCCGTCAAGGCGATTATGGAGAAGTACAACGCCTCCGGTGACCCCGACTTCAAGGTCCGCGCCACGATCATCAAAGAGGAGCGCTGCGAGCTCGTCAAGCACCACCTGTGGGTGCTGTGGACCGACTACTTCAAGGTCGAGCACCTCAAGCAGTTCCCCAACCTCCACGACCTCTTCTGGATGGCCACCAAGTCCGCCGGCGACGCGAAGAAGAGTAACGACGTCGTGGTGGCCGACCGACTGCTCAGCGAGATCGACGCGATCGCCGAGATCTTCTGGGCGACCAAGAAGTAGCCCGTGGCGCCGCGAGGCGCTCAGCCCAGTTCGGGGTGCTCCGGGCAGTTGCTGAGCAACGGGTTGGCGACGAGGTCGGACTCGTCGATGGGTCCAGCGCACACTTGGCACTGCCGGTAGGTTCCGGCGCGGAGCCGTTCGAGGGCTCGTTCGACGCTGGCGAGGGTCGCCTCGATTGACGCCACGGTCTCGTTGGTGATTTCGCTCACGGCGAGAATCTACTCGGCTCTCGAAGGTCGAACCGCTGTGACCCGACCACGAACCGGTCGTTCGCGTACGCGCCGCGTCGAGATCGTCCCGCGCGAGTGTTGCCACCTTCGCTGCGAGTCGGCGTTCTCGATCGGTCCGTTCCCCGACGCCACGCCGATACGGTGAGCGCATCGCGATGGGTACCACGCGACCCGCCATCCGCGCGAGCCGGTGTCTCCGATGAGGCGCACGTCACGTGACGCCAGGGCGGCAAGAGACGACTGCTACGGGCCGCCAACCGACGTGGCGTATTCCACGGAGTTCTTCGTAATCGTGTCGCGGTACCAGTCAAAGCTCGCCTTGGGCAGACGATTCCCCGTCGGAAAGTCGACCCACACGATACCGAAACGCCGCGAGTAGCCGAACGACCACTCGAAGTTATCGAGCAGACTCCACACGAAATAACCCTGCACGTTCACACCGGCGTCGATGGCGTCGTGCACGGCCGAAATGTGCTCTTGGAGATAGGCGACCCGATTAAGGTCCAGAACCCGTCCGTTGGGATCAACGTAGTCGTCGAAGGCGGCTCCGTTCTCAGTGATGTAGATCGGCAGCGAGTGGTACTCGTCGCGAATCCGTACGAGCAGTGACGTGAGACCCGAGGCGTGGATCTCCCAGTCCATCGCGGTCTTGTCGCGCCCGGGCGTCTCGACCGACCGGACCTTCAGATCGGGGAACGGGTTCTCAGTGGCCACGACGTAGCCGGCCAGTCGCGCTTCGGTCGCGCGCGACTCGTCGATCACGGTCGAGGGGAAGTAGTAGTTGACGCCGAGAAAGTCGATCGGTTGGGCGATCGACTCGAGGTCGCCGTCTCGGATGACCGAGAAGCCGGGTTGGGAGGGCGCGTAGTGGTCGATCATGTCCTGGGGGTACTGCCCGTGAAAAATGGGGTCGAGGAATAAACGGTTGAGGTTGCCGTCGGCTCGCCTCGCGGCCGCGACGTCGAGTGGGTGATCGGACCCAGGTCGGTGGTCACCGAGATTGAGCGTAATGCCGACCTTGGCCGAATCCACGGCCGAGCGCAGGATCGGGATCGCCTTGCCGTGGGCGAGCAGGAGATGGTGGTTGGCCGCCGCGGCCTTGCCAATGTCGCGGATCCCGGGTGCGTGATAGCCGGCGCCGTAGCCGAGCCACGACGAGCACCACGGTTCGTTCAAGGTGATCCACCGCTCGACGTCGCCGCCGAGGGAGCGCGCCACGAGGTCGACGTAGTCCGCGAAACGATCGGCCGTGTCGCGCTCACACCAACCACCGCGGTCCTCGAGCGGCTGGGGCAGATCCCAGTGATAAAGGGTGAGTGTCGGCTCGATGTCTCGCTCGCGCAATCCGGCCACGAGTCGGCGATAGAAGTCGAGGCCCCGCTGGTTGGCCGGCCCCGATCCGCGCGGCTGCACGCGCGGCCAGGCGACGGAGAAGCGATAGGCGCCGACGCCGAGCCGCTCGAGGAGGTCGAGGTCCTCGGTCATCCGGTGGTAGTGGTCACAGGCGATGTCGCCGGTGTCGCCGTGGAAGACTGCGCCCGGTTGGCGACTGAACGTATCCCAGATCGAGACGCCGCGGCCGTCCTCGGTGGCCGCGCCCTCGATCTGATACGAGGCGGTCGCCGTGCCCCACAGGAAATCGGGCGGGAACGGGCGGGTCATGCCCAATGGGCTGGTAATGATGGTCACGGTGCAGTGCTCCTGGTGAGTTCGGTAGGGGGACCTGACGAGGGGCGCGCCGGGATTGGAACGGTGCGCCCCTCGTCAGGAATCGCGTTACGCCTTCTTGAGCCGCATCAAGATGAGTGGCAGTTGCGGGTCACCCGGTGACGGGTCCGCGTAGGGGTTCTGAGGCGTGACGAATCCCGTGAAGTGGGCCGTCGAGTACTCATCCCAGTCCGCGCCGTACATCAACGGGGCCACCGGCACCTGGGTCGAGACCAGGTTCTCCAGCACCGCAGTCGCAGCCTGGAGCGCCTTGACGTTCGCTGGGTTGATGGTCGAGAGTCGCTTCAGCGCCGCCTGCGCCGCCGGCGAGTTGTAGCGACCGTAGTCCGCGTTGGCCGACGAGCCGATCGGGGCAGATTGCGTGTAATCCAGCCAGTTGGCGTACTGCACGTAGGGGCTCACGCCGCCGTTACCCCAGTGGATGATCGACTGGAAGTTTCCGGTGGCCGAGTCCGAGTACCACTGGGACGCCTGGACGCCGTTCACCGTGGCGTCGATCCCCTCGGCCTGGAGCTCGTTGGCGATCAACTGGTCGTCGGCGTAGTAATCCGAGTACGCGGTCGGGTCTTCGATCGAGAACTGGATCTCCTTGCCGTTCTTCGCGTAGAACCCGTTCGAGTCCTTGGTGTAGCCATCCGCGGTGAGGATCGAGGCGACCTTGGCCGGGTCCGCGTGCGGTGAGAGGTCGTTCTTCAACGACGGGATCAGGTACGACGCCTGGTTGGGTAGGATCAGCGCACTCGAGGACGTCGCCGGCTTTTCGTAGCCCGTCTCACCCTTGACCGAGAGCGCCGTGCGGTCGATGCCGGCGCTAATGGCCTGACGAACGGCGGGGTCGCTCAATGGACCGGTTCCGGTGACGTTGAACTCCAGGGTTACCGTCGAACCAGGCGCGAAGAACGTGTGATTCGTCCGAGGGTTCTTGTTGACGAAGATTTGGTTGACGTTGGCGATGTCGTTACCCGCCCACGTCAACTGACCGTCGGCCAGGGCCGTCGCGGCCGCCGTGTTCGAGGAGTACGATGGCACAAGGACCTCACTCGCCGCTGGCTTACCACCCCAGTAGGTTGGGTTCACGCTGTATTTGACCGCTTGGGTCGAGAAACTCTGTAGCTCGTACGGCCCCGTGCCAATGGGCTTGGTGATGATCGCGGTCGCCGGGTTGTGAACCTTCGACCAGACGTGCTCGGGAACGATCAACACATTGCCCGCGATGGCGGTGATGTTGAGGTACTCGGGCGTCGCGTAGTGGAGCGTGACCGAGTAGGGACCATCGACCGTCGCGTTGCTCGACATCGTGGGCACGCCGTAGACGTTGGCCGCGGGAACGCGGTTCAACAGATCGAACGTGTACGCGACGTCGGCCGAGCTGAACGGCTTGCCGTCGCTCCACTTGACGCCCTTGCGCAACGTGAAGGTTAAGGTCCGACCCCCATTGGCCCACTGATACTTCGTAGCGAGCCACGGGTACTGCGTATTGGCCTTCAACAGGTCGAATTCAAACAGCGGTTCATTCACCAGTGAGCGAACGCTCAACTGCGCGGCGAACGAACTCGAGTCGAACGGGTTGAAGTTGTTCGTGAAGGTGACTCCCGTATTACCCTCGAGCGACACCACCGAATTGGTGCTCGCGTTGGCCGCTCCCGAACTCAGTCCGACGAGTCCGATGGTCAAGCAGGACATTGCGAGTACTGCGACTCCTGACTTTCTAAACATACGCATCCTTTATATTGGTAACGTCCAGCCGGCTCTCGCCGACGTCTTTATGAACCGTGTGGGTCCGTACTGCCTGACGCGAGGTCGGTTGGACCTGCGCGTCCTTGCCAAGGCGCGATGACCACCAGAGTGGTGCGCGCCCGACTGGATGGTCGTCGTCACGTCGTCGTCGGTTCCCCCTTTCGTCGCGTCAGCGGCGCCACCAGGGTCGCCACTCGATCGTTCTCGTTCAGCCAACAGCGAGAGAAGTGACCGGGTCTGACCTCGAAGGCGGGCGGACTCTCGGATGCACAGCGCGCCATCGCATCAGGACACCGCGGCGCAAACCGGCAGCCCGCCGACGCACTCGCGGGAATGCGGAGCGAGGCGTCGCGCGCACTGACCGCCGTCGGGTCCGACGGGTCGGGTACCGACGCGATCAGGAGCTGGGTGTACGGATGAGTCGGCGCGTCAACCAGCGCGGTCCCGTGGGACTGTTCGACGACCTGGCCGGCGTACATCACGATCGTCTCGTCCGCGAGATACCGCGCCGAGGCGATGTCGTGGGTAATGTAGAGCACCGCGAGGTTCTCGTCGTCGCACAGACCCTTCAGCAGGTTCAAAATCCCCAGGCGCACCGAGACGTCGAGCATCGAAATCGGCTCGTCGGCGAGAAGGACCTTCGGCTTCACGCACAGGGCGCGCGCAATGGATACCCGTTGGAGCTGACCTCCGGAGAGCTCGTGGGGGTACCGGTCGAGGAAGCGATCCGACGAGTCGAGCGAGACCCTCTTCAGCACAGCCGAGGCGAGTTCGCCGACTTGGGTTCGTTCCGCGCCGTGGATCAACAACGGCCGTTCGAGGCTGTGGCGGATCCGGTGCACGGGGTTGACCGACGCGAACGGGTCCTGGAGCACGAGCTGCACCATCGAGGCGTAGGCGAGGTCGCGTTTGGCTCGGGCGGGTATCGGGGTACCGCGCAGCGCGAGGGCACCCGACGTCGGCCGGACAATGCGCGCCAGCATGCGCGCCAGGACTGACTTGCCCGAACCACTCTCGCCCACCACCGCGACCACCCGGCCCGCGACGAGGTCGAGGCTCACGTCGTCGACCGCGTGCGTGACCTGCCTGGCGCTGACGAAACGCCCGGGTACGCGCGACGTGAAATCGCGCGACAGGTGTTTCGCACTGAGCTGGACCACGTCCCTCTCTACTCGGGTCTCGCTCACGACCCCCCCTTCGGCGCCTCGGCGCGCGGGGCAACCCGCGAAAGCTCCACGGGCACGCGCGATCCGCTCGCGTCGTCGAACAGCCAGCAGGCCACGCTTCGCCCCGTGTCATCGACCTCGACGAGCGTCGGCTTCTCGAGCACGCACCGTTCCATGGCGAAGGCACACCGCGGCGCAAAACTGCAACCCGTCGGGGGATCCGCGAGGTCGGGCGGCGTTCCTGGTATCCCGGTCAATTCGCGGCGCTCGCCGTGCAGCGGCGGGAACGAGTTGAGTAGGCCCAGGGTATAGGGATGGCGAGGCGACTCATAGAGTTCGCGCGCTCCGGCGCGCTCAACGATGGAACCGGCGTACATGACGGCGATCTCATCAGCCAGCTCGACCAGCAACGAAAGGTCGTGGGTGATAAAGATCATCGCGAAGCCGAATTGCGCGCGTAACGTACTCAACTCGCCGATGATCTCGCGCTGCGTGACGACGTCGAGGGCGGTCGTCGGTTCATCCATCACGACGAGCTCGGGGTCGAGCGCGAGCGCCACGGCGATCATCACGCGCTGGCGCTGTCCGCCCGAGAGTTCGTGAGGGAACCGCTCGAGCCGATCCCCACTGAGCCCGACCATCCGCAAAAGCTCCTCGGCCCTCGCGCGTCGTTGCGCCTTGGTCAGGTTCGGACGGTGGGTCTTCAGCACCTCGTCGAACTCGCGGCCGATGCGCAACACCGGATTGAGCGCGCTGAGGGCGCTCTGGAGCACGATTGACACGTGGGACCAGCGCACCCTGCGCAGTTCGGACTCGGTGGCGGTGACGAGATTGACCGGGGTCACGGCCCCCCCTTCGTCGGTGACGTGAAGGATCACCTCACCGCCGCTAATCAGACCGGGCGATCGCAGGAGTCGAGTCATTGCGTAGACCAACGTCGACTTACCCGAGCCGCTCTCGCCCGCAATGCCGAGCACCCGCGACCGTTCCAGGCGTAGCGTGACGTCCGAGACGGCGCGCACCATGTTTTCGCCGGCGCCGTAGTCGACGCTAAAATGATTGATCTCAAGCACCGACTCGCGAATCGCGCCGTCGCGAACTGGGCCCGTTGACGCACGGCCGCCTTCGGCGGCGGTGGACTGGACCTCGCGAGGGATGGTGGCGCTCACTTGACCACCGCGTGGGTCGAACGCCGGTTCGGCGCGGGGGCGAGCGATACCACCGGCGTGAGGCCTAACCGCGCGCGGCGCGGTAGGTGCAACTGACGTCGCTGGCGAGCGGTGAGTCCCGCAGCGCGCAGGCGGGGGTTGATGAACTCGTCGATCCCGAAGTTCACCAACGCGAGACCGGTGCCGACGAGCGCGATGCAGATACCCGGCGGGATAAACCAGTACCACTCGTTGGACAACGGTGCGTTGTTCGCCTGGGCCCAGTAGAGCATCGTGCCCCAGTTCCACGTGGCGGTGCTCGTGAGCCCGATGTAGGCGAGGGTGACGTAGGCGCCGATCGAGTACAGCACCGTGAAGAGCAGCGAGGACGCGAGCACCGGCAAGAGGTTGGGGGCGATCTCGCTGAACATGATCCGCCGGCGTGACTCGCCAATGATCCGCGCGGCCTCGACGAAGTCGCGATTGCGAAGCGACAACGTCTGAGCGCGCAGGACTCGCGCGCCCCATGCCCATCCGGTGAGGCTGATGATCAGACCGATCACGAATTCGTTCGAACGACTGTTCACCGGTAGGTAACTGTCGATGACAATGAGTAGGGGTACGCCCGGGATGGCGAGAAAGACGTTGGAGAGCAACGTCAGCCCGTCGTCAGATACACCGCCGAGATAGCCCGCGGTTACGCCAACGACCATCGACAGTACCGTCGCCACCAGACCCGCGACGAGGGCGACGACCATCGTCGCGCGGGCGCCGACCAGAAGTTGGGAGAAGATGTCCTGGCCGAGGCTGGTGGTGCCGAGCAGGTGGTGCGACGACGGCGTGAGCAGGGCGGGGAACGCGGTGGAACTCGGGTCGTAGGGGGCTAGCCACGGGCCGATCACCGTCATCACGATGAAGAAGCCGAGGATGCCAAGCCCGAGGATGACCTTGGGTGAACGCGGTAGAGCGAGCCCTCTCATACCGCCGCCTCGCTGCGGGTTCGTGGGTCGAGCACCAGGTAAACCACGTCGGCGAGCAGATTCGCGGCGAGCACCGTAAACGTGATTACCAAGAAGATGCCCTGGATGAGTGGGTAATCCTCGTTCAAGACCGCCTGGAGGAGCAGGTCGCCGACGCCGGGGTAGTTGAAGACGAGCTCCACTAAGAGCGCCCCCGAAACCACGAGGCCGATGGCGAGCGACAGATTCGCGATGCTCGGTAGGACGGCGTTGCGCGCGGCGTGCATGATCACCTTGCGTCGCGGCAGCCCCTTCGCCACTGCCATCAGGACGAAATCCTCCCCGATCATCGTGATCATCATGTTGCGCATGCCGAGCATCCAACCCGCGACGGAGCTCAAGATGATCGATATGACCGGGAGTTCGCCGTAGCGGATCACGCTGGCGATAAATGACCAGTTCCACCCCGGCGTCGCACCCTGGCTGTAGGCACCGAGCACCGGGAACCAGTGCAGGTCGCTCCCGAAGATGAGCAGCATGACCGTGCCAAGAAAGAAGTACGGGATGGCCTGGAAGAAGGTCGCGGTCGGGATGAGCGAG
Source organism: Actinomycetes bacterium (assembly GCA_021818025.1). Classification (GTDB taxonomy): domain Bacteria; phylum Actinomycetota; class Acidimicrobiia; order Acidimicrobiales; family RAAP-2; genus RAAP-2. Next base: position 21,134 of record JAKAFH010000011.1, on the reverse strand, counting down.
TCGAACCGCGATCCACGAGTCCAGCCGAGCATGGCCCCGGCGACTGTGCCCACGAAGAAACTCACGATGGTGGAAACGCCGATCAACCCGATCGTCCACGGTACGGATTCGCGCAGAATTGAACTCACTGGCGCGCCGAGGGTAATCGATACACCGAGATTGCCGTGGAAGAGCTGTCCGAGGTAGGTGAAATACTGTGCGACGATTCCCTCTTTGAAACCCATGCCGAAGGAAAGTCGAATGGCGCGGATCTCGGCCGGCGTTACTTGACTGGTGATCTTGCCGATGAGGGTCTGCACGGGATTACCCGGCATGAGCCGGGGCAAGATGAAGTTAGCGGTGACGGCGACCCAAGCCGTGAGCAGGTACAGACCGAGTCGGCGCGCGATGGTTCTCACGACAGAACCCCCGCCGAACGCCGGGCGCCGAGGGCCTCACGTTTCAATTCGCCCTCCTCGGCGCAGCCGCAGCTCGCGCGCACGATCAACTCCGTCGGCAGCACGATCGTCGCTTTCGCGCCGTCGGGATCGTCGAGCAGCGAAACAAGGGCGTCCACCGCGACTTCGCCGAGGATGCTCCCCGACTGGCGAATCGTCGTGAGTGACGGGTTGAAGTACCGGGTGAGTGAGATGTCGTCGAAGCCCGTGACGATGACGTCCCCAGGTACTCGGATCCCGCGTTCCCCGAGTGCGTAGATGACCCCGACCGCGGTCTGGTCGTTCGCGCAGGCGAACACGTCCGGAAGGGGTCGATCGGACTTGAGTCGCTCTCTCATGGCGGCCTCGCCGCCGGCCGACGTCCAGTCAGATTGGAGAATGTCGCTGGGGTCCGCCACCCCTCCCATGGCAGTGACTGCGTCAAGGAAGGCGCTGGTGCGCGCGACGCTGTCGGGACTCTCGTTGGAACCCGTGACGAAGCCGATTCGCGAGACGCCGTGCACCGTCACGAGATGCTCGGCCAAGTCGCGCATCGCCTGTTCGTTGTCGACCCGGACCGTGACGACGTTGGGAACGTTGCCGTTGCCCGAGAGGAGCACGATGGGGATCTTCTTGGAAAGATACGCAACGTCCTCGTCCTTCAAGACCCGATCGAGCAGAATCAGCCCGTCGACCGTTCCGGTGAGATTCAGCAGTGAGGACATGTTCGACGGGTGGCTGTCGTCTGAGCTGCTCAGGAGTAGAGCGAAGCCGTGATGGGCGGCGCGGGTCTCGGCACCCCGGATGACGATGTCCGTGTACAGCAGGCTCGCCTCTTCAACACCCAGGACCCCGCTGTCGACGCCCGCGCGCATGAAGACCAGACCCAGGATCCAGTGCTTGCCGCTCGACAGTCCTCGCGCCACGGAATTGGGGACGAATTCCAGCTCCTCCATCGCGGCCAAGACTCGGTCGCGGGTCTCGGGTCGGACCGAGTCGAGGGCATTGATCGCGCGGCTCACGGTGGCGATAGAGACACCGGCGCGCGCAGCGACGTCGTAAATCGTCGCAGGTGAATCGACCACGTACTCCCCCTCGGACTCGTGCATGCACTGCACTTGTAACCGCTTACAGCAATGTAACCGCTTACAAAGTAACGAGCGCCCTCAGCACTGTCAAGTCATCGCTTGACGTTTTGTTCACGAGCGTTCGAACTTGGCAGAACACACCTCGTTCGCGGCGCGCCACAAGTGTCGCCACGCCAGGCGCCGTGAGCGCCTCAGTTGCGCCGCATCGTGCCTTCGCGGAGGTAGCGCGCGTGCCACGACAGTGCCTCCTCGATCAGGTGCGGGGTGTGTCGGCCCGAACTCGACGCGTTGGCGCGGTCGAAGTAGTCCTGGAGCATCGGCCGGTAGTCGGGGTGCGCGCACTGGTCGATGATCTTCTGGGCGCGCCGCCGCGGTGCCAATCCACGCAGATCGGCGACACCCTGTTCGGTGATGATGACGTGCACGTCGTGCTCGGTGTGGTCCACGTGACTCACCATGGGAACGATCGAGGAGATCGCGCCGTCCTTGGCGGTCGAGGGCGTGAGGAACATCGCGATGTAGGCGTTGCGCGCGAAGTCGCCCGATCCCCCGATGCCGTTCATGATGCCCGTTCCCATGACGTGGGTCGAGTTGATGTTGCCGTAGATGTCGGCCTCGATGGCGCCGTTCATCGCCAGGCAGCCCAGTCGGCGGATCACCTCGGGGTGGTTGCTGATCTCCTGGGGCCGCAGCACGATCCGCTGGCGGTAGTCGGCGATGTTGGCGTGCAGGTCGGCCGCGCCCTCCTCGCTCAACGAGAAGGCGGTCGCCGAGATCGAGTCCATCGTGCCCGACTGCAAGAGGGCGAGCATGCCGTCCTGGATGACCTCGGTGTAGGCGGTGAGCGGGCGGAACGGTCCCCCGTCGAGTCCGCGCAGCACCGCGTTGGCGATGTTGCCGACGCCCGACTGCAGGGGCAGCAGCCCGGCCGGCAGACGGTCGTGCTTCACCTCGTGGGCGAGGAATTCGAGGAGGTGCTGGGCGATGAGCTGGGAGGTCTCGTCGACCGGCTTGAAGGCGGTATTGCGATCGGGCGCGTAGGTCTCGACCACGGCGACGATCTTCTCGGGCGCGCAGCGCAGGTAAGGCACGCCGATGCGGTCCGAGGCCGAGACGATCTGGATCGGCTTACGGTGCGGCGGCAGGGCGGTCCCGTAGTAGACGTCGTGCATGCCCGCAAACGCCTCGGGCTGCCAGGCGTTCACCTCGAGGATCACGCGATCGGCCTGGTCGATCCAGGTCTTGTTGTTGCCGACCGACGAGGACGGGATGAGATTGCCGTCGGCGGTGACGCCGGCCACCTCGACGACGGCGACGTCGAGGTGTCCGAAGGCGCCCTCCCACACCATCTGGGCGACGTGCGAGAGGTGCAGGTCGAGGTAGTCGACGAGGCCGGCGTTGATCTTGGCGCGACTGACCGGGTCCGACTGGTAGGGCATGCGCAGATCGATCGCGTCGACGGCCGCGAGGGCGCCGTCGAGCTCGGGCGCGGTCGAGGCACCGGTCCAGACGCTCACCGCGAATCGGTCCCCACGTGCGGCCGCCGCCTCGACCCGGCGTACGAGCGCGCCAGGCACTTCCTTGGGGTACCCGGCCCCGGTAAACCCGCTCATGCCCACGTTGTCACCGGGCCGGATGAACTCGGCCGCCTCGTCGGGCGTCATCACCCGGCTCGCAATAGCGGCGTTGTGGATTCGAGACTGGTCCGGTGGGGTCACTGCGAGAGCCTAACGCTGCGAGCGACGAGTGCTCTTTGCGCCTGGACGAGCAGATGCGCACGCGAATCGCAAAGAATTCTCTCAACTATCAAAACGCCGTAATGGACTCGCGCTCTATATGGTTGGCCGAAGCGGGGCGTGCTTGGGCCACCAGACGAGTGACCAGCGGCGGTGCCGCAAAGGGGGACGACATGGCGGTAACCCATGACGACGCAAAGGTGTTCATGGACCTGGTGCGCTGGAGCAGCGAAATCGGACTTGATTCCGCCATGTCCGATATCTTCCGCGAAGGCTTCGACGCCACGACCGACACGGCGAGCGCCGACGCGGCCCGCACCGTTCTTATGTTCGGCGAGACGGCGGGCGCGCTCGTCAAGCACGGCGTGCTGGCGTGGGAGCTGCTGAGCGACCTGTTTTGGATCGAGGGCATGTGGGCCAAGGTCGGTTCGTACGCCCAAACGCTGCGCGGTCAACTCGGCGAAGCGCGTCTCTACGAGCACTTCGAGATGCTGGCCAATCGCGCGGTCGACTGAGCCAGGTCGGGTCCGCGGACCGAGTCGCGGGCGGGTTGAGGCCAACGGCAGCGGTGTTTGTCGAATGGGGGTTGCGGCGAGGTCGCCATTCTCGAGTGAAGGTGACGTGAGGAGCGGTCGATGAGTCAGGTTCGCGAGGAGTTGCGCTCGTCAAAGACGGCTATGGCGAACGTCTTCGCCAATCCCGCCCTGCGGCGCATCTTCCTCGCCTTCGGGGTCTCGCTCATCGGCGACGGCGTCTTCTCGCTCAGCGCCGTGGTCTTCGTCTATCGCAGCGGTGGAGCGACCGCCGTCGGGGTGCTCGCGGTCGTGCGCTACGTCGCCATCGCGTCGGTGGCGCCGTTCACGTCGACCCTGGCCGACCAGTACGACCGGCGGATCATCATGGTGGCGTCGGATCTCGTCCGGCTCGTTTTGGTAGCGCTCGCGGCGACCATCGTCGCCCTGCACGGCTCGAAGTGGTACGTCTACGCCCTCGTCGTGCTCGTCGGCCTCGCCGGAACGGCGTTCCGGCCCTCCCAGGCCTCGATCCTGCCGACGCTCGCGAAGAATCACGACGAGATCGCCGGGGCGAACGTCGTCTCGAGCACGATCGAGAGCGTCGGCTTCTTCGCCGGCCCGGCTCTCGCCGGTTTCCTGCTCGCGTTCACGAACGTGTCCGCCGCGTTCAGCTTCGACGCGGCAACGTTCGTGTGGTCGGCGATCGTCGTCTTCTCGATTCACGCCCCAACCGACGCTGAACGCTCGCCCGAGATCATCGAATTGCTCCGCCAGGCGCCCGACGAACGCGACGCACGTGCCCAGAGCTTCCTCGCACGCGCCATCCAGGGCTTTCGGCTCATCGGCAATGACCGCAACGTGCTGACCCTCGTCGTGCTCTACGTCCTGCAGTGCGTCGTCGCGGGCGCGTCAGCGGTGTTCACCGTCGCGATCGCCTTGAAGATGCTCCACATCGGCAGTTCGGGACTGGGCCTCATGGAGTCGCTGCTCGGCATCGGGGGCCTCGTCGGTGGCTTCGTCGCGCTCATGCTGATGGAGCGCGCACAGCTCGCGATGGACTTTGCCCTGGGCGTGATCGTGTGGGCCGCTCCCCTGGTCATCATCGCGGTGCTGCCAACCCTGGGTGCGGCGCTGCTGTCGATGTGGCTGATCGGAGCGGCGAATTCGGTGGTGGACGTGAACGCCATCACGATCCTCCAGCACATCGTGCCCAACGACAAGCTCGGACGGGTGCTCGGCGCCCTCGAGGGTGGCGAGGTCGCGGGGATGGCCCTCGGGTCGCTGATGATGACCGTGCTCATCCACTGGACCGGCCTGCGCACCGGGCTCGCGCTCATCGGCATCGCGGTCACGCTCGCGGTGTTGCCGGGGCTGCCCACGATGCGCCGGATCGACCAAACCGTCTTCGCCGACGGGGTGAAGCACCGGCCACCGACCACCCGGCACCTGCACCACCTGCGTTGGCGTCACTCGCACTAGTGACAAACCCACCGCGCGTAACACGATCGGGTGACGCCACCGTGCACCCGACCGTCGCCTTCGTCGCCGCGTTGACGATCGCTCGTTTCACGACGAGACTGACGCCGTGCCGTTGACGACGCCCCTCCTTTCAACCGACCGGCTGCGGCTGCGGCCGGTGTCCGACGACGACCACGACGAACTCTTCGCTCTGCACAGCGATCCACTCGTGATGCGCTATTGGGACTCGCCGCGGTGGCGAACGCTCGACCAGGCGCACGCCTTCGTCGAGGCGAGCGAGCAGATCGCTCGGGAGGGAACGGGCGTGCGGGTCGCGGCCGAGCGCACCCGCGACGGCGCCTTTCTTGGCTGGTGCAGTCTTCGACGGTGGAATCCCCAGTACGCCAGCGCGGCACTCGGCTACTGCTTCGCGCGTGACGCCTGGGGCCAGGGCTACGCCACCGAGGCCGCGGGCGAGTTGCTGCGGTGGGCCTTTGACCAGCTCGACCTGCGTCGAGTCCAGGCCGAAGTCGACACGCGCAATGTGGCATCGGCCCGCGTGCTCGAGAGGCTCGGGTTCGTGCGCGAGGGAACCCTGCGCGAGGACTGCGTCGTCGACGGCGACGTGTCGGACTCCTTTGTGTACGGATTGCTGCGTCGCGAGTGGCACGCACGCCTGGTCGCGCGCTCGGACTGACGCGTCGGTGCGGTGGCGCCCTTCTCGTGTCGAGGCGCAGTCAAGTGTGACCGTGACGTCAGAATGGATCTGTGGAAACTCCCATGGGCGTTAGTGGCTACGAGATCTCGACCGACCGAGAACGGCTGGACGTCGACACGATCTATCACTTTCTGTCTGACGAGTCGTACTGGGCCCGCGGCATCCCCCGGGACGTCGTGGCGCGGTCGATCGAGAACTCGCTGTGTTTCGGCGTCTATCACGACGCGACCCAGGTCGGCTTCGCGCGCATAGTAACGGACAAGTCGACGTTCGCCCTCGTGGCTGACGTGTTCATCGTCCAAGCGCACCGGGGCAAGGGTCTCTCGAAGTGGCTGATGCACGAGGTCATGAAGCACCCGGATCTGCAAGGACTCCGTCGCCTCTTGCTGTTCACGTCTGACGCCCACGGGCTCTACGCGCAATTCGGCTTCAGCGCGATCAGTAATGCCTGGCGCTTCATGGAAGTCCGGCATCCTGACGTCTACCAGCAGCCCTAACGCACGACGCGAGGGTACTGCGCAGCATCCATCGCGACTCTGGATGCGTAAGCGAGCCAGGCTGACAGGTACCCGCTGGCGTTCACGGGCAGACGGCGCCCTCACCGCGGCGAATCGACACGGTCGGCTGACGACGCAATACTGCGGACAGTACGCGTTCCACCTGGTCCACGAATGACAACAGGACCGGTTGACTGGACTCTCGGTCCCCCGAGTAGCCAGAGGACGCAGCGGGAATCGATAGCGGCCGATCCCGTTCGGAGGCTTTGCGAGCGCGCACGTTCCTGCGCCGCGAGCCCCGAAACGATGCGCCCCTAACTCGATGCGACACCTGCTGCCTAGTAGGGAGTCGACTATGGCACAGTGTGGCGTGACCAGGCTGTGGCGAATCGTTCTCCTGAGCGCGCTGCTGGGGGCGAGCGTGACTGCTGCGACACGGTCGAGCGCGGCGGCGAACGTCCAGTCGGTACCGTGGGCATCGCTCAGCGTCGTCCGGCCCACACTCGTCCAGCCGTCGGGATGGGGCAGTCCACTTGCCGCCCAGCCCGGCAACACCACCGTGGGTTGGTGCACCCCGACGGGCGTGGTGATCTCCTCGCGTGGGGGCCGCTTCACTCGTGCTGGCGACGGCGCCGTGACCACGATGCTCGCACGAGCACACCTGGCCCTGGGTCATCTTGCTGGGAGTCCCGCCGCGGTCGCGGTGTGCGAGGACGTGGCCTTGGATCCGAGGCATCCATCGACCATCTACGCCGGGTTCCAGGCGAGCAAGGGCGGAACCATTCCCCCGTCTTACGGCGTGGCACTGGTGACGACGAACATGGGTCGGAGTTGGCGCTTCGTGCCACCGCCCACGGGCTACACGCTGACCGACTTCGCCGGCTTCGTCGAGCGTCCCACTGGCGTGGCGATGCTCTATGAAGCCAACTACTTCTTTCCGCCTGGGCCCGGCCAGTCCGTCGCGTTCGTGGCCACGACGTCGGCGACGGGTGGTCGGACGTGGACCGACGTGAACCTGAGCTGCCCATCGGGCGCGCCGTGCGTGATCTTTGGGCCCGAGTCGCCCCAGGGAGCGTGCGGGATGTCGCAATGGCGGCAGTCCGTGCTCGTGGGCTCGGCCAATGAGTATCGGGGGACGACGTGGCGCGCGGCAGGTGCTGTCGCGTCGGTGAACCCGTGTGCCGGCGAGCAGCTGGTCACCACGTCGTCGGGCGGCGAACTCCTGATCGATCGCACGAGGCAGAGCGCCCTGCTCTACACCCGCGACGGGACCCACTGGAACACGGTGTCACTCCCTAGGCTCGGCGGCGCGCGCGTCGGAAGCAGCGCCTACCCGTACGGGCCGGTGATGACCATCACTTCAACCGGCGCCCTCGTGGCGGTCACCGGCTCGCCGTTCCAGACGGCCGAGCATCTGGCGATGCTCAAGCCGCAATCGAATACGTGGTGCGCCACTAATGCCCTCCTGCCGGTGGCAACTCGAAGCGACCCCGTCGTCACAATGCAGTCGGGCAAGTCGGCGTTGGTGATTACTTTCGTGTCACCGATTGCGATGGACGGAACGAAGAAAGCAGCCGTCGTCGTCCCGCTTGCGACATTGCACTGTCGCACGTAACCCTGGTCATTGCCTGTCGGGCATTGCGCTGACCCCTTGAAACCGCCCTGGGCTAGTTCCCGAAAAGTGGGCTGGGCTGTACGGCAATGGGGCCTGGTTGGGTTGGGTGCAGGCACGCATATTTGTTGCGTGGCGTCCAATGCCCTAGCGGCCCAAGAGTGTTTCGACTATCGACCTGTCCGACGCCTGGCGCTCGGTGTCGCTCGATGCATCAACTCCAACTCCGCCACCGACTTGCCCAGTAAGCGCAGGGGCTCCGAGGGGAATTGGTTCGTCGAAAACGTCGTGGAGCCAAAGGGTACGTTCGCTGCCCCAGTACCGCAACATCGTGACGCCTCCGTCGGACAGGTCGCTGATATAACCCTCGGCAGTGAGAAACCCCGCCCAACTGAGATGAACCCCGTCGAAGTCGGTCGCGACGCACTCCCAGTCGGGCAGCACGTGAACAGTGATCTCGGTTCTCACAGCGTGCTGAGCAGCGATAGACCTCAACATCTTGGTATCGGATGGATGCTGGTTGGGGCCAGGCAGCTCCCAACCAGCATGCGGTCGAGTCGCCACTTTCGGATAGGTCTCGACCAAATGCGCCCAGTCTTCGGGTCCGTTGATGTTCCATACGCGCGCGCTCGGTCGAACGGGAAGTAGCCAGCGCGAGACGGGTCGTCCGAAAAAGTCCCACGCTGAAATGAGGGCGTCGTGAACTTCTGGTGGCGGGTTCGTCGTGGTCCAAAGCCCGCTGCACGTGAACTCGCCGTTGCCGTATACGTTCGAGTAGTTGGTGAAGCAGGGGGTCGCACTAGAAATTGAATCTTGTGGCTCTTCGTACCACCACTGTTGTGCGCCAAAGTCCGCGTCTCGGTGGAGCTCTGTGTGGAGCCTTTCGGATACGACCTCGGCTATCGGGCGACGATGCACGGCCTGCTCATACAAGTAAGGGAGCGACAAGAGTGCTTCGCCACTCCATGGTCCAGCCAGAAATTCGGCGGAGTAGACAGCCAGTTCGAGTAATTCTCCATACGGCATATCCCAAAGGGAAGACACCGCACGATCAACCGCGTTCAGATTCGAGTCTTTTGGCCACCCGAACCAAGGAATGTCATCGCGTTGCGTGGCCTCCAAGCGGGCCAAGAGTGCGACACCGGCGGGTGCTCGCACGAGCTTCTCCGCAAAAGATGATGGGGGTGCGGCTGACATTTCACCAAGTTACTAAAGTCGCTATTTGTACATTCCACGAAGACCAAACGGCCGTATGGGACTCGCCGCACAAGGAGAACGGAGACTACGGCCACAAGGTAGCCGAGAACTACCGCGTCTTCCCGGAAGATGACGACGTGTTCAAGCCTCTTCGGAGCCGGCCGAAACACGTCAGAGGGTGGAATCGCGCACCACAAGGTCACCTATCCCCACAAGCGTGCTCAGGCAGTTGGTCGCATCCCGATCCTGCTTGACGCGCACCTCTATTTCTATTTCATCTACGACAATGCCAAGTCGTGGTACTTCCAAACCGGCTGGAAGGTCGTGGACCAAATGGTTCACGGTGGAGGAGCGGACGTCACGGAGCCGGTGCTCGAATTGGTGAGCTGAACCGAACTTGCCTCTCGCGCCAATGAATCTCGGCAACTTTAAGTGCGGCGATCTCGACCAGAAATCCTTGGCAATCGGCCCCGGCTAAACTGCGTGGTCCGGGGGTTGAGCATTTCTCAACGCATTTCTCCATCCGCCGGGCCGCTAGCTCATCGGGAAGAGCAGGGGACTTTTAATCCCAAGGTGCCGGGATCGAGACCCGGGCGGCCCACCAAAGCCCAAGCGCCCAAAGGCCTTGGAATCACTGGGGTCCTCCATTCTGCTCGTTGCGAGAAAGATCATCGCCTCTCAGTTTCTACCAGTTTCTACCTGTCCTTGCTCACTTTCCGTGGGCAAAGCGTGGGTAAGGCGTGGTCGCGTCAGACTAGGCCTCTAGGGGGTCTCCATCTAACCGGAGTAAACGCGAGATTGGTGGTTTTCCCACCGCGGCCTCGGTTTGCCAGAGGTACAAGACGATCGATTGGCATTCACTGCCGAAGGGGTACGGTACTTGAAGAAACTCAACGGTCTTTAGGTGGCGAGATGAGGTTCGTATTTGGTGCGGTCAAGTTCTGGCTGACACTCGTCGCCATAGTGCTGCTGACCTTAGTGGTCGGGAAGTTTGCCGGCGCGGTCGGTGCCTATGTCGTGCTCGGCCTGCTGGTCGTTGTTGAGGCCGCGTGGGTCTGGCGCGCCATCCAGCATCGCCCGTCGTAAGCCACCCTCAACGTGGCGCCAGCTCGAGAGCTCGTTTCAGCCTCTCCAGGGTCGGACTGCCCGAGGTCTCTCGAGCGTGAGCGTTCGTCCGCGCAGCGTCGGCACTGGTGGCGTGGGCGGAACTCGCTTGGGACGCGGGGCGACGATGAGTTCGTGGTAGGGCGCGGGGCCGTGCGCAACCGCTTGCTCCATCAGGCGGAAGAACACAGGCCCCGATGGCGACTCGTTCGTCGGTTGAATCGAAAGACGAACTCGTCCAGATACAGGGCCAGGTGGTCCCAGTCGGCGCTGCCCTGATGGGTGCCGAGCATCCAGCGCTTGAAGAGCGAGGCCACCCGGTGGGCTCCCGGCAGTACGACCGTCGCTAAGACGCCAGGGGCCGGCTGCGCGTTGAGCGTGTAAAGGCCCCTGGTGGCTCGGATATAGGAGTTGAGCCCGTCGCTGTGAATCGTTGAGCCAGGTGCGACGTTTTCGACGAGGAACTGGCGAAGGGTCGCGTGGTTGATGCGATCGACGATGACCATTCGACAGCGACCGAACCCGCGGGGCTGACGGCGTTCGACGGCCACGATTACGGGCAGCTTCGCGCCGTACTGGCGGCCTCCTCGCTGACCCGGCGTGCGCCCGCCGTAGAAGGTCTCGTCGACCTCCACATCTCCTGTCAGCAGGTCGCGACCAGGATTGACCGTGACGGTCCGCAGCTTGGTGAGCATCGTCCAGGCTGTCTGGTGACTGCGAAGACCGAGTTGGCGCTGTAACGCCATAGCTGAGATGCCGTCCTTGCTTGTCGCGAAAAGCCACGCCGCGTAGAACCAGACCGTGAGGGGAGTCCGTGTGCGGTCGAAGATGGCGCCGGCGGTGACGCTTGTGCGTAGGTGACACGATGAGCACTCATGGCGCCCGTCCCCGTTGAGCCAGCCCGACTCTCCGCAGACCCCACAGGCGAAGCCGTTGGGCCAACGCAACCACCTCAGATAGTCCAAGCAGTCAGCGTCCGTCGAGAACCACGTGGCGAACTCGCCAAAATCAGCGGGATAGTCCCAGTGAGCACGAGAAGCGACCAGCACACTCGTGACCCTACTGCGAGTTGGCGAAATCCACTCCGGTTAGATGGAGACCCCCCAAAGGCCTCTAGTCGCCGACGACAGCCGCGCTGCTGTCGATTTAGTTGACAGTTCCTTTCCATAGTTTCACGCTGCGACATGCGCATCGTCAACGGCCTGAAACACGGCTTCGAACTCCACTGGCGTCATGCGACCGAGACTGCGCTTGCGGCGCCGACGGTTGTATGTCCGCTCGATCCAAGTGACGATCGCGATGCGCAGTTCCTCGCGCGTCTCCCACTTCTTCGTGTCGAGCACGTTGTTCTGCAACAGTGAGTGGAACGACTCCATGCGGGCGTTGTCACCCGCGGCGCCGACGCGTCCCATGGAACCGACCAGTCCGTTGTTCTTTAGCAGCATGACGAAGTCCCGGCTTCGAAATTGTCCGGATTCAATCGGTGGAAGCAACACTGGCTTGTTGGGCCAAGCGTAGGTGTTCATCGAGAACTTCTGCGGGCGTCTTCCAACCACGGGTCTTTCGTGGCCGAGTATTGAGTGCGTGGGCAACCGCTTCGAGCTCTTCGGCCGTCCACCGTGACACGTCAGTGCCCTTCGGGAAGTATTGACGAAGCAGTCCGTTCGTGTTCTCGTTCGGACGCGACGCTGTGAAGTTGCGCTGGACCAGGTCGTCGTGGACCGGGGCGCCGGGCTTCTTCGCCGCCCTGCCCTTCTTGGTGAAGGCCGAGAAGATCGACATCTCCGAGCACAGCCGCCACACCCGTCGCTCGCTGACCGACTCGTCGAGCATCTCGAGTTCATCGGCCATGAAGCGGTAGCCGAAGGTCGGGTCGTCGCGGTGCAGGTCGATCAAGGCGTTCGTGAGATGCGCGTTGTCGTAGTCGCGCTTCGAGCACGGCGCCTTTAACCACTTGTAGTAACCCTGGGGGGAGAAGCGAAGTACCCGGCACGTCACCGGCCGGAATACCGTCATCGGCCAACTCGCGGACGAGCGGGTAGATCATTTTGGGGCGAGACCCTTGGCGAAGTAGGCGGTCGCGCGGCGCAGGATCTCGACCTCCTGCTCGAGCACGCGGTTGCGCCGGCGCAGCTCGCGGTTCTCCTCGGCCTGTGACGACGTGACGCCCGGACGAGCACCGTCTTCGACGTCGGCCTTCTTCATCCACTCATAGAGCGTCGCCTCGGAGATGCCGAAGTCCTTCGCAATCTGGGTCATGGGAGACTGGTGCAGACGGGCTACCTTGACCACGTCGTCACGGAACTCCTTGGGATACCTTCTTGCCATCGCTGCCATCCTTCCCCAGGGCAATTGCCTGGATGTTAGATGTCAACTAAATCGACAGCAGCGCCGCCCGTCTCACCGATGGCGGCTTGAGTATCAGCCACTGGCGGGTCATCGCGGAGCCTGATGCGAGGTCTTTGTGTTTCGGGACCCTGAATTACCGAACTACTTCAGAGTGAATTGTCGAGTTTGAGCAGAATTATTCGCTCCACGACAAACCTAATTTGTTGTGTTATAATTATTTCTCGTGGAACCCAACAAATCACGACGGGGGCGGCCATCTCGCCAAGCCATCTACCAACGACTGAGCGAAGCCGTCGAGGAGCTGCGCGAACGCATGGGCGGTCTGCCGTCTCCCGCGGAAGCCGAGGACATCTGGACGTCCATCTGGTACCAGGAGGCTCATCAGTCGACCGCGATCGAAGGCAACACCCTCGTACTCGAACAGGTCGAAGCGCTCCTCGCCCAGGGCCTCGCCGTCGGGAACAAGGAACTTCGCGAGTACATGGAGGTCACGGGTTACGCCGACGCCGCGAAGTGGGTCTACGGGCAGGCCCTCGATCCAGGTGACTGGGCTCCCGATGCCCCACTAAACATGACCGAAGTGCGTTACGTACACGAGTTAGCCCTCGGTCCGGTGTGGGGCGTCGCTCCCCACCCCAACGCCACCGCAGAGGAGCGACCGGGCAGTTTTCGTCGCCACGACATCCAGTCATTCCCGAGCGGCATGACCCCACCATCGTGGGTCGAAGTCGAATCCGCGATGTCGGACTGGGTGTCGTCACTTTCTCGGATCAGCACCGCCGAGAATCACATCGAGTCACTCGCAGCCGCCCACGGTGAGTTCGAGCGGATCCATCCCTTCCTCGACGGCAACGGTCGCACCGGTCGGCTCCTGCTCAACCTGGTGCTGATTCGTATGGGTTACCCGCCGGTCATCATCTACAAGCGAGACCGAATCAAGTACCTTCGATCCCTGCAGCGAGCGGACGAAGAAGACCCAGGTCCTCTTGGTGAGTTGATCGCGCGCGCGATCACGGACAACCTTTACCGTTTCGTTGTTCCTGCGGTCGCCGGGCCCAACCGCCTTGTCCCACTCGCGGCGTTGGCGACGAAGGAACGTAGCGTCGTGTCGCTTCGCGCAGCAATCGAGCGCGGGCGCCTTCGCGCACAGAAAGGTCCCGATGGACAGTGGCGCAGCACCCGCGCATGGCTGAACGACTACGTGGCGAGCAAACACCGGCGAGACTAATTGCGCGACGCTCGCGCCAATCGAACACGACCATCTCCCGAACGGCGGCGACGGGAATGTTCGCGAGAAACTCGAGCACCTTCGTTCAGTCAGGTTGCGGGGATCGCGGTGGTCCGACCCGGTTCATTCGTTGGCTCTTAGAAACTTGCCGTGCCTCAGAGGTCGATCCGAAGCTCAAACGACTCACCACTGGAACTGTCGAAGCTCACAACTCCGGCAGCCCCGGAGCCCGCTTCATGTCGCCACTGGTGTAGCCCAGGGCCCAAATTCGAGAGGATTTCGGCGGACGTCGGCGAATTTGCCAACGGATCTGACCAGGTCAGATGGATTTTCACGGATGCGCTCGGACGGGCCAGATCCAATCCCAAGGTGCCGGGATCGAGACCCGGGCGGCCCACCAAGAACCCAAGCGCCGAAAGGCCCTGGAATCACTGGGGTCTCTCCGTTCTGCTCACGGCGAGGAGAGTCCTCGCGTCCCCGTTTCTAGACTCGTCACCGCTTCGTTACGACTCGAGGCGGTAGCCGACACCCGGCTCGGTGATGAGATGGCGGGGAGCGGATGGATCATCTTCCAGTTTGCGCCGCAGTCGCGCGAAGAGCGTACGCAGATACTCGGTCTCGGTGCCGTACCCCTCGCCCCACACTTGTTCGAGCAGGGTCTGGTGGGTCACGAGCTGGCCCGGGTGGCGCACCAAGACCGCCAGGGCGGCCCATTCCTTTGGCGTGAGATGCACGAGCGCACCATCGCGCTCGACGCGCCGTGCCGAGAGGTCGATAGTGATTGCCCCCACGTGCACCACGGGCTCAGTGGCGGACACCCGCCGTCGCGAAACAGCGCGCACCCGGGCCAGCAGCTCGTCGATGCCGAAGGGCTTGGTCAGATAGTCGTCGGCCCCTGCGTCCAGGGCCGCCACCTTCACCGCCTCCTGGGGGCGCGCCGAGAGCACGATGATGGCGGCCTCGCTCCAGCCACGCAGCGCCTCGATCACCTCGATCCCGTCGAGCCCGGGCAGACCGAGATCGACGAGCACGACGTCAGGGTGTACCTTGCCGGCCACGCGCAGCGCCTCGGGCCCGGTCGTCGCGGCGTGGACGTCAAAGCCGTGCACGCGCAGGCCAATGCTTAGCGCCCGGACCAGCGCCCGGTCGTCGTCGACGACGAGCACGGTGCTCACGATTTCTCCGGCAGGCTCAGCACCATCGTGCAGCCGCCGCCCGGGGTGTCCTCGATGTCAAGCACTGCACCCACCGTCGTAGCGAACCCACGCGCGATTGCCAGCCCCAGGCCCACGCCCCGGCCCCGGGTGATGTCGCCGCGCCGTTGGAAGGGTTCAAAGACGTGCGAGCGTTGGTCGCGGTCGATGCCCGGACCGTGGTCGATCACCCGCAACACGACGCCGCCGCCCGCTCGATCGAGATCGACGCTCACCGGCGCGCCGCCGTGCTCGAGGGCGTTGCGAACCAGGTTCGCGACGATGCGCTCCACCAATACCGGATCGGTCGTCACCGGCATGCTCGGCGCGCCGTGGCGCGACACGTCCTCGGGCGTGGCTACGGCGCGACGGGCTTCGGCGATGGCGCGCTCGGCGATCTCGACGAGATCGACCGGCTGCGACGTGATCTCGACGGTGCCCTCGTGGATTCGGTTCATGTCGAGCAGGTCGCCCACCAGTCCGTTCAACCGATCGGACTCGGCGTCGATGCCTTCGAGCAGTTCGGCCACCTCGCCATCCTCCAATCGGTCTCGTGCGCTGATCAGGGTCGTCGTCGCAGTCTTGATGGAAGCCAGCGGAGTTCGCAAGTCGTGACTGACCGCGGCCAGCAGTGACGCACGCAACGCATCGCCTTCAGCCAGTGCGTCGCGCTCATTGGCCTCAGCCTGCAGACGCCGGCGCTCGAGGGCTAGCACCAGTTGCGCGGCCACGCCGACGAGCAGCTCGCGTTCAGCCGGGTCCATGCGCCCGCCCACGCGCAATTCGTAGCCCTCGCCGAGGGGCACGACGGGATCGTCGGGTTCAATGACCCCGACCGTGACGTCCCCGTTGGGCGACGTCGTCGCACGCAACGAGGCGCCGCGTAACTCAAAGACGCGCACCACCTGGGTCACCAGGTCGCGCATGCCCTCCTGGCCCCCCGCGACGCTACGCGCCAGTCGCGCGAGGGCCCGGGCGTTGCGTTCGGCGCGTCGGGCCGCCCGGGTGCGCCGCGTGGCCAGGTCCACCAGTCCGCTGACCGACAGCGCCGCCGCCAGGTAGGCGACGAGCGCCGCGACGTCGCGTGCATCGGCGACGGAGAAAGTGTGCACCGGCGGCGTGTACTCCCAGTTGATGAGCGCGAAGCCAACGATGGCCGCGGCGAGGCCTTCGAGCACGCTGCCGACACCCGCGACCGCGAGTACCACGAGCAGGTGCGCACTGATGGCCAGGGGCAAGTTCCGCGATCCCCCGCCGCCGAGCGCCAGCGTCAGCGCGACGAACCCGGCCGCCCCGATGGCGGCCGCCGCGAGCTCGCGGCGCCGTCCGACCGGGTTGGACCAGCGGCGCCGATTGCGCGCCCGGGGCTCGGGGTTCTCCGCTTCGGCCGCACCGATCACGTGCAGGTCGATCTCCCCGCGGGTCAGTGCGACACAGTGCGCCACCACCGAGCCGTGCAGGAAGGTCGCGAGCCGTGACTTGGGCGAGGCCGCGAGGAGCAGTTGCGTGGCGTTCTCCGATCGCGCCACCGCCACGAGGCTCGCCGCGACGTCGGTGCCCACGACTTCCACGTAGCGGCCACCGAGCTCCTCGAGTAGCCCCAGTGCGGCGTCCAGCCCGGCGTGCGTGGTGCTCAGGCCGTCACCCCTCGTGACGTGGACCCCCACGAGCTCGGCGTGTGAGCGAGCCGCCATGCGCGCGCCGCGCCGGATCACGCGCTCGGCCGACGTGTCCCCGGCGATCGCAACCACGATTCGCTCGCGGGTCTCCCAGGTTCGCACGATGCCGTGCCGCTCGCGGTAGCTCTGGATCTCGTCGTCGACCCGATCGGCGAGCCAGAGCAGCGCCAATTCGCGAAGGGCGGCCAGGTTCCCGGGTCGAAAGAAATTGCTCAGCGCCGCGTCCACGCGCTCGGCCGGGTAGATGTTGCCGTGCGCGAGACGTCGGCGCAGGGCCTCGGGCGTCTGGTCGACGAGCTGGACCTGTTCGGCCGCGCGCACGACCCGGTCGGGGACGGTCTCGCGCTGGGCGATGCCCGTGATCGCCTCGACGACGTCGTTCACGCTCTCGAGGTGCTGCAGGTTGACTGTCGAGATCACGTCGATGCCCGCCTCGAGCAGTTCCTCGACATCCTCCCACCGCTTCACGTGCTCCACGCCGGGCACGTTGGTGTGCGCCAGTTCATCCACCAGTGCGACGCTCGGGTGGCGCGCCAGGATCGCCGGCAGGTCCATCTCCTCGAACACCTGATCCCGATAGACGACCCGCCGGCGCGCGAGGACGGTCAGTCCCTCCAGGCGCGCGGCGGTCTGGACTCGATCGTGGGTCTCGACGAAGCCGACGACGACGTCAGAACCGCGGCCGAGCCGTCGAGCGCCCTCGTCGAGCATCGCGTAGGTCTTGCCAACGCCGGGAGCGGCCCCTAGGTAGATGCGGAGCCTGCCGCGCACCCACGCCTCCTAATGCCGACCGAGACGCTCGAGCGCCAGATTGAGCTCGAGCACGTTGACGACCGGCTCACCCAGGATACCGAGGATGCGGCCCTGGGTGTAGCGCTGGACCAGGGATCGAACGACGGCGCGGCTGAGGTGACGGGCCGCGGCGACGCGCGGCGCCTGCAAGAGCGCGTTGGCGATCGAGATGTCCGGATCGAGCCCGGATCCCGATGTCGTGACGGCGTCGACCGGCACGGGCGTCCCCGGTGTCAGGTGGTTGAAGGCGCGGTAGGCGCGCGCCAGTGTCGCGACACTGCGCAACAGCACCGGGCTTGACGGGCCCAGGTTCGTGCCGCCCGAGGCCAGGGCGTCGTAGTTGGCGGCGCTCGGTCGCGGCTGGAAGTACTGGGCCAGCGGCCGGCCCGCGGCGTTCGTGAAGGACTGGCCGATCAGCGCCGAACCCACGGCGCGACCACGGACGTAGACGAGCGAGCCGTTGGCCCGGCCGGGCACGCTCGCCTGGGCGAGGGCGGTCAGGACGAGTGGGTAGGCGAGCCCCGTCAGCACGCTGAGGCTTACGAGCATGACGAGGGACGCACGGATGACTCGACGCATTATCGCACCCCCAGGGCCGTGACGACCACGTCGATGAGCTTGATCCCGACGAAGGGCAGCACCGCTCCCCCGAGGCCGTAGACGAGCAGATTGCGCCGCAGAATCGACGAGGCGCCCGCGGCCCGGAAGTGCACGCCGCGCAGCGCCAGTGGAATCAGCGCGACGATGACGAGCGCGTTGAAGATGACCGCCGAGAGGATCGCGGAGTGGGGACTCGTCAGGCCCATTACGTTGAGCGCACGCAGCGCGGGGAACTGCGTGACGAACATCGCCGGCACGATGGCGAAGAACTTCGCGATGTCGTTGGTGATGGAGAACGTGGTGAGCGCGCCGCGCGTGATCAGCAGCTGCTTGCCGATCTCGACGATGTCGATCAGCTTGGTCGGGTCCGAGTCGAGGTCGACCATGTTGCCCGCCTCTTTGGCGGCCTGGGTTCCGGAGTTCATCGCCACGCCCACGTCAGCCTGGGCGAGCGCTGGCGCATCGTTGGTCCCGTCACCGGTCATCGCCACCAGGTGCCCGCCGGCCTGCTCACGCCGGATGAGGTTCATCTTGTCCTCGGGCGTAGCCTCGGCGAGGAAGTCGTCGACGCCCGCCTCGCCCGCGATGGCTCGCGCGGTCAGCGGATTATCGCCGGTGATCATGACGGTGCGTATCCCCATGGCGCGCAACTGGGCGAAGCGCTCGGCCATGCCGGGCTTGACGACGTCTTTCAGGTGCACCACCCCGAGGAGCCGTGTCGCATCGGCCACCACCAACGGCGTGCCGCCGTCGGCGCTGATCGACTCGACGACGCTGGCGAGGTCCGGCGGGGTCGCGAGCCCGAGCGAGTTGGCCCAGGCCGTCACGGCGCTGCCCGCGCCCTTGCGGATCTGGCGGCCCCCGACGTCCACCCCGCTCATGCGCGTGTGCGCGCTGAAGGGGATGAGGTCCGCCGCCCCGGGAAGCTCGTCGGCTAGGTCGTAGGACTCGTGAACCAGCTCCACGATCGATCGACCCTCGGGCGTCTCGTCCGAAAGGCTCGACCAGAGCGCCGCCTGGGCGAGATCCGCGACCTCGGCACCGCCTACCGGGACCAGGTCGACCGCCCGACGATTGCCGTAGGTGATCGTGCCGGTCTTGTCGAGCAGCAGCGTCGAGCAGTCCCCGGCCGCCTCCACGGCCCGTCCGGAGGTGGCGAGTACGTTGCGCTGGACGAGCCGGTCCATGCCGGCGATGCCGATCGCGCTTAGCAGCGCCCCGATGGTCGTCGGGATCAGGCACACGAAGAGCGCGACCAGCACGACGATCGACTGGGTGGCGTGCGAGTAGGCGGCCAGTGGCTGCAGCGTGACGATCACGATGATAAAGACGAGGCTCAGTCCCGCGAGCAGGATGTCCAGGGCGATCTCGTTGGGCGTCTTCTGGCGGCTCGCCCCCTCGACGAGCGAGATCATGCGGTCAAGGAACGTCTCGCCCGGATTCGAGGTGATGCGCACGACGATGAAGTCCGACAGCACGCGCGTGCCACCGGTCACCGCCGAGCGGTCGCCGCCGGACTCGCGGATCACCGGCGCCGACTCCCCGGTGATGGCCGATTCGTCGACGGTCGCGATGCCCTCAATGATCTCGCCGTCGCCCGGGATGATCTCGCCCGGCCCGACCTCACACACGTCGCCCACGCGCAAGTCGGCCGACGGCGTCGCGATCACCGCGCCATCGCGTCGCACCCGAGCGACCGTGTCGGCGCGCGTGCGCCGAAGGGCGTCGGCCTGGGCCCGACCACGGCCCTCGGCGACGGCCTCGGCAAAGTTGGCGAACAGGACCGTGACCGCGAGCCACGCCACGGTCACGCCGGCGAAGACGTTGGTCGCGCTCGAGCTCGTGCCCAGACCCTTCAGCCAGAAGAACGCCGCCAGCACCGTGACGACCTCGACGATGAACATGACGGGATTGCGCACCAGCGTCCGGGGGTCGAGCTTGCGCAGCGCCTCGACGCCCGCGCGACGCAGGAGGGCGGGGTCTCGGCGCAAACCGGACTGGGTGACGGACACGGTGCTCATAGTTCTCCTAGGCGTGCGTGACGAGGTGCTCGACGACGGGACCCAACGTGACGACCGGGAAGTAGGTGAGTCCCACTACGATGACGGTGACACCGATCAGCAGGGTCGCGAACAGCGCGGTGTCAGTGCGCAGGGTGCCGGCGCTGTCGGGGATCCGGCCCTTGCGACCCAGTGAGCCCGCAATCGCCATGACCGGGACGATTAACGCGAACCGCCCGATAAGCATGCAGGCACCGAGCAGCGTATTGAGGAAGGTCGTGTTGCCGCTCAGTCCCGCGAAAGCCGAGCCGTTGTTGTTCGACGCCGAGGTGAAGGCGTAGAGCATTTCGGTGAGCCCGTGGGCCCCGTGGTTGAGCAGCGAGGTCCGCACCGACGGTATCGAGAGACTGAGCGCGGTCGCGGCCAGCACGCTGGCCGGAACGATCAGGATGTAGAGCCCGATGAGTTTCATCTCGGCCGCCTGGACCTTCTTGCCCAGGTACTCCGGCGTGCGCCCCACCATCAGCCCGGCGATGAAGACCGACAGGATCGCGAGAATCAACATTCCGTACAGTCCCGACCCCACGCCGCCGGGACTGACCTCGCCCAGCATCATGTTGACCAACAGCACGCCGCCGCCGAGCGCGGTGTAACTGTCGCTCATCGAGTTCACCGCACCCGTGGAGGTGGCTGTGGCCGAGGCGTTGAAGAGTGCCGACGGCGCGGCGCCGAAGCGCACTTCCTTGCCCGTCATGTTGCCCCCGACCACGGTGGCGCTCGCGTGCTGGTCGATCCCGCGGCCCAAGAGCGGATTCCCGTGCGCCTCGAGGTACATCGCGGGCAGCACCGAACCGGCCCACAGCAGGGCCATGGCGGCCAGGATGGCAATCCCCTGTCGACGTCGCTTCACCATGACCCCGAACGTCCAGGTCAACGAGAAGGGAATCAACAG
>JAKAFH010000081.1 GCA_021818025.1 Actinomycetes bacterium | reverse complement strand
TCCGATCTGGTGAGCGGCCCCTTGCGGCACCCGCTCAGCACCACCCACGCCTGGCTCGCCGCGGCGACCTCATCGAGCGTGAAGCGCGGCGCGCCCTTCTCGCCGCGCTTCAGGTGCGCCTCGGCGAGCAGCGTCGAGAGCGCCCGGTAGCCGTCGGGCGAGCGGGCGAGCACGACGAGGTGCTCCCCGGAGGGGTCCGCCACCCCCACCCGGTCGTCGACGGCGTCAAGGGTCAGCTCCGCGCCAAAGACCGTGGCGACCCCGAGGGCGCGGGCGGCCTCAGCGAAGCGGACCACCCCGTAGAGCCCGTGGTGGTCGGTGAGCGCGATGCCCGTGAGCCCGAGGCGCGCGGCCTCGGCGACGAGCTCCTCGGGGTCGCTCGCCCCGTCGAGGAAGCTGAACCCCGAGTGGGCGTGCAGTTCGCCGTACCCGGGCATCAGTCGTAGACCCCCGCGAGCGACCACCGGCCCGACTCGGCCACGAGCAGCAGAGCCTCCCCGGTCTCGAGCAGCACCTGGAGCTGCGCGCGGCGCCGGCCCACCGCCCACCACCGCTCGACGAGCGGCCAGGGACCCGCGTACCAGGTCACGGCGCGAACGGCGCCCGAGGCGAAGGCGAAGGTGGTCGGGGTCGTGTTGAGCGTCCCGCGCGCGTCCACCCGGACCGTCTCGTTCGCCGCGCCACGCAGCTCGACCGCCACCCGGTGGGCGAACACCGTCGCGGGCGACGGCGCGCGCAGCTGGCCCGGCCACGGCGCGTCGTCCTGCGAGACCGCCGTCGGCGATCCCCAGGGCACGAGTGCCGCGCGGTCCTGGGGCAGACGGCCACCGCGCAGCGCGGCCACGACCACGCCATCGGCGCCGAGACGCTGGCGCAGGCGCAGCGCCGCGGCGTGCGCGCGGTCGTCGGCCGCGCCGCGCTGGCCGAAGAACCCCCGCTGCTCGTCGGGCCGGTCGGCCTCGCGCAGGCGACCCAGGCGCGCCCCGAGGCGGGCGTCGCGCTGGCCGGGCAGCTCGTCGAGCTCGCCGCGCGCGACCTGGTGCAGCACCAGCACCGACGCGCTGAAGCGCTCGCTCACCCGCGCGCGCTCGAGGTCGGCGAAGTCCCCCACCGTCCTCAGCCCGAGCCGACGGCCGGTCGTGGCGAGGTCGCGGCGCCCGAGCGCCGCGAGGGGCCGCGCGCGCCGGTAGTCGTCGGTCTTCCCCGGTTCGACCACCACGCCGTCACGCGCCGCGAACTCGCACCAGACGAGCCCGTCGGCCACGCCGAGGGACGCCTCGCGACCGAGCACGTCGCGCACCACGGTCGTCACCGCCTCGAGTACCCGCTCCTCGCCCCCGAAGAACCGGCTCGGACCCCGCGACGGCAGCGCGTAGAAGCCGAGGTGGATCAGCTCAGTGAAGGGACAGACCACCTCGAGCGCGTCCAGGAGCGCGAGCGACTCGCGCAGCGTGGAGCCGTCGAGGGCCTCGACGCGCAGGGACTCGACCCAGACACCGATGAGCCGTTCCATTCAGCCACCCGCCGCTCGTCCCCGGCGATCGGGCAGCACTACGACGTGCTCGGCGCCGCGCACGCCGGCGCGACCCTCGATGCGCACGCGCAGCGTGCGGTCCTCGAGGCGCGACGACGCCGACCACTGCGCGTGGGTGACGCTGAAGGAGAGCTCGACCGGCAGGGGCCAGGTCGAGGCGGACTCGCTCACCACGAGCAGCACCGCGCCGCGCTCGCGGACCCGGTCGCTCAACACCCGCGCGCTGCCCCGCGCGGCGCGCGACGGGGGTCGCACGATCACCAGGTCCACGCCGTCAAGGACGTCCGCGACCGATTCGGCCCACGCTCCCCGGGGGCGCGGCACGAAGAGCACCCGGCGCAGGTCGACCCCGAGGTCGGCCATGGCGAGCACGCCGGGGTCGTCGACCCCCACCACCGCCGCCCAGTGACCGCGCGCGCTCGCCCCGGCGAGCAGGCTCAGGGCGAGGCTCAGCCCGCCGGCCCCCGACGGCGCCTGGACCGAGATCGTCGAGCCGCGGCGCAGTCCCTCGCCGGGAACGAGGCCGCGCCACGGCTCGTCAAGGGCGATACGCCGGTGCGTGGCGAAGCTCACCGGGCGCAGCGTGGCGGCCAGCTCGGGGGGAATGGGGGGTCGGACCGATGAAGAAGCGAACATATGTTCGTAAGAGTACCCAGTCCCGGTGACGCGCGCCAACGGCCTATCGTCAGAGCAGAGAGGAGTTCTATGTGCGGGCGAATCGCCCTGTTCAGCCCCCCGAGCCGCCTTGCGCGGTTCCTCGAGGCGACCCTCGCGGCCGGGCTCGACCCCGAGGAGCGGCCGAGCTGGAACGTCGGACCGCGCCAGTACCTCGTCGCGGTGAGCGACCACGAGGGTGCCCGGGTGCTCGATCGCTACCGGTGGGGACTCCTGCCCAGCTGGGCGAAGGACCCGGGCATAGCCGATCGGCTCTTTAACGCCCGGGGCGAGACGGTCGCCGAGAAGCCGTCGTTTCGCGCGGCCTTCGCGCGGCGCCCCTGCGCCATCCCCGTCGACGGCTTCTACGAGTGGGACCACCGACCCGGTAAGCACCGCCAGCCCCACTACTTCACCCGCCGCGACGATCAGCCCATCGTCCTCGCCGGGCTCTACGAGCACTGGTCGTCGGGCGACGAGGTCATCGCGACCTGCACCGTGATCACGACGACCCCGAACGCCGACATGGACGGCGTGCACGACCGGATGCCCGTTGTGCTCGAGCTCGGTGACGTCGAGATGTGGCTCGACGTCACCGACTACGGACCCGACGAGCGGGCGCTGCTGTTGCGGCCCGCGCGGCCGGGCACCCTCGCCCACTACGGCGTCGGCGCGGCCGTCGGCTCGATCCGCAACGACGGGCCCTCGCTCATTGAGCCACTCGAGGCCCCACCGCTCTTTTGAAAAGCCGAAGACCCCGAGTGACCAGTGGGCAAGCCCTCCAGCCTCTCGGGGTCTCCGAAGGCACGTCTCGCGCTGACCCGTGTCGGACGGGCCACCGTGTGACGGCGGTGTTCACGGCATTCGTCGTGCGAACGGTGGGCCGAACCCCACCGCCCGGTAAGTGGCTCCGTCCCTCTTTCGAGGTCCCTCGCCCCTCCGTCGACGTCCCCTCGCGGTTTCGCCGATCGTCGACCGGTACTCCGTGAACTACAAGGATCACTGTGCCAAAGCGGGGCGGCGAGCGAAAGGGGTGCGGGCCGTCAAACGGGGAAATCGAGAACTTTTGCCCCGGAATTCACCCGTTATCCACCGACCAGTGCCTAGTTGTGCACCAGGTGACCACGGTCAATCCCCACGTTGTGCACAAGGTCGACGGGGCCAGCGACGCCTCACGAGCCCGGTCGTGGCACCCGCGACCACCTCGACGCATCGTCGTGCTGCCGCGGCGTCGGCCGATCACCGTCAGCTCGAGCGATGGGGTTCACCCCGGAAAGCCAGCGATGGGGTTCACCCCGGAAAGCCGAAGACCCCGAGTGACCAGTGGGCAAGCCCTCCAGCCTCTCGGGGTCTCCGAAGGCACGTCTCGCGCTGACCCGTGTCGGACGGGCCACCGTGTGACGGCGGTGTTCACGGCATTCGTCGTGCGAACGGTGGGCCGAACCCCACCGCCCGGTAAGTGGCTCCGTCCCTCTTTCGAGGTCCCTCGCCCCTCCGTCGACGTCCCCTCGCGGTTTCGCCGATCGTCGACCGGTACTCCGTGAACTACAAGGATCACTGTGCCAAAGCGGGGCGGCGAGCGAAAGGGGTGCGGGCCGTCAAACGGGGAAATCGAGAACTTTTGCCCCGGAATTCACCCGTTATCCACCGACCAGTGCCTAGTTGTGCACCAGGTGACCACGGTCAATCCCCACGTTGTGCACAACCCTCGCGGGTCCGGAACCAACGACGCGCCCCGGCCGAAGCCGGGGCGCGTCGTTGACTGTGATCGTTGGTTGGTGCTGGTTACTGCAGCCAGGCCGGGATCGCCGTGCTCAACTTCGAGCTCACGACGATCGGGCTCGACTTGGTCGAACCGGTCGTGTAGACGGTACGGTCGAGCACGCCCGACGTCGAGGCACTCGTGATCTTGATGATGTAGCCGCCGTTCAGTCCCTGGTGGTTCGTTGCCGTGTAGCGCAGCGGCACGAGCGCCGGCGTCTGGAACGACGTCGTGGTAAGCGTGTGCAAGAAGCTCGCGCGGGTGAAGTTGCGCCCCGCAGCCTTCAGCGCCTCGACGAAGGCGACGCCCCAGCCGATCCCGTACTCCATGTTGCCGTCGAGCGGCGTAGAGGACGTGAAGTTCGGGAAGTCGGTCTTGTCATTCGCGAGCACCATACGCATCCAGCCGTTCCACACCGAGGTGTCCGAAGACGCGGGCAGGTAGTCAAACGAGATGGCGCCGATCTCGGGGTCCGGGAACGGCTTACCCGCGAAGGGTGCGTCGACCGTCACCGGGTCCGCACCGACGCTCGAGATGACCCACTGGGGCGAGTAGCCAAGCGCGAGTGCGTTACCGAGCGCAGCGTCCGTCGCGCCGGGGATCGTGTCGAGCACGACGACCTTGCAGCCGTCGGACTGGAACTTCTGGATGAACGGCGTGAAGTAGCCCGCGCCGCCCGTCACCAGGCTGGCCACGTCGTACATGACCGAGTCGGCCGGGTTGATCCCGACGTAGTTCAGCCCGAGCAGGCCGTCAGCGCCGAAGTCGTCGTTCTGGCCCAAGAAGCACGTCTTCTGGTTCGCGAAGTGCTGGTTCAGGTACTGGCCCAGGATCTTGCTCTCAACCGTGTAGCTGGTCTGCCAACCGAACAGGCCCGGGTAGGTCTTGGGGTTATTCCAGTCCTTGGAGCCGGAGTTCACGAACAGCTGGGGCACGTGGTTGGCCTTCAGCAGTGCGCGCACCGAGTCCTGGGTTGGCGTGCCGAGCGAACCGACGGTTGCAAAGACCGGCAGCGCGAGCAGCGCCTTGGTCTGGGCCACGGTGTTCGGGTTGCCGGTGCAGCCAAAACCCGGCGTGCCGTAGCAGTCGTCCTTCATCACGTACTTGATGGTTCGGCCGTTGATCCCGCCGTGCTGGTTCACCCACGTGAAGACCGCGTTGGCGGCCTTGGCGACCTCGTTATAGCCCTGGGACGCGATGCCGGTCAGTGGCACGGTCGCACCGATGGTCACCTGCTTCGCGGTCACTCCTGGGACCTTGGGCGCCTTGGTCGAAGCGCCCGCCGTTCCCATCGATGCCCCCATCGTGACCAGACTGAGACTCAGCGCCAGCGCTGAGCCAGTAATCGTCAGACGACGTGTGCGTCGTACCTCCATGGTTTGTCTCCCCCCTCCACCGTTCCCGATGGTCTGTTCCTTCTCTTACTTACTAGCGCGTAAGCCCGATCCTGAACTTAGACGGTCGGGTCGGCCGAGGCAATTCACCTCGCGCGCCACGCCGCGAAACGCCGACGCACGAAGCCCGCGATACCGGTAGGCGCGAACAGGATCGTCAGCACCAACAGGCCGCCGAAGATGATCCCGTTGAGCTGGCTCGCGACGTTGCCCTGGGGGTTGAGCCCGGTGTGCGCGGTGAACCACGCGATCACGTTCGCGGCGAAGGCGTAGATCAGTCCGCCGATGAGGGCCCCCGGTATCGTCCCGATGCCACCGATCACGACCAGCGAGAGGATCGTGACCGACAGGGCGAACCCGTAGGTCGACGGCGTCACCGCGTTGTTGATCAGCGTCCACAGCCCGCCGCCGAGCGCCGCGTAGGACGCCGAGACGATGAAGGCGATCACACGCGCGCGCGGCAGCGAGATGCCGACCAGCTCGGCCGCGACGTCGTTGTCGCGCACGAGGCGCATGGCGCGTCCGGTGCGGCTCGCGAAGAGGTTCGCCATGAAGAACAGCGCGATGCCCGCCGTGACGATCGTGATGTCGACGAGCCAGACCGAGTTGGTGGTGAGCGACGAGGTCCCGGCCTTGAAGAAGTGCAGCACCCAGGCCGGGGCGTTCACCGCGGTGGGCAGCTGCAGGCCCGAGTCCCCGCCGGTCCAGGTGCCAAAGAGGTTCAGGACCGCGCCGAAGGCGACCGAGAAGGCGAGTGTCATGCCCGCGAGGTAGGGGCCGCGCAAGCGCGTCGCGGGCAACCCGAGCAGCAGTCCCACGAGGGCACCGGCCACCACGGCCAAGATCAGCACGACGGCGATCGGCGTCGTCGGGTGGTGATTGGCCCACACCGCGACCGTGAAGGCGCCCACCCCCATGAAGGCGCCGTTGCCCAGCGAGATCTGCCCCGAGGAGCCGGTGAGGAACGAGAGGCCGAGCAGCACGATCGACATCGCCGCACCGATGGCCAGGTTGTCGTCGACCGTCGCCGAGAAGAAGGCCGTCAGTACGATCGAGACGTCCACGGCCAGCAGGCTGATCGCCGCCCGGGCCGCGACCGGATGGTTGCGGCGGAACTCGCTCGAGGAGAGCACCGTCGCACAGGCGACCAGCACGACCGACGCGATGGAAAAGGCCGTGGCGGCCCGGGCCGTGCCGACCCCGAGGATCGAGGCGAGCACCGCCGCCACGCCGAGGGCCGTGCCGGCCACGACTCGCTGATTCGATCGAACCCCGCGCATCACACCCGCCTCTGGGCCGAGCGCGTGAACACGCCGTTCGGGCGAACCATGAGCGACACGATGAGCATCCCCAGCGCCACGAGGATGATGGCGTTGGAGTTCAGGTAGTCGCCCACGAACTGCAAGATGACCCCGAGCGCGATACCCGACAGCAGCGCGCCGACCGGGCTGTCCAGGCCGCCGATCGCCGCGGCGATGAAGCCGAAGGCGAAGACACCGTCCATGGCCGTGGGCGTCAGCCCGGTGAAGTAGTTCGACGCCACCAATACCGCCGTCACCGCGCCGACGGCGCTCGAGAGCATCCAGCCCAAGGTCAGCATCCTGCCCACCCGGACCCCGAGCAGGCGCGACACCTCGGGTGCGAGGGCGGCGGCGCGAAGTCGCAGCCCGAGCTTGGTGAACTGGAACAGCCCGGCGATCACGCTCATCACGACGACCGCGGTGATGATCTCGTAGAGCGCGAAGGGCGACATCGCCACGGGCTTGTGGTTGAGCTGCCAGTCCACCATCGAGAACGGCGTCGCCAGTCCGCGCGAGGCTGTCGACCAGATGGCCGCCGCGACCGACTCGAGCACGAGCAGGAAACCGACCATGGCCACGACCGGGTTGATCTCGGGCTTGCCGTAGAGGACGCGGACGATCACCCGCTCGGTGGCGCCGCCGATGACGAGACCACTGAGGATCGCGACCGCCATCGAGATCCAGTAGCTGGTCGTGGGTGCGAGCACCGCGAAGCCGATGTAGGTCGCGATCATGGCCATCGCGCCCTGGGCGAAGTTGAGGATCCTCGTCGAGCGCCACACGAGCACCAGGCTCAGCGCCACGAGGCTGTAGATCACGCCGTTGGTGATCCCGCCGAGGACGTCGGCGACGTTGCGCGACGTGAGAAACGAACTCATCACTTCACCATCCCGAGGTAGTACTGGCGCAGCTGGTCGTCCTGGGCGACCACCGCGGCGGCGTCGTTGGCGACCACCCGACCGAGGTACAGCACGACCGCGCGGCTCGCGATGCGAAGCGCCGACTTCGCGTTCTGCTCGACCAAGATCACCGTCAGGCCGGTCGTCGTGCAGAGCTCAGCGATGGTGTGCATCAGCTGGGCCGTCACGAGCGGCGCGAGGCCGAGTGACGGCTCGTCGAGCAGCAGCACCGTCGGCTTGGCGATGAGCGCGCGCGCCATCGCGAGCATCTGGCGCTCGCCGCCCGACAAGGTCGCGGCCGCCTGCTTGCGCCGCTCGCCGAGCACGGGGAACCACTCGTACTGCTGGGCGAGCCCGTCGCGCAAGGACGTCGAGGTGATCATGGCGCCCAGGCGAAGGTTCTCCTCGACGGTGAACTCGGCGATCACTCCGCGCCCCTCGGGCACGTGGCCCACGCCCCGGCGCACGATGTCCTCGGTCCGCATGCCCGTGAGGGTCACGTCGTCGAGTGAGACGGTGCCCGAGCGCGGCGTG
>JAKAFH010000010.1 GCA_021818025.1 Actinomycetes bacterium | reverse complement strand
GCCTAGAACGTCGAGGAGTTCTGGTAGATCCGGTAGGTCCAGCGAAGCGCGCCGCCCGCGCTGTTGGTCACGGTGATCCCGACGACCCAGTAGAAGGTGTCGGTGCCGGCCTTTTGGAAGAGCAGCTGGGGCGTGCCGGTTGCTCCGCCGCTCGAGAAGAGGCTCCAGCCCTGGGCCTCGAGGTGGGTCTGGTAGTAGCCGAGTAGGGAGCCCGCGCTGGTGGTGGTCGTCAGGTACGCCAGGCAGTCGTAGTCGCCGGCCCCGCCGTTGGCGTGCACGACGGGTCCGGCACTCGTGGTGTGCACCGGGACGATGAGCGCCCCGAGGATGTTGCCCGGCGGGCTGCCGGCTTGGTGACAGCCCGCGACCGGCGCGTTGGAGGCGGCGGTGGCGAGGCCGCCGACGATCACCGGCTGGGTCGTGCTCGTCGTGACCGTCGGATTGGCGACGAGGTTCACGATCATGAACGTGGCGAGGGTGACCACGGCGATACCGATGATGATCGCGGCGGGCAGGATGCTGGTCGTCGTGGTGAGGGGTGGCTTCAGGTCGTCGTTCACGCGTTCCATCCCAGGTGGTCGA
Source organism: Actinomycetes bacterium (assembly GCA_021818025.1). GTDB lineage: Bacteria > Actinomycetota > Acidimicrobiia > Acidimicrobiales > RAAP-2 > RAAP-2. The sequence continues at coordinate 38,734 of JAKAFH010000010.1, read as the reverse complement.
TCGGGCCGTGCCCGTGGCCGAGGCGCCAGTCGGCGGCTGAGGTGAGGGCCGCGAGGACGAAGGACTTCGCGTCGCGAACGCTGTCGGGCAGGGGTCGCCCGTAGGCGAGGCCGGCGGCGATGGCCGCAGCGAGCGAGCAGCCGGTGCCGTGGTCGTTGGTCGTGTCGACGCGCGGCGCGTCAAAGACGCGCACGTCGCCGCCGGTCACGAGCACGTCGGGCGCGTGATCGTCGGTCGACCCGCTCACCAGGTGACCGCCCTTAACCAGCACCGCCCGCGGTCCGAGGTCAACGATCCGACGGGCGAGCTCGATCATGTCCTCGAGGGTCGCGACGTCGCGCACGTCGACCGATGCCAGCACCGCCGCTTCGCGAAGATTGGGCGTGACGAGCATCGCCTGGGGGACCAGCGCCTCGCGATACGCCTCGACGCCGCCCTCGTCCATCAGCGCGTGGCCGGTGGTCGACACGAGCACGGGGTCGACCACCAGATTGGCCAGGCGACCGTCGCGAGCGGACTCGGCGACGGCGAGCACCGTGGCCGGCTGGGCGAGCATGCCCGTCTTCACGGCCCGCACAGCGAAGTCGTCAAGGACGGCGTCGATCTGGGCGAGCACGGCGGCTGCCGTAAGGGGCGTGACGTTGGTCACGCCGAGCGTGTTCTGTGCGGTGACCGCGGTGATGGCGGTGGTGCCGTGGATGCTGAAGGCGCTGAAGGTCCGCAGGTCGGCCTGGATCCCCGCGCCGCCGCCCGAATCCGATCCCGCGATCGTGAGAGCGGTGAGTGGTTCCACGAGACAACCCTAGTAATCGGGTCACGTGTCGCGTTCCGAGCACCGCCACGCAACGCAGGTCCCCGTCGGACGGCTCGAGAGTGCTGAGTACGATTGGGAGGTGGACGAGGACATTGCGATCGGTTCAGTTCGAGCGAGTTCCCGGCTGGTCGTGGGGACCGGGGGATTCAGGTCGATGGACGTGCTCGAGCAGTCGCTGTCGGCGAGCGGCTCGTCGATCGCAACGGTCGCACTGCGGCGCGTCGACCCCTCGGTCAAGGGGTCGATCTATGAACTGCTCATGGGCCTCGGGTTCACGCTCCTGCCCAATACCGCGGGCTGCTACAGCGCCAACGAGGCAGTAAAGGTCGCCGAGCTCGCTCGCGAGGCCTTCGAGACGAACCTCGTCAAGCTCGAGGTGATCGGCGATGACGTGACGCTACTGCCCGACACCACCGAGACCCTTCGCGGCGCGCAGGAACTGGTGCGGCGAGGCTTTGAGGTCTGGGCGTACACCTCAGATGACCTCATCGTCGCTCAGCGCCTGGAGCAGGCCGGCTGTGTGGCCGTGATGCCGCTCGGCTCGCCGATCGGCTCGGGACTCGGGATCCGCAACCCCCACGCGATCTCCCTGATCGCCTCGAGGCTCGAGGTCCCGGTGCTGCTCGACGCGGGGATCGGAACGGCCTCAGACGCCGCGCTGGCCATGGAACTGGGCTGTGACGGGGTGCTCGCGGCGTCGGCGATCAACCGCGCCCTCGATCCAGTCCTGATGGCGAGTGCGATTCGTGACGCCGTACGCGCCGGCTACGCCGCCCACGAGGCCGGTCGGATTCCGCCGCGGCTGCACGCCGAGGCCTCCAGTTCGAGTCTCGGCCGCCCAGACCTCTTCGCGGAGTGAGCCGTCGCATTTGTCGGGCGGGCTAACTACACCCGTGTAGTCCCTCCTGGTACGATGGGATTGCCTCGGTCGGGAGGGACGGGAATGATGCAGCGTACGACGGGATTCAGTGGTCCACTGGTCTGTCGACTGACGGGGGTGACCTATCGTCAGCTCGACTACTGGGCAAGGACGGGTCTGGTGACGCCGTCGGTCACGCCGGCGTCGGGCAGCGGTTCCAAGCGCGCCTACAGCTACGGCGATGTCCTCGAGGTCAAAGTCATCAAGTCGCTCCTCGACGCGGGCGTGGCGCTCGCCAAGGCCCGCCAGGCCGTCGAGTGCCTCCGCGGCGCCCTCGGCGCCGACCTCGCGTCGTCGAGTCTGGTGCTCAGCGAACACGGCTCGGTCCTCGCGCACAGCGACGGCGACCTGGTCGACCTGTTGCGCGGTGGCCAGGGAGTCTTCAACATCGTTCCGCTGGGTGGGGTGGTCGCCGAACTCTCGACCACGATCAGCTCGGTCCAGGTGACAACGTCGGAGAGGGAGACCCGTTCGGCGTGAGGCCCGATGACTCCGAGGGCACCGGCGCGCATCGCCACCCCTCGTCCCTCGCCAAGCCCGCGGCGGGTTTCGCGCACCCGAGCGAGCGCATGCTCGCGAACCTCCTGACCCTTTACGGGGTGGCGTGGCGCTACGAACCGGTCGAGTTCCCGCTCGCCTGGGACGACAGCGGCCGGGCGATCCGCGGCTTTCGGCCGGACTTCTATCTGCCCGAGCACCAGCTGTTCGTCGAGCTCACGGTCTCAGAGCAACGGCTGGTCACCAAGAAGAACCACAAGGTCCGTGCCTTCCGCTCGCTCTACCCCGAACTGGACCTCGTCGTTGTCTACCAGCGCCAGTTTCGCGCGCTCCTGGCGCGCCACGACCTCAAGGCTCTGCGACTCGACGCAGCGTAATGTTGGCCTCGTGACTGACCGACTGCCGTTTCTCTACGACACCCACGTCGAACTCGGGGCGAAGATCGTCCCCTTCGGCGGCTGGGCGATGCCCCTGCAGTACCAGACCGGGACGGTGGCTGAACACCTCACCTGTCGAGCCGACGCCGTCGTCTTTGACGTGAGCCACCTCGGCACGGTGCGCTGTGACGGCCCCGGCATGTACGACGCGATCCAGGCGACGCTCACCAACGACCTCGACAAGATCGAACCGGGTCGCGCCCAGTACACGCACCTCTTGAACGAGGACGGCTTTGTCGTGGACGACATCATCGTCTGGTGGGTGGGCCCCGAGGAGTTCGACGTCATGCCCAACGCCTCTAACACCGCCGGGGTCACGGGCGCCTTGCCGGGCCGTGACGTCACGGGCGAGCGTTGCGTCCTGGCCGTGCAGGGCCCGCGCGCGCGCGAGCGCGTCGCCACCGTCGACGAGCGCTTCGCCTCGGTCGGGCGCTTCCGCGTGGCGCGATTTGACTACGAGGGCGTCGAGGTGCGCGTGGCGGGCACGGGCTACACGGGCGAGGCCGGGCTCGAGTTGAGCGTGCCCAACGCCGTGGCTCGCGAGCTGCTGCTCAAGTTGATCGCCGCGGGCGTGACCCCGGCCGGACTGGGCGCGCGCGACACGTTGCGTCTGGAGGCCGCGCTGCCGCTCTACGGCCACGAACTGACCCTGTCGTCGACGACCCTCGAGGCAGGCCTCGGCTGGGTGCTCGGTTGGGACAAGCCGACCTTCCGCGGGCGTGCGGCGGTGGAGGCCGAGCGGGCGCGCGGCGTCGCTCGGCATCTCACCGGCGTCATCGCTGACAGCCGTCAGCCGCTGCGCGAGGGGGCCGTGGTGCTCGTCGACGGCCAGAGCGTGGGCGAGCTGACGTCGGGCAACTACTCGCCGGTGCTCGAGCACGGCATTGGGCTCGCGATGGCCCGCGAGGTGCTCGAGCCGGGCCGTGCAGTCACCGTCGAGCTGCGCGGTCGCAGCATCAGCGCGACGACCGTCGCGCTTCCCTTCGTACGAAAGGCGTCCTAACGTGGCCGACTACCTTGCCCACACCGACGACGAAGTCGCCGCGATGCTGGCCTTCCTCGGCCTGAATACCCTCGACGACCTCTTCGCGCACATCCCGGCCGCGGTGCGATTGGCCGCCGGCGCGATGGGCCTGCCCGACGGGCGGTCCGAGCCTGACGTCGCCGACGAGTTCACCCAGTTCACCAGGGCCAACCGCGCCACGGCGAATCAGCTGGTCTGCTTCGCCGGCGGTGGGGCGTACGACCACGAGGTGCCCTCGGTCGTGCGGGCCCTCGCGTCGCGCTCGGAGTTCGTGACGGCCTACACGCCCTACCAGCCCGAGGTGGCCCAGGGCGTGCTGCAGGCGCTCTTCGAGTACCAGACGCTCGTGTCGAGATTGAGTGGCCTGCCGGTGGCGAACGCGTCGCTCTACGACGGTGCGACCGCCCTCGTCGAGGCGCTCAACCTCGCCGGTGGTGCGACCGGGCGATCCACGATGGTGGTCTCGGCCGGCGTGCACCCGCACTGGCGCGCCGTGGTGCAAACCTTCGCTCGGGGCACGGGCCACCGCGTGGTCGTCGCGCCACTCGTGGACGGGGTGACCGACTGGTCCGGCGTCGACGTGGACGAGGCGGCGGCGGTCGTCGTCGCCTACCCCAACTACCTCGGCGTGCTCGAGGACATGGCGGCCGCGCGCGCGAACGCGACGCGCCTAGGCGGACTCTTCGTCGTGGCGGGTGACCCCGTCGCAGCCGGTGTGCTTCGAACGGCGGGGGACTGGGGTGCGGACGTCTTCGTGGGGGAGGGGCAGCCCTTCGGCACGGCCCTCTCCTTCGGGGGTCCCTACCTCGGCCTGTTCGCGGTGGCGTCTGAGCACGTGCGGCGCCTGCCGGGTCGCATCGTGGGCGAGACACTGGACACCAATGGTCGGCGGGCCTTCGTGACGACGCTACGGGCGCGCGAGCAGGACATCCGCCGCGAGAAGGCGACGTCGAACGTCTGCACCAACCAGACCCTGATGGCCGTCACGGCGGCGATCCAGCTCGGCTGGCTCGGCACTGCGGGACTGCGCCAGGTCGCGGTGGCGAGCGCCACGGGGGCCCACGCCTTGTACGACGCACTGACGACCGTCGACGGTGTCACACCCCTGGTCACGGCACCATTCCTGCGCGAGTTCGCGATTCGTCTGCCACGCCCCGCGAACGAAGTGATCGCCGCCATGGCCGGTGATGGCATCCTCGCGGGACTCGCCGTGTCGGCCCTGACCGGTGGAGCGGATCGCTCGATCGAGGGTGACCCCGCTAACGTCCTGCTCGTCGCGGTGACTGAGCGACGAACCCAACTGGAACTCGACGCCTACGTCGACGCGCTTCGAAAGGCGGTCAAGTGATGACGGCACAACCCGGCGGACGGGCGGCCTCGATCCCACTGATGGGTCACGAGGTCGAGCCGACGATGTTCGAACTCTCCGTGCCGGGCCGCTCCGCGGCCCAGCTGCGCACCACCTCGATTCCGGCGCGGACGTTGGCGTCGATGGTGCCGGCCGAACACCTCAATCCCGAACCCCTGGTGACCGCGGATCTTGCCGAGCGCGACCTCGTCGGGCACGTCACGCGACTGACGCACCGCCAGTTCTCGGTGGACCTCGGGGCCTACCCACTCGGCTCGTGCACGATGAAGTACAACCCGAAGTTCTGCGACGGCGTCGCGGCCGATCCGGGACTCGTGACGGTGCACCCCGGCGCGCCGGCGGCCATGGTCCAGGGGTGGCTGGAACTGCTCGTCACCCTCGAGGAGCGCCTCTGTGGGATTACCGGCATGGCCGCGGCGACGCTGCAGCCCGCCGCGGGCGCGGCGGGGGAGCTGACGGGTCTGTTGTTGATGCGCGCCTACCACGACGCCAACGGCGAGCAGCGCCGGCGGGTGATCATTCCGGACTCGGCGCACGGCACCAACCCAGCCTCGGTGACCCTCGGCGGCTACGAGGTGACGACGGTGCCGTCCAACGAGCGCGGCCTGGTCGACCTCGACGCGCTGCGCGCGGCCCTCGGGCCTGACGTCGCCGGGATCATGCTCACGAACCCCAATACCGTGGGGCTCTTCGAGGAGCAGATCGTCGAGATCGCCGAGGCGGTGCACGAGGTCGGGGGCCTGCTCTACTACGACGGCGCGAACCTCAACGCCATCCTCGGCGTCGTGCGCCCCGGCGACATGGGCTTTGACATCGTGCACATGAACCTGCACAAGACCTTCGCCACGCCCCACGGCGGCGGCGGTCCCGGCGCCGGGCCGGTCGCGGTCTCGGCACGCCTGGCGCGCTTCCTGCCGGGCCCGCGCGCGACGCGGGTCGAGGGCCACTTCGAGTGGACGACCCCGGACGCGTCGATCGGGCGAGTGCACGGGTGGCACGGCAACGCCATGGTGCTCGCGCGCGCGCTCGCCTACATCGAGGTGCACGGTGCGCCGGGCCTCGAGCGCGTGGCCCAGCACGCCGTGCTCAACGCCAACTGGTTGCGCCGACGCCTCGCGGCGACGCTGCCCGCCGCCTACGACCGACCGTGCATGCACGAGTGCGTGCTGACGGCCACACCGGTGAAGGCCGCCTACGGCGTGCGAGGGCTCGACATCGCGAAGTCACTCCTTGACGAGGGCTTCCACGCGCCCACGGTCTACTTTCCGTTGATCGTCGACGAGGCGTTGATGTTCGAGCCCACCGAGACCGAGAGTCCCCAGACCCTCGAGGCCCTCGCGACGGCCGTGGAGTCCATCGTGGCGCGCGCGGCGACCGATCCCGAGTCACTGCACCGGGCACCTACGCACACGCCGGTGTCACGCGTGGACGAGGCACGCGCGGCTCGTCACCTGATCGCTACCGAGGACGACGCCGATCGCTAGGGCTCGCCGTCGGCGGTAGTGCCGCGCACCTCCAGTACGATGACCCCATGGACGCACCGCTCATTGGCGTGACGGGCCGACGCTGGTCGGCGGCGCGACTGGGCACGTCGGTCCCCGAGGCCATGTCGGGACTCGTCGTCGACGTGCACTTCGCCGACTACGCCGGGTCCATCGCGGCCGCTGGCGGCATACCGGTCCAGCTGACCCGCGACGCGCCCGTCGCGGACCTGCTTGACCGGCTGGACGGGCTCGTGCTGAGTGGGGGAGCCGACGTGGAGCCGGCCCGCTACGGCGCTGCGCCCGAGCCAGACCTCGGCGAGGTCGAGCCCGACCGTGACGCCTGGGAGCTCGACCTGCTCGAGACCGCTCGGTCCCTCGCGATGCCCGTCCTGGGCGTCTGTCGGGGTCTGCAACTCATCAACGTCGCCCACGGTGGCACGCTGCGCCAGCACGTGGACCTCGCTGACGGCGCGGGTCATCCCCAGTGGCACGTCGACGGGCGTGTGGCCACCCACGGCGTCACCACGGTCGCGGGCACGGAGCTGCGCGGGCTCGTCGGGACGACCCTGCAGGTCAACTCCCTGCACCACCAGGTCATCGAGGCTGTCGGCGCCGACCTCGTCGTGAGCGCCTACGCGACCGACGACGTGGTCGAGGGCTTCGAGACGAACGACGGGCGGATCCTCGCCGTGCAGTGGCACCCCGAACTGCTCGCCAAGCCCGACCCGACCTTCGCCTGGATCGTCGCGAGCAGCCGTCGCTACCTCGCCCAGCACCGGCTCAGCGGACGGTGACCGCCATGCCGAGGGCAAAGGCGAGGCCCGAGAGCACCGGCGTGGCGAGCACGACGGCCGCGGCGTAGCCCCAGTGATGCTCGCGCTGCAAGAGCGCGGGAATGGCAAAGGCCGACGAGAATGTCGTCAGGCCGCCACAGAAGCCGGTGAGCACGATGGCGTGCAGGTGCGCGTCGGCCGCGCCGGTGAGCCGGTAGACGATCCAGCCGGCCACGAAGGCGCCCAGCACGTTCGCGCCGACGGTCGCCCAGGGCCGTCGCGTCGGGTGATGGCGGCGCACCAGGTACTCCATGACAAAGCGCACGGCGGCGCCCAGCGCACCCGCGATCGTGACGAGCAGCAGCGTCATGGGTGGTGGCGCAGTCCGAGCCAGGCGGCGAGGACGCCGCTCGCGAGCGAGCCGACCGCGACGAGAATGCTGACGACGACCGAGAGATGCCAGATCGCCGCCCAGGCCACGACCAGGCTCGAGTAAGACGTGAAGCCCCCGAGCAGCCCCGTGATCAGGAGCAGGCGCCACGGGTCGTTCGGGTCGTGGGCGCGCAGTGACGTGCGCAACAGCCAGGTTGCGACGTACACGCCCAACACGTTGATGACGAGCAGGACCCAGGGCACCTGGGTCGTCCAGTCGGTCGAGCCGGCCGGAATGTGCTGGAGCTTCAGGGCGAGGTCTCGAATCAGCGTGCCAACGCCACCACCAGCGAGAACGGCACCTAGGGCCAGCGCGAACTGTCTCGGTGGCAGGGTTATGTTCGCTGGCATCTGTCTCGGTAGGCTAGTCGGTGCCGGCCCGGCGAATCGGCGACTGAGCCCGCCGCGAGCCTCTCGACGTAACTTTACATAACGTACATTATCGGCGTTAGCTTGGGAGAGTCCTGGTATACTTTTTTTCATGCGTCGGCTGCTCGGATCCGTGGTCCTGATCGCAGCCCTACTGGGCTTTGCGGTCACCCCGGTCGCCGCTGACCCGCCGTCGGCACGCGTGGTGCTGTCCTTTGACTTCAGTGACAACTCCAGTCCGCCCGCCGTCTCCAATGGCGTCTTTCACATCACCGCCGACGTGCTGCCCGAAGGCACGCGCGGCGTCGTGCGCATGATCGCCATCGCACCCGCTGGCGCGGGCGTGTCGAACTTGGTCTGTCGTTTTCAGAACGTTGTGAAGAGCCGCGTTGACTGCGGCTTCAACTTCAGCGTCTCGGGTACCTGGTCGATCCGCGCGCAGTACGCCACCGACGCCTCGTCACCGATCGCCCTGACGACGGGCACCAACATTCGCGTCGGCGACTAGCGGGCTCGACGCTCGGCGTCGTCGTCTTGGTCGTAGGCAGCTTTCGAAACGTCTCTTCGATTTGTCGACCTCTCGCGCGTCGCCGTAGCCGCCGTGTCGAGCGCCACGACCTACACTCCACCCATGAGTTCACTCTTTGATGTCTCGGGCAAGGTCGTTCTCGTCACTGGCGGGAGTCGCGGCATCGGCGAGATGATCGCGCGCGGCTTCGTCGAGGCCGGCGCGTCAGTCATCATCTCCTCGCGCAAGGCCGACGCCTGCGAGGCGCTCGCCGCGCAGCTCTCCGCGATCGGACCGTGCCGGGCGGTGCCCGCCGATCTCTCCAAGGAGGACGAGTGCCGCCGTCTCGCCGATGAGGTCGGCGCCACCGGTCGCCTCGACGTGCTCGTGAACAACGCCGGCGCCACCTGGGGCGCGCCGATGGCCGACTACGACGAGGCGGCCTTTGAGCGGGTGCTGGCACTCAACGTGAAGGGCGTCTTTCACATGACCAAGTTCGCGCGCCCGATGCTCGAGGCCGCAGGCAGCGCGGCGAGCCCGTCGCGGGTCATCAACATCGGCTCGATCGACGGGCTGCACGTCCCCGCGATGGAGACCTACGCCTACTCGGCCTCCAAGGCCGCCGTGCACCAGCTGACGCGCCACCTCGCCAAGGCGCTCGCCCCGCGGGTAACGGTCAACGCGATCGCCCCGGGGCCCTTCGAGTCCAAGATGATGCACGCGACGCTCGAGGCCTTCGGCGAGCAGATCGCCGAGGCGGCGCCGATGCGCCGGATCGGCCAGCCCTCGGACATGGCCGGCGCGGCGATCTTCCTCGCCTCGCCCGCCGCCAGCTACATCACGGGCGCGATCCTGCCCGTCGACGGGGGGATCGCCACGCTCGCCTAGCCGTGCTGGCGACCGAGCACCACCGTGAGTGTCAGGTGCTTGGTGGAGCGCACGATGCCGAGCTTGATGGTGTCGCCCGGACGCAGCCCCGAGAGCACGCTGGTGAGGTCCTGGGTGTTGTTGATCGTCGTGCCGTTGAGCGACACGATGACGTCACCCTGGCGCACACCGGCGCGTGACGCACCGGTGTTGGCGATGACGCTCATCACGACCGCACCCGTGGCGACGGTGAAGCCGTACTGCAGCTGCAGGGTCGGGGTCATCGACATCACCTCGACGCCGATGAAGGCGCCGTGGGTGACGACGCTCTGACCGGCCTCGAGGGACTTGAGCAGGGACTCGATCGTCGAGACCGGGATGGCAAAGCCGATGTTCTGGGCGCTGGTGCCGTCGGGCAGCGTGCCCGCGACGGCGGTGTTCATGCCGATGACGTCACCGTTGGCGTCGAGCAGCGGACCACCCGAGTTGCCCGGGTTGATGGCGGCGTCGGTCTGGATCATGTTGCTGAGCGTCTCAGAGCTCGAGGACGAGCCGGCGGTCACGGTGCGCCCGAGGGCCGACACGATGCCCTGGGTCACCGTCGGCGTCCCGGCCGCGAGGCCGAGCGCGTTGCCGATCGCCACGACGGCGTCACCGACGACGAGGGCGTTGGAGTTGCCGAAGGTCACCGTCGGCAGGCCCGACGCGCCGTTGATGCGGATGAGCGCGACGTCGTCGATCGGGTTGGTGCCCACGAGGGTCGCGGGGAGGCTCTTCGTCGAGCCCGTGCGCGTGACCGTGATCGTGCCGCCGTTCACGGCAGCGGCGATGACGTGATTATTCGTTACGACCAGGCCATTTGGGGTAATGATCATCCCGGTGCCCTGGTCCTCGATGCCCTGGCCCTTCACGTCGATGGAGACGACCGAGGGGCTCACGCGCTGTACCAGGTTGGGGATCGTCATGCCCGTTGGCAGTACGGCGCCGGTCGGTGCGTTGGACACCGCGTTGATCGTGACGCCCGGCGTGCTCGACGAGGAGGTCGAGCTGAAGTGGCCGGCCAGTCCCCCGACCAGGGCCGCCACGAGCAGCAGCGAGATGCGCGACGACCACGGCGAACGCATCGACGAGCGCACGGGAACCGGCTCGACGTTCGCGAACACGTCGGTCGCCGCGGGTGCGGACTCGCCTACCGTGCTCGCGGCCGAGGACGCGACCGTGTCGGTCGCAGCGCCCTCGACGGGCGCTGCGGGCTCGTCACCGCCCGGGCTGGACTCGACGTCGTCGGGCGTCGCGGGTGCCGCCCAAGACGCGAGGTAGTCGTAGGAAGCGGGGCCGCCGGCTGGGCGACTGCTGTCCTCTGATGACGGTGGAAATTCGCTCACGGGTTCATGCTAGGCATCACAACGTAAAAAGCGACTAAAGGCAAGCGAAATGTTCGCCATGACGAAACCGAGTAGATTAGTGCCCTATGCCTCGTCGCATCGAGATCGAAATAACCAGTTTGCAGGGTGACGTCGCCACGTGGCGCGCGGCCGGCGCGAAGATGCCCAAGGGGGTGCTCAACGTCGACCTGGTGCCCGGTGGCCCCGTCGTCGGTAGTGTCTACCGGGCCGACGTCGAGCAGTACATGGAGGGCCTCGAGGTCATCTCGGTCATGCCGCCCAAGACCGCGTCGCCGCTCGACCCGCGCAAGGAGCGCATCGAACTGCTGCCCAGCACCAAGCCCGTGCCCGACGTGGTCGTCACCTACGCCTCCAAGGGCCGCGGACCGCGCCGCGACAGCGATCGTGATGGTGCGCGCGACGGCGCGCGTGGCGGTCGCGGTACCGGACGTGACGGCGCACGCCGCGACGAGTCGCGCCGGCCGTCGAACCGACCCGCGCGCGACGGTGCCGCCGGCGAGCGCAGTGAGCGGCCACCGCGGTCCGAGCGTCCCGAGCGCACTGAGCGTCCCGAGCGCACGAGCCGCGCAGCGCGCCCGGGTGGCCGTGACGCGCGGCCCCAGCGCCCACCCCGTCCGGTCGGTCCCCCGGTCACGACGACGCACCGCAACGCGCTGCTCGCGACCTTGTCGCCCGAGCAGCTGCCCGTCGCCGAGCAGTTGCTGCGCGGCGGCATCCCCGCGGTGCGCGCGGCGGTCGCCGAGCAGAACAAGAACGCCACGGCCCAGGGTCGTGCGACGATCGACCCGGTGACCATCGACCGCATCGCCGAAGACCTGCTCGGCCGGACGAACCTGGCCATGTGGAAGGACCGCGCGGCTGGCGGCATCGCCGCCGGGCGCGAGCTGCGCCTGCGCGACCTACGCGCCGTGGTGACTTCGGCCAAGACCGTCTCGCTCGATGACGAGGCGCGAGCCCAGCTGAAGGAGCTCCAGGCGTCGCTCACCGCTCGCCTCGAGACGCTGCGCACGCAGTGGGCCGAGAAGCTCGAGGCCGCGATCGAGGCGTCGAACCCGGTCACCTCGCTGGAACTGGTGATCCGCCCGCCGGACATGTCCACGCGCGTCAGTGCCGAGATGGCGGCCAAGGTGATCGCCCTGGTCTCCTCGTCACTCACCGCCGAGCAGGATCCGGCGCGCTGGCGCGAGATTGTGACCCTGGCTGTCGAGACCTCGATCCGGCGCAACATCAAGCCGGTGGGCATCCCCGACGACCCCGAGAGCCACGCCCTCGCGGTGAAGAACGCGGGCGCCATCCCCGAGCTCGCCAAGTTGCTCGGCATGAAGGTCCCGCCGCCGCCGCCGATCGCGCGCCCGGCGCGACGCCCGGCTACTCGTCGCCCAGCGTAAGCAGGCGGGCCTTCCAGCCCACGGACTCATAGAGGGCTTTCGTCGCCCGGTCACCGGGCAGGGCCAGCGCATCGCGTGCCTGGGGTTCGCCCGTGCGCGCGAACGAAACGAGCGCCCGTCCCCTCCCCCGGCGCCGGTTGGCGGGCGCGACGTAGAGCGCGACGATCACCTGGCGGCGCACGACGAGCAAGGACGAGACGTCATCGCACCACAGCTCGCCCGCTGCGGCGAACGCATCGAGGGCGGCGTCGGGTTCGGCACCCTCGAGGAGGTCGACGAGGTAGCGAGCACCGCCGCGGCGGGCCCGCACGCCCTCGAAGGCGTCGCGCCAGGCTGCGCTCAGCGCCACCGCGGGGGCGCTGACGCGTTCGATCATGCCGTCCGCTGACCCTCGACTAGACGCAGTCGCGACAGAGCATGTGCGCGGCGTCGGCGAGCTGGCTCGTCTTCTTGAGCAACCGGCACGACGAGCAGCGGAATTCGTCGTCTTGCTTGGGCAAGATGGCCTCGGTGAGGTCCACGCCGAGTTCGGGGTCGCTGACCTCGTCGTCGTCCTCGGGCACGCTGGTGCGAAGGATCGTCTCGGCCAATACCTCGTCCAGGGCCAGTTCCACGTCCGAGTCGTCCACGACGTCGTCGTCGTCGATGATGGCCACGGCCGCTTCGACGACGTCGCCCTCCTCGTCGGCGGCATCCTCAACCAGATCAGCGTCTTCGGCGGCCTCGTCGACCTCGAGCTCGTCGACGTCGAGGTCATCGCCGTCGATCTCGTCGGCGTCGATGTCCTCGCCCACGATCTCCTCGTCGAAGCCCTCGGCCAGCTCCTCTTCGTCGAATACTTCGTCGTTTTCGCTGTCGCGCACCATCTAATTCCCTCTCAGTAGCGCTGGCAGTGTAGAACCTTTTCGCGCCGGCGTGCGTGACCCTGGCGAATCTGTTACGAAAGTCCCGGCCCGGCGCGCTCGGCGCGGGCCCGCTCGGCGCGTCGCTCGGCCTCGAGCCGCTCCAGGTCGGTGTCCGAATAGTCTACAAACGCCATAGAATCGGCGATCAGCCCGTGGCGGGCCTGGGTCCTGATGAGCTGGGCCATCTCGTGGGCGACGCGCCGGTAGCTCGGGTGGCCCTGGGGGCTCGAGCGCAGTTCGATGAGGTGCATCGCCTCACGGGCGTTCATCAGGATCCGGTAGCGGACGTTAAAGGCCAGTGCGACGCAGTACTGGCTCTGGACGGGGAACTCCTCGGCGAGGTCGCGCGCGAGCTCGGCCGAGCGCTCCAGGGACTCGACGTAGGGCTGGGCCAGTCCGGCGCTCGCGACCACCTCGGGCACCTCGAAGCCGAGGTCCGGCGACAGGGCCTGCCACTCGATCGTGGCGAGCCGGTGGCGCTGGAGGTCACGAAAGGCGCCGTAGTCGGTCACCAACTCGAACTGGTAGGCCGTCTGCTCGAAGGCGCGACCCGGCCGGTGGCGTCGGTTCCGGCGCTCGCCCACGTAGGAAGCCAGGAGTTCGGCTCGCTGGGTCAGCGTGAGCGATGCCACCGTCGCCGCCGCGGCGCCGGTCGATACGCCCGCGGTCTCAAAGACGATCGCCTCGAGCACGCGGCGCTCGCCGTCGGGGTCGAAGTCGATGAGTCGCACGCGCGCGGCGTCCTCGGCGCTCTCGATCTCGGGCGTCCCCCACCGCTCGAGCAGGGCCGTCGTGCGTGTGCGCTGCTCGGCGAGGTAGGTGACCCACTCCCCGCCGCGCTCGGGCACGTCGAGACGCTTGAGGAAGGACGGGATGACCTTCTCGAGCTCGCGCTGCATCAGGCCGGCGTAGTGGTTGGCCTCGGGCAGCGGGTGGGCGCGCATACGCAACAGCAGGTTCTCGTAGGCCTGGCCCGAGCCGTAGATGCCGAGGTTCGAGAGCGCGCTCGCGGGCAGCAGGCCCCGCACGGCGTCGAGGGCCTTGGCCCGGATGGCCTGGCGGTAGACGAAGTCGGTGTCCTCGGCGGTCTTGGGGTAGCGCACGCTCAGCCACTCGGTCATCCGCGGCAGCAGCGCCGCGTAGGTGTCGAACATCCGGTCCATCTCGCCGACGTAGCGAGCGCCGAAACGCGACTCGAGCACGTCGTGATCGCGATAGAAGCGGTAGTGGCCGTTGGCGAGCCGGCGGTCGTAGCCGAGGTAACGCGTCGATTGCTCGAGATAGCTCATCAGCCGGCCGCGCTCGAGGACCTTGGTCAGCACGTTGCTCGCCTGTTCACAGGCCAGGTGGACCCCGCCGAGCTGGGCCACCGAGTCGTCGCCGTACTCGAAGAAGATTCGCTGGTAGAGCTCGTCGGCGTGCCCGACGCCGATCGTGGCGTCAATCGACGCGTCCCCGGTCAGGTCGAGGTCCCCGACGAACTCGTCCAAGAAGAGCCGACGCAGGCTCTTGGTCGCGCGCGAATACCGGGCGAACAGCGCGCCCTTGACCACCTCGGGTAGGTTGACCAGGGCGAAGACCGGACCGTCCAAATTCGTGAAGTAGCGGCGTAACACTGTGCGCTCGGCCCCGGTGAACTCTTCCGCGACATAAGCGTGCATGACACGTAGACATTAGGGCCGCTTTTAGGCCAAGGGGTGGACCGTCGTGGCGCTGGCGACGACGCTGCGCACCACCGAATCGCGCGCGAGTGCCGCCTGGTCGGCGACGTCGCCGAGCTGGTTAAGCCGCGCCAACTGCTCGCACAGGTCAGCCACCTGCTTGGCGATGCGCACGAAGTCCCCCGGGGACGTCTGGCCGATCTCGACGTCCGCGACGTCGAGCACCGTGCCCAGTGGCGCCCCCCTCGACCAGGCGGCGATCGTCGTGGCGAAGGCGCCATCGGGATCGCGACCGTGGGGCACCTGGAACTGGTCCTCGGCTTGGCGCACGGTCGCGGCGATGACGCCGAGCGCCCGCAGACGCTCGTCGAGCGAGATGCGACGGTCATTGCCCAAACGGTCCGGGATCGTCCGGCGCTTCTTGGTCGAGACGGCCTTGGCGGCGTTGGGCGCGCGCCGAGCCCGTCGCGGCTCGTAGACGAAGCAGGACGCGAGCCCGGCGAAGGCGGCGGCGTCCAGGCCGTCAAAGAGCCCCGCTCGCAGGGCCTCGGCAACGAGCAGGTCGCTCTCGTGATAGAGGGCGCGCAGAATCTGGCCGTCGGCGTTGAGCCGCCAGCCTTCGGCGTAGCCGAGGGCTTCGAGGACGTGGTGACGCGAGCGCAACTGCTCGCTCAGGCTCCGAGTGGAGCTCCCGCGCCGTCGCGTGGCCTCGAACTGGGCGTACGAGCGCTCGACGACCTCGGTTGCGGTCGGCTCGTCGAAGTGGTTGATCAGGTTGGCGGTGAAGTTGTAGGTCGGGCGAAAGGACGAGTGCAGGTCGCCCGGGGCCGCGAGCGCGACGCGACCGACGTCGTGCAGGGCAATGTCGGGACTGAAGCAGACGATGGCGTGGCCCTCGTCATCGAGTCCTCGACGTCCCGCTCGACCGGTCATCTGGGAGTACTCGGCGCTCGTGAGGAACTGGCGGCCCGCGTCGGAGTACTTCGTGAAGCGCTCGAGGGCGACCGAGCGCGCCGGCATGTTGACCCCGAGGGCCAGGGTCTCGGTCGCGAAGACCGCGCCGAGCAGGTTGCGCTCGAAGCAGGCCTCCACGATCTCGCGAAAGGCCGGGACCATCCCGGCGTGGTGCGCGGCGAGCCCGCGCGAGAGCCCCTCGATGAACTCGCCGTACTCGAGCGCGCGCAACTCGTCGTCGGTGAAGCTCGCGAGGCGTAGGTTGGCGATTCGCTCGATCTCGACGCGATCGTCGCTCGAGGTGAATCGCAGCCCGTCGCGCCGGCACTGCGAGACCGCGTCGTCACAGGCCGCGCGCGAGAAGATGAAGACGATCGCGGGCAACAGGTCGTCGTTCGCGAGGGCGTGGAGTAGTTCACTGCGCCGGGGCGTGCGAAAGGGCGGCGGCGGGGCCGACGACTTCGCTCCGCGCCACTTGGGACCCGGACGGAACTTGCGCGACGACTTCATCAGGTTGTCGATGCGGCGCGCACCGTCGGCGAGGCGACCCTCAACGAGCAGGTCCTCGATCTCAGCGGCGCTCTGGCCGCGGCGCACGACGGCCACGTGGTTGTGCAGGGTGATCGGCCGGTTCGCCTCGATCACGACGGCGGTGGGGCCGCGGACCTCGCTGAACCACTCACCGAGGAAGTTGGCGTTGCCCACCGTCGCCGAGAGCGCGACGAACCGCACCGCCTGGGGCGTGAGGATGAGGACCTCCTCCCAGACGCCGCCGCGGTAGGGATCTTGGAGGTAGTGCACCTCGTCGAGCACCACGAGACCCAGCGAACGCAGCTGGCCCGAGTCCGTGAGCAGCATGTTGCGCAGCACCTCAGTCGTCATGACGACGATCGCCGCGCCGCGGTTGATCGAGGTGTCACCCGTCAGCAGCCCGACGCGCTCGGCACCGAATCGGTCGACGAGCTCGTGGTACTTCTGGTTCGAGAGGGCCTTCAGGGGTGTGGTGTAGAAGGCGCGCCGCGCGCCCTCGATGGTCCGGGTGATCGCGTAGGTCGCGATCAGGGTCTTGCCTGATCCCGTCGGGGCGCTCACGAGGACGTTGACCCCGCGGTCGTAGGCGTCGAGTGCCTCGCGCTGGAAGTCGTCGAGGCCGAAGCCGAGTTCGTCGACGAACTTTCTTCGGGGGTCGGGCTTCACCGGCGAAGCAGCTTGCCAGCCCCGATGGCGAGGAAGTAGAAGGCCGTCAGGGGCACCGCGAGCGCGAGCATCGACAAGGGATCGCCGCTCGGGGTGAAGACCGCCGCGGCGATCGTGATGATGATGAGCGCGTAGCGCCAGGAGTGCAGCAGCTGGCGCGGGGTCACGATGCGGGCGAGCTCGAGGGCGACGAGCACCACGGGGAACTCAAAGGTTACCCCGAAGATGAACATCATCATGATGAAGAGGCTGAGGTACTGGTTCGGGTTGTAGTACGAGACGAGCGTGCTGCCGCCGATGGACTGGAGGAACTTGATCGCGTGGCCAAAGCTGAAGTACGCCACGCCGACGCCCGCGGCGAAGAAGGCGAAGGACGCCGAGACGAACGGGACCGCGTAGCGACGCTCGGCGGCCTTGAGTCCCGGGGTGATGAAGCGCCACACGTGCCAAAAGACGATCGGTGAGGCGAAGAGCAGGCCGCCGAAGAACGCGATCTTGATTCGCAACGTCAGCCCGTCGAGCGGGTTGGTGACGAGGAACAGGCAGTGCTTGGGGGTGGCGCGACAGTAGGGCTCTTGGAGGACCCGCAGGATCGGCGAGTAGAGCAGGAACGCGAGGACGCCGAGCACGATGATCGCCGACGATGCGATCAGGAAGCGGCGCCGGGCCTCGGCGAGGTGTTCGGCGAGGGTCATCCCGGACTGGGCCTGGCGAAATTTAGACACGACCGGTCAGTTCAGCGACGGATCGACGGGAAAGGAGTCGTCCACGACTGGAGCTGGTCGTGGCGTCACCGGTGTCGTCAGGGGGCTCGGTGAGGATCGGTCCACCGTTCGCGCGGGGCCCACCGGCTCGGTGACGTCGGTCGGCGTCTGGTCGGCCGCCGTCATCCCCTCGCGGGCCTCGGCGCGATTGGCGAGCTCGTTCAGCAGGTTGACCGGGCTGCGAACGACCCGGGCGATGTCCCCCGCGCTCGGCAGGTCCGGGATCACCTCGCGGACCTCCTCTTCGACGCGCTCCTGAATCCGTTTGAGGGCTCGCCAGCTGGCGCCGAGCTTGTGGGCGACCTCGGGCAGCTTGTCGGGGCCGAGCAGCAAGAGCACCACGGCCACGATGACCATGATCTTGATCGGGCTCAGGCTGAACACTCCCCCATTGTAGGGGGGTGTGCGGGTCGACTTTAGACCGACCCGATGCGCGACAGCGGCCAGATCCGCACGAACACCTTGCCGATGATCGCACTGGCGGGCAACGGCCCCCAGGACCGGCTGTCGCACGAGTCGGCGTGGTTGTCACCCATCATGAAGTACGAGTTCGCGGGCACGGTGACGTTGCCGATCGGGGCGCCGAGGGGCTCGGTGTGCGGCCAGTTCTCGTCGAGCGGCTTGCCGTTCACGTAGATCGTGTTGCCCTTGGAGGTGAGGTGGTCGCCGGGCAGGCCGATGACGCGCTTGACGTAGACGGGCAGGTTGTCCTGGCACGCCACGTGCGCCGCCTGGGGCGCGCGAAAGACCACGACGTCACCGCGGTTGATCGAGCCCCAGGCCACGCTGAGCTTGTCGACGAGCACGTGGTCGCCGACCATCAGCGTCGGCTCCATCGACGCCGAGGGGATCCAGTAGGTCTGCACGACGTAGGTGCGCAGCAGCAGCGACACGCCCGCGGCCACGACGAGGATGATCAGCCACTCGAGCAGCGACTGGCGGCGCCGCTTCGGCTTGCCGACTCCCTTGACGATGGTCTCGATGGGGTCCCCGGTAACAGGCACGTCAGTGACCGAGGGTTCGGCGTCGTCGTTTGGCACGTCGTAAGGCTAGTCGGCCGCCTTCTAGAGGTCTCGTCGCTCCATCGAGCTCAGGAGCTTCTGGAACCGCTCATCAGTGCTCTTGAAGGGATCCTTCAGCAGAATCGTCCGCTGCATCTCGTCATTCAGCTTCAGGTGCACCCAGTCCACCGTGTAGTCGCGTCGCCACTCCTTGGCCGCGCGGATGAAGGCGCCGCGCATCCGCGCCCGCGTGGTC
Organism: Actinomycetes bacterium; assembly: GCA_021818025.1. Taxonomy (GTDB): domain Bacteria; phylum Actinomycetota; class Acidimicrobiia; order Acidimicrobiales; family RAAP-2; genus RAAP-2. The sequence continues at coordinate 19,708 of JAKAFH010000010.1, read as the reverse complement.
GACGGCGCCTCGGTCGCGGCACGCGAGATGTCCTCGTCCGTGACGAACCGTCGCAGGTGGCCGCGCTGCTGGCGGCGGTAATAGAGGCCGCGATCGACGCTGGTGTCGTGATACAGCAGATCGATGAGGGCGACCCGGGGGTCGCTCAACGCGACGCCGTGGCGCTCGCGTTCGCGCTCGATGATTTGCAGTTTGGCGATCCAGTCGACGCGGTCGGCGAGGGTCATCGGATCGGCGCGGTAGTCGTCGATCATCTGGCGCCACAGGCGCACCGCCAGCGCCTGGTCGGTCGGCAGGTCGCGGCTCTGGGCGAACTGCTCGGCGCGCTCGCAGAGGTCGTCTTGGATCTCGATCGCGGTCATGTCTCGGCCCGAGACCAGCTTGATGGGCTCTTTGCTCCACAGGTCGTAGGAGATGTCGCGCAGGGCGTTGATCGGCGAGGCGAGGTTGTAGTCGCGCAGCACCGTCGAACGGTCCTCGATCATCGCGAGCACCACCGACGCGGTGCCGACCTTAAGGAAGGTGGCGAACTCGCTCATGTTCGAGTCTCCGACGATCACGTGGAGCCGGCGGTAGCGCTCGGGGTCGGCGTGGGGCTCGTCGCGGGTGTTGATGATCGGGCGGCTGCGCGTGGTCGCCGAGGAGATCGACTCCCAGATGTGCTCGGCGCGCTGGCTCATGGAGTAGGTGGTGCCCCGTGGCGTGGTCACGACCTTGCCCGCCCCGGCGAAGAGCTGGCGGCTGATGAGGAACGGGATGAAGACCTGCTCGAGGCGCGACAGGTCGTCGAAGCGCTCGATGCAGTAGTTCTCGTGGCAGCCGTAGGAGTTGCCCGAGGAGTCGGTGTTGTTCTTGAAGAGGTAGATGTCCCCGCGGATGCCCTCGGTGGTCAGCTGCTCCTGGGCGTAGGAGACGAGCTCGCGCAGGATCGCCTCGCCGGCCTTGTCCTGGGCGACGAGGTCGCTAAGGGTGTCGCACTCGGCGGTCGCGTACTCGGGGTGGCTGCCGACGTCGAGGTAGAGCCGACTGCCGTTCTCGAGGAATACGTTGCTCGAGCGGCCCCACGCGACGACCTTGCGGAAGAGGAACCGCGAGACCTCGTCGGGGCTGAGGCGGCGCTGGCCCCGGAGCGAGAACGTCACGCCGTACTCGGTCTCGATGCCGAAGATCCGCCGCAGCATCAGGTCACGTCCCGAGCAGCGCCGCGACTCGCTCGTCGGTCAGTCTGGCAAAGGTGCGTCGCCCGCCGGTGTCTTCGAGCACGCACACCTCGAGGTCGGGAACCTCGATGGTCCGGTCGGCGTTCGCCAGCGCCGCCACGGCGTTGCGCAGCGTGACGTCGAGCGGCTCGAGGTCCGACTCGGCGGCACCGAAGCGGGACTTAATCGCCTCGGCGTCGCCCCCGAGGACCGCGAAGCGCGGCTCGTCCGAAATCGTCCCCTCGTAGGCGATGCGAAAGAGCTTGGTCGGGCGGATCGCCGTGCCGAGCTGGGCGACGAGGACCTCGACCTCGAGGGGCTTTTGACCCTCGGTGAACATGTCGCCGATGTGCTGGGCGTAGTAGTTCGCCAGCGCCCGGGCGTCGACGTCCTCGCGTGAGTAGGTGAAGCCCGTCCCGTCGGCCCAGCGGATGCCGGCCTCGCGGAGTCGGTCGAACTCGTTGTACTTACCCACCCCGGCGAAGGCGATGCGGTCGTAGATCTCGGAGATCTTGTTGAGCGAGGCCGACGGGTTCTCCGCGACCATCAAGACCCCGACGTCGTAGATGGCGGCAACGATTGACCTGCCTCGCGCGATGCCCTTCTGGGCGAACTCGGCGCGGTCCTTGATCAGCTGCTCGGGTGAGACGTAGAAGTAATTGCTCATCGCAGCGACCCGCCCGCCACGCCCTGGCTCTCGGTACGACGCTGATTGATGGCGATGAAGCGCTGGGCGACCTCGTCGGCCGGCAACTCGGTGAACCCGTTCTCGTCGAGCGTGACGATCATCGGGTAGAGGTTGCGAACGAAGTCGGGCCCCCCGGTGCTCGGATCGTTGTCACCCGCCTCGTAGATAGCGAGGGCCCCCAGCTCGAGGGCGGCCTCGCGATCCAGATCAGCGCGAAAGCCGAGTCGCAGGGCGCTGTCGGCGAAGGGCGTGCCCGAGCCGATGGTCGCGAAGTCGCGGCGCTCGTAGCAGCCGCCGGCCCCGTCGTACTCGAAGATGCGCCCGTCTTGGCGGCTGGGATCCCAGCCCGCGAGCAGCGGAATCACCATCAACGGGGTGCTGAGGTTGTTTCGCTGGATGATCGGTGACAGGTAGTTCGCCTTGCCCTCGAGGCTGAGCGAGGTGTCGGTCATCTTCTCGTAGTGCTCGAAGGACAGCTGGGCCATGCGGATGAACTCGAGGCCCCTCGCCGCGCTGCCCGAGATCGCCAGGGCCGTAAACCGGTCAGCGGCCTCGATCTTTCGCACGTCGCGACTCGCGATGTAGCTGCTCGTCGCCTGGCGGTCGCCCACCATCACGACGCCGCCGTTGTAGCGCACGGCGATCACGGTCGTGGCGTGACGCGCGTCGGCGTCGGTCATCGACGGCTCGTCGACTAGGCCCGAGAGCTCGGCGTAGCGCACGAACGAGGGGCCGGGATCGTCACTCGCGCTAAAGAGCGGCAGCCCCATCTACTCGCCTCCCTTTTGCACGTAGTTGCGAACGAACTCCTCGGCGTTCTCCTCGAGGACCTCGTCGATCTCGTCGAGCAGGTCGTCCAGATCCGCCTTCAGCTGCTCGCCCTTGGAGGTGTCGACGGGAACCTCAGGCGCCGACTCGGTGGGTCGGGTGACTCGCTGCTTCTGGATACGCTCTTGTTCAACCATGTCATTAGTTCTACCCGCCCAGCGCGGACAATAGGTCTATGGCCGTCGAATTCGTTTCAAAGAGGTGGGCCGTCAGTTCGGCCGTGCCGCGCAGCGGGTCGGGCATGGGCACGCGCTGCAACGGGCCGTCGCCGAGGTCAAAGACGACCGAGTCCCAATTGGCCGCGGCGATCGCGCCGGGGAAACGCTTGACGCACTGACCACGGAAGTACGCGCGCGTGGACGCTGGCGGCTCGAGGATCGCCGATTCGACGGCGTCGTCGTCGGCGAGTCGGCGAAGTCCGACCCGGGCGGCCAGTGACCGTCCGGGTCGCAGGTCGTGGTACTGCAGGTCGATCGCGCGCAGCCGGGCGTCGTCGGCCCCGAGGCCGTAGCGCTCGCGGTAGCCGTCAACGATGCGCTTCTTCGCGACCCAGTCGACGCGATCGGCGACGGCGTCGGGATCGTCGCGCACGCCGTCGAGCATCTCGCGCCACTGGTCCAGGATGAATCGGACCTCGTCGGGCTCGGCCACGGCTCCCCCGCCGTGTTCGGAGACGTAGCGATCGGCGAGTGTCCAGAGCTCGTCCTGGAAGTCCCAGGCGGTGCGGGTGCGCCCGTCGACGCAGTCGACCGCGGTGGCGATCGTGGGGTCCGCCGCGAAGATCCGCACGGCGCGCACCGGGTCGCGCGGGGCGGCCGGGAATCCGCGTAGTCCTTGATCCTCGAGGGCCGCCAGGAGCAGCGCGGTCGCCCCCAGCTTGACCGCGGTCGCGTACTGGCTCAGGTTGGCGTCCCCGATGATCACGTGCAAACGCCGGAAACGCTCGGCGTCGCCGTGTGGCTCGTCGCGGGTGTTGATGATCGGACGCTTGAGCGTCGTCTCGAGGCCGACCACCTCCTCGAAGAACTCCGCGCGTTGGCTGACCTGGAAGGCCGGACGCGCTAGGTGTCCCGACTCGCCCTCGGCGCCCACCTTGCCGGCGCCAACGACGATCTGGCGCGAGACGAAGTGCGGGACGAGGGCCCGCACGAGGTCAGCGAACTCGACGGAGCGAGCCACGAGGTAGTTCTCGTGGCACCCGTAGGAGTTGCCCTTGCCGTCGGAGTTGTTCTTGTAGATCGTGATCGCCTGGGCGGGCTCGAGGGTGTCGTTGGCGAAATCCTGCGCCCGGCGCAGCACCACCTCGCCCGCCGCGTCAAATCGCACGGCCTCAAGGGGCGTGCGACACTCGGGTGAGGAGTACTCGGGGTGCGCGTGGTCCACGTAGAGCCGGGCGCCGTTGGCGAGCACGGTGTTGGCGAGCTGGGTCTCCACGATCGGGGCAAAGGCGGTCAGCCCGGCGATTCCTCGGGCGTCCACGCCCGGCGTCTCGCCCTCGAAGTCCCAGTTGATGTGGGTCAGCCCCCGTTGGGCGTAGGCGTTGACGATGACGCTCGAGGCGATGATCGGGTCCTGGTCGGGTCCGCCCGCGATGCCGAACTCGGTCTCGATCCCGATGACTTTGGCGATCGCCACAGGACTACAGGTACTGGCCGGTGCCGACGTGCTGGATCGAGCGGCCGCCCTTGGCCTCGGCCTCCTCGCGGTTGATGAGGGTCCGGATGAACACGATCCGCTCGCCCTTCTTGCCCGAGATCCGCGCCCAGTCGTCGGGGTTGGTGGTGTTGGGCAGGTCCTCGTTCTCGCGGAACTCCTGGCGGATCGATTCCAGCAGGTCGTCGATGCGCAGCCCTCTCGGTCCACCGCCGATCTCTCGCTTGACCGCGAGCTTCTTCGCGCGACGCACGATGTTCTCGATCATCGCGCCCGAGGCGAAGTCCTTGAAGTAGAGGACCTCCTTGTCGCCACCTTGGTAGGTGACCTCGAGGAAGCGGTTCTCGTCGTCGATCCGGTACATCGCCGCGACCGTCTGCTCGATCATCGCGGCGATGGCCTTGTCCCGGTCGCCGCCACCGAGACTCTGCACGGCGGCGGCGTCGATGGGCAACGAGGGGTGGATGTAGCGCTGGAAGATCTGCGCGGCGGCCTCGGTGTCGGGCCGTTCGATCTTGATCTTCACGTCGAGTCGCCCCGGTCGCAAGATCGCCGGGTCGATCAGGTCCTCGCGGTTCGTCGCGCCGATGACGATGACGTCGCGCAGGGACTCCACGCCGTCGATCTCGGCGAGCAGCTGGGGAACGATCGTGGACTCCATGTCCGAACTGATGCCCGTGCCGCGGGTGCGAAAGAGCGAGTCCATCTCGTCGAAGAACACGATGACCGGCACACCCTCCTCAGCCTTCTCGCGCGCTCGCTGGAAGACCAGTCGAATCTGGCGCTCGGTCTCGCCGACGTACTTGTTGAGCAGTTCGGGGCCCTTGATGTTCAAGAAATAGGAACGCACGTTGCGATTGCCGCTCAGTTCGCCCACCTTGGCCGAGAGCGAGTTGGCCACGGCCTTGGCGATGAGGGTCTTGCCGCAGCCTGGCGGGCCATAGAGGAGGATCCCCTTCGGGGCGGGCAGTTCGTACTCGGTGAACAGCGCACGGTGTAGATAGGGCAACTCGACGGCGTCGGTGATCAACTCGATCTGCGAGTCCAGGCCGCCGACGTCGGCGTAGGTGATGTCGGGCACCTCTTCGAGTACGAGTGCCTCGGCCTCTTGGCGGGCGAGTTTCTCGGTCAAGAGGTTGGACCTCGTGTCGAGCAGCAACGCATCGCCGCTGCGCAGCCGCACGTCGCGCAGCGAGTCCGAGAGCTCGACGACCCGCTCCTCGTCGGCTCGACCGTAGATGAGGACGCGCCGATCGTCAAGGACGTCCTTGACGGTCACGACCTCGCCCTGGCCGTCAGGGTCGCGCACCCCGATGACGGTGAAGGACTCATTCAGCACGACCTCGTCGCCGCGGGCGATCTGGTGGGGGTCGATCGCCGGGTGCAGCGCGACGCGCATCTTGCGCCCGGCGGCGAAGATGTCGACGGTGCCATCGTCGTTGAAGTCGGTGAACGTCCCGTAGACGGCCGGCGGCTGAGTCAGCTTGTCCACTTCGTCGCGCAGCGCGGTGATCTGGTCACGGGTCTGCTGGATCGTGATGCTCAGCTTCTCGTTGTTCGAGCGGGCCTGGGCGAGGTGACCGCGCGTCTCGAGCAACTGCTCCTCGAGCAACTCGATCCGCCGGCTGTAGAACTCCGAATCGCTCAGCGACTCGCTCACCGAGCGGCTCCGCCCCGCGATGTCTTCGCCGTGTTCGTCGGGTTCGCGGGCATGGAATCGGTCCATACCGTCACCCTAGACTTCCGTGATTGCGCGCGTGGTCGCGGTCCGGGACTGCTCGGTGCCCCGCTAGCATGACCAGACAAGAACAGCCCCGGGAGGACGTTGGCATGAAGGTGTGGATCGACCAGGATTTGTGCACGGGCGACGGCCTCTGTGAGGAGATTTGCCCCGCCGTGTTCACGCTGCTCGATGACGGTCTCGCCTACGTCAAAGAGGGTGCTGACGTGAAGAGCTCGCCCGGCGGCGCCGCTGGCGTAGCCGTGGTGCCCGCGGAGTTCGAAGACGCCGTCGTCGAGGCATCTGAAGAGTGTCCCGGCGAGTGCATCTTCATCGAGCAGGACTGACCGACTGGTCCCTCGGCGTCGTGGCCAGCCGCCGCGCCGACGTCAAGAAGCCGGTGTGGGCAACCATGCGATGGTCCGGTCGGACCGAGCGGCCGTCGACGTGCCACGTCCGACGCAGGATCTCCACCGTTTCGGCGAGCCCGAAGGCGTAGCGGTTGAGCGTCTCGCGCAAGAGCTGGGTCTGATTGATCGTTGGCAGGTAGGCCAGCAGGATGCCACCGGGACGCAGCGCCGTGGTGGCGTGCTCGACAACCGCCCACGGTTCGGGCATGTCGAGCAGGATCCGATCGAAGTCGTCACCGTCGATCCCCTGGGTGACGTCGCGGATCTGGACGTCGTAGTGCACGTCGTCTCCGAGCATGTCGCGCACGTTCTGCTTGGCGTGCTCAGCGAAGTCCTCGCGGATCTCGTAGGCGGTGATGCGCGCGCCCGCGCGCAGCAGGGTCATAGACAGTGCGCCCGAGCCGACTCCCGCCTCGAGAACCTTCTGGTCCGGGGCGATGTCGCCCTGCAGCAGGATCGCGCCGAGGTCTTTGGGGTAGATCACCTGTGCGCCGCGCGGCATCTTCAGTACGACGTCGGTGAGCGTGGGCCGCAGCACGAGGAAGCTTCGCTCGGTGTTGCTCGAGATCAACGATCCCTCGACCGAACCGATCACGTCGTTGTGCTGCACGATGCCGGCGTGGGTGTGAAAGGCGGCGTCGGGTCGAAGGGTGATGAGGTAGCGCCGATCCTTCGCGTCGATCAACATCACGCGTTCGCCAGCGTCGAGCGTCGACTTCACGGTTTCTGTCGTGACGCGCGGCGTCCGAGGGATCGGGCGGCACCGTCGAGCAGCCGGAGTACGACCAGTCCGCCGAGCACGCCCGACCACTTCTTGGATCGTTGACCGAGCGCGCGCGCACCGACCAGGCCGATGGCGAGTTTGAGGATTCGCCGCACTAGGACCGACTCCGCTTGGGCCGGCTTCGCCGACCGCGCCAGAATCCCCAGACGTAGCCGACGAGCAGTCCGCCCACGCCCGCGAGCGCGGTGTCGGCGGGATCGTCGGTGCGCATGGCGAGCGGGTGGGCCGGCACTACTTCGCGCAGCGTTCGCTCCAGATCGCGCCTGGTCGCCGAGTCGCTCACGACTTGTCCTTGAGTCGACGTCGTACCGAGGCGTCAGCGACGATCCGCCACGCGGTCAGCCCGAGTACGCCGATCGCGGCGACCGCCACGATGAGGTACGGCAGCCACGAGAGCGAGCCGTCCAAGACCCGGAACTGCTGGAGGAAACGAAGCAGACCGATCAGCAGCATGAGCGAGCCGAAGCCGACGAAGATGCTGCCGATCGCGCCGAAGGCGGCGTAGCGGGCGACGTCCTTGAGCGGCTGGATAGTCTCTTCTTTCACGTATCGAACGACGAGATCCTTGATTTCGTCGAAATCGCGTCGCAGTGACGCGCCTCGAAGGACCTTTCGCCACGACGGAAGCTTCACGGCCTCAGCCTACTCAGTGCGGTCGCGAATGACGTACGTGGAACTGGCGGTCGCCACGAGCAGCGCGTCCTGGTCGACGATGGTCGCCTCGACGAAGGCGACGAGCGAACCGGCCTTGACGACGGTGGCGGTGCAGGTGAGTGTCGAGCCATCGGGCACCGGGCGCAGGAAGGAGATACGCAGATCGGTGTTAGCGACGAAGACCTTGCGCTCCCCCACCGCCGACACCGCGGCCGCCCCCATCGCCGAGTCCGCGATGGCCGCGAGGAAGCCGCCCTGCAACGTGCCCGCCGGGTTGAGGAATCGCTCGTCGATGCGGGCCCGCCAGACGCTCGTGGAGCCATCGGGGCTCGCCACGCGCGTCAGGCCCAGCGTCAGGTCGCAGGCGGGTGGGATTTGGAGCATGCCTCAGGGTACCGGGCACGGAGCCGCCGACGGAAAGTTAGGTACTGTTCTAGCCATGGTCGACCATCTCTTTTCCGGCGCGAACGAACTCGAAGGTCGCGCGATCCGCGAGATAATGGCCTTGGCCATGGACGCGCCGGCCAAGGCCAAGTCGGGTCACACCGGGACGGCCATGGCGCTGTCGCCCCTGGGCGTGACCCTCTTCGGACGGTTGATGCGTCACGACCCCACTGACGCCCAGTGGGTGGACCGGGACCGGTTCATCCTGAGTTGCGGACACGCCTCGATCCTGCAGTACGGCCTCGCGCGAGCCTTTGGCTACGACCTGGACGAGCAGGATTTGCGCAGCTTCCGCCAGCCCCACTCGCGCACGCCCGGACACCCCGAGCGCGGCGTCACGCCCACCGTGGAGGTGACGACCGGGCCACTCGGCCAGGGACTGGCCAACGGCGTGGGCATGGCGATCGCCGAGCGGATCCTTCGCGCCGATTTCGGTGAGGACCTGGTCAATCACCGGACCTGGGTGATCGCCGGTGACGGCTGCCTGGAAGAGGGCATTAGCCACGAGGCGGCGTCCCTCGCGGGATCGCTCGGCCTCGATCGCCTGACGGTGTTCTACGACGACAACCACATCACGATCGACGGTCCGACCGAGCTCGCGATGCACGACGACGCGGCCGCGCGCTTTCGCGCCTACGGCTGGCACGTGATCGAGCTCGGCGAGCGCGCGAACGACCTCGACGCGATCGAGGCAGCCGGCGCCGAGGCGATCGCCGAGACCGATCGGCCGACGCTCGTGATCCTGCGCTCGCACATCGGCTTTCCCTCGCCCGAGATGATGGACCGGCGCGAAGCCCACGGATCGCCCTTCAGCGCCCAGGCGATTTCCCAGGTCAAAGAGATCCTCGGCGTTCCCGACGAGGCGTTCCACCTCGATCCGGAACTGCCCTCGGCCATGGTCGAGGCGCTGGGTGAGCGCCGCGCCCAGCACACTCGCTGGGAGGCGGCCGTGGTGGCCGCGGGCGACCGCGGCTCGCGTCTTCGCCACCAGTACGAGACGAACGGGGCCCTCGAGAAGCCGGCGCCGGTCGAGTACTTCGCCGGCGGCGCACGCGTCGCCACGCGAAAGGCCATGCAGCGCGCGATGGACACCTGGGCGTCGCACACGCCCGGCCTGACCGCCGGCTCGGCCGACCTGACCGACAACACCGGCGTCGTCCTGGGTGGCGTGCCCCAGGGGGCGTCGGCCCCCGGCGGTCGCCAGATCCACTACGGCGTGCGCGAGTTCGCCATGGGCGCGGTCCTCGTTGGCCAGGCCGCCCACGGTGGTATTCGACCCATCGGCTCGACCTTCTTCGTCTTCAGCGACTACGCCCGACCCGCCATCCGACTTGCGGCCCTCAGCCACGTGGGAACCCTGTTCGTCTTCACCCACGACTCGGTCGGCGTCGGTGAGGACGGTCCGACGCACCAGCCCATCGAGCATCTGATGGCGCTGCGCGCGATGCCCCACTTGCACGTCGTGCGGCCCTCGGACGCCAACGAGACCCTCGATCTGGTCGCGGCGTACCTCGCGGACGAGAATCCCCCGGCCACCGCGCTCGTGCTCTCGCGCCAGGACGTCACGGTCATGAACGACGACGACCGGCGTGCCTCCGCGGCCGGCGCCGCCCGGGGCGGCTACGTCGTGCGCGAGGCGGACGACGCCCAGTTCACCCTGGTGGCGACGGGTTCAGAAGTGGCGATCGCGATCGACGCGAGCGAACAGCTGGCGGCTGACGGCGTCGTCACGCGCGTCGTCGCCCTACCCTGCTGGACCTGCTTCGAAGAGCAGCCCCGCGAGTACCGCGAGGCGGTGCTTCGCCGCACGGTGCCCTCGGTCTCGCTTGAGGCCGGCGCCACCCTTGGCTGGTCGCGCTACGTCGATCACGCGCTTGGCATCGACAACTTTGGGTTGTCGGCGCCGGGCGACTACGTCTTTGACTACTTCAGCATTAGCGCCCAGCGACTCGTTGACCACATTCGCGAATGGTTAGGAGCCTCGTCGTGACCCGATTGCATGACCTCTTCAACGACGTTGGCCAGAGTCCGTGGATCGACAACATCCGCCGCGACTGGCTCGACGACGGCACCCTCGCGCGCCTCGTGGACGAGGGCGTTCGCGGGGTGACCTCGAACCCCTCGATCTTCGCCAAGGCCTTCGCCACCTCGAGCGCCTACGACGCGCGCGTCGCCGAACTGAGCTCCGAGGACCCCGAGTGGGTCTTCGAACATCTCGCGGTCCAAGACGTGCGCGACGCCTGTGACGCGCTCGGCGCGCTGCACGAGGCGTCGCGCGATGACTTCGCCACCGGTAGGCGCCGCTACCTCGACGGCTTCGTCTCCCTCGAGGTCTCGCCGCGCCTGGCGCACGACGCGCCGGCGACGATCGACGCCGCCCGCCGCCTCGCGACGGCCGTGGGCCGCGCGAATGTGATGATCAAGATCCCCGCCACGCTCGCCGGCCTCGAGGCCATTCCCGTGGTGCTCGCCGATGGCATCAACGTGAACGTCACGCTCATCTTCTCGATCGAGCGCTACCGGGCCGTGATGGACGCCTGGGCCAGCGGGCTGGAGCTGGCCGCCGAGCGCGGCCGCGACCTCGGCTCGATCGCCAGCGTGGCCTCGTTCTTCGTCTCGCGCCTCGACGTCGCGGTAGACCAACTCCTCGAGCCGAGCGACCCGCGACGCGGCACCGTCGCGGTCGCGCAGGTGGCGCAGGCCTACGCGGCCTACCTGGAGGTCGTGGGCGGAACACGCGTCCAGGCTCTGCTTCGCCGCGGGGCCCAGGTGCAGCGACCACTCTGGGCCTCCACCTCGACCAAGAACCCGGCCTACGACGAACTGCTCTACGTCGACTCGATCGCCGCGAACGAGACCGTGAACACCATGCCAGACGCGACCCTCGCCGCCGCCCTGGCCCGTGGCTCCTTTGCGGCGTCGGTGCTGGGCGACCCAGACCGCACCGCGGCGGCCCTGGGGACACTCGACGGGCTCGCGCCAACCGTCGACCTCGCGGCCGTCACCCAACGCCTCGAGGACGAGGGCGTCGCGGCCTTCATCGCTTCCTACGACGAACTGCTCGAGACGGTGAGCGAGAAGCTGCGCCGGCGCGTCTGAGCGCCTGGCGTCTCGTCGCGCCCGTAGGGCGTGCCGACGTCGCCAGTAGGATGCACCCATGACGAAGCCATCCCGCGACGGTGTCGTTTCGGACCTGATCACGGCGACTGCCGCCGAGGTGGCGCCCGCCGCGTTCCTCCTGGCCCGACGCGCACACGGCCACGTGGTCACCTACTCGCCCAAGGTCTTCATCCCCCTGACCAAGCTCTGTCGGGATCGCTGCGGGTACTGCACCTTCGCCCAGGCGCCCGCGCACGTGAGTGCCCCGTTTTTGTCGCTCGACGAGGTGATGGCCATCGCCCAGGCGGGGCGCGACGCGGGCTGCACCGAGGCGCTCTTCACGCTTGGTGAGCGGCCCGAGCTGCGCTACGACGACGCCGCGCGCTGGCTCGCGGCGAGGGGCTATCGCTCCACCGTCGACTACCTCGCCACCGCGGCCCAGATGGTGCTCGACGGCACGGGTCTCTTGCCCCACGCGAACGCCGGCGCGCTCTACCGGCACGAACTCGACCAGCTGCGCGCCTCGTCGGTGTCCCAAGGCATGATGCTCGAGTCGCTCGCCACCTTGCCGGCCCACCGGCTGTCGCCGGACAAGGACCCCCAGCGGCGCCTCGACACCCTGCGCTTCGCCGGCGAACTGCGAATCCCCTTCACCACGGGCCTGCTCGTGGGCATCGGCGAGACCCGCGCGCAGCGCGTCGAGGCTCTCGAGGCGATCCGCGAGTCGCACCTCGAGTTCGGTCACGTCCAAGAGGTCATCATTCAGAACTTCCTGCCCAAGGCCCGGACCGCGATGGCGGGCGAGCCGCCCGCGAGCGACGAAGAGTTCCACTGGACGATAGCGACGGCCCGGCTGCTGCTACCCGACGACATCCACCTGCAGGCGCCCCCGAACCTCAGTGACGACCCGGCCGGACTGCTCGACTACGGCATCGACGACTTCGGCGGGATCTCGCCGGTGACCATCGACCACGTGAACCCCGAGCGTGCCTGGCCCGCCGTGGGCATCCTGCGTCGCCAGGTGGAGCTGCGCGGCCTGCACCTGGTGCCCCGGCTCCCGATCTACCCCGAGCACCTCGGTCGCCACGAGGAGTTCATCCACGACCACGTCCGGCCCTTCGCCCTAGCGAGTGCCGACTCGACGGGCCGGGCCCGTGATGACGGGTGGGCGTCGGGCTCGGACGCGCCCCCACCGGAAGCCCCGGTGTCGCGCGTGCACACCTCGGCCGTCGAGGAGATCCTCGCGCGCTACGAGCCGGGCTACCCCTTCGAGCACTTCGAGCTGGTGACGCTGCTCGAGGCTCGCGGCGGGGACTTCAACGCCGTGGTCGAGCTCGCCGATGACGTGCGGCGCCGCTTGGTCGGCGACGAGATCACCTACGTCGTGAATCGCAACATCAACTACACGAACGTCTGCACGTTCAAGTGCCGCTTCTGCGCCTTCTCCAAGGGTCCGCTCTCGCTCAACCTGCGCGGCGACCCCTACCTGCTCGGACTCGACGAGATCGCCGAGCGGGTCCGCGAGGCCGAACAGCGCGGCGCGACCGAGGTGTGTCTCCAGGGCGGCATCCACCCGAACTTCGATGGCGAGTACTACCTCGACGTGGTGCGCGCCGTGCACGACGCGTCACCGACGATGCACATCCACGCCTTCAGCGCCCTAGAGGTCTTCGAGGGCGCCCGGCGCAGCGGTGAGGACCTTGAGACCTACCTGACCGGGCTGCGTGACGCGGGATTGAAGACGTTGCCGGGAACGGCCGCCGAGATCCTCGACGACGACGTTCGCGCCATCCTCTGTCCCGACAAGCTGAACACCCAGCAATGGCTCGACGTGCACCGCGCCGCGCACCACGTTGGTCTGCACTCGAACGTGACGATCATGTTCGGGGCGGTCGAGGGGGCCGCAGCGTGGGCGACGCACTTGCTGGTGACGCGCGACCTGCAGCTCGAGACCGGTGGCTTCACCGAGTTCGTCCCGCTGCCCTTCGTCCACATGGCGACGCCGCTCTTCTTGCGCGGGCGCGCGCGCAAAGGTCCGACGTTCCGCGAGGCCGTTCTCATCCACGCGGTCGGACGACTGCACTACGCCACGCTGATCGACAACATCCAGGTCAGCTGGGTCAAGATGGGTATGGACGGCGTACGCCGAGTGCTGAGCGCCGGCGCGAACGACCTCGGTGGCACCTTGATGGACGAGAACATCTCGCGAGCCGCCGGCGCCGTGCACGGCCAGGAGCTCGACGTCGCCCACCTCCACGATCTCGTCGAGCCGCTCGGCCGCCCGCTGGTCCAGCGCAGCACGCTCTACCAGGCGCTGTGACCGACCCGGCCGTCGAGGCCTTCCTCCAAGAGAGCGGTCTGCTCGGCGCGGCCGACGACCTCGAGTTGACCCGGGTGCGCGAACTGCTCGAGGACGTCTCGGCCCTCGTCCAGTCGGGCCACGACGTTCGTGACCTGCGCGTGGCCGCAACGGCGATGCGCGAACTGCTCGATGCGGCACGAGTGTTCTCGCCGTGGCGTGACCGTCCCAAGCTCACCGTCTTCGGGTCGGCGCGCGTCCCGGCGTCAGCGCCGCACTACGCAATGGCCCGCGAGCTCAGCGAGCGCATGGCCCAGCGCGGGTGGATGACGGTCTCGGGCGCCGGGCCGGGAATCATGGCGGCCGCCGCCGAGGGCGCGGGCATCGACGAGACGCTCGGGGTGAACATCACCCTTCCGTTCGAACAGAGCTCGAACCCCTACGTCGACGCCGAGAGCCGGCTCGTGGAGATGAAGTACTTCTTCACGCGCAAGGTCGCCCTGACCAAGGAGTCGCTCGCCTTCGTGTTCTTTCCGGGCGGGCTGGGGACGATGGACGAGGCCTTCGAGATCCTGACCCTGCTGCACACCGGCAAGGGCGGGCCCGCGCCGGTGGTGCTCGTGGACACCGTGGACGGGACCTTCTGGGAGTCCTGGCAGCGATTCATTGACGAGTCCGTCATCGCCGCGGGGTACCTCGACGCCGGGGCCGCCGCGCTGTTCAAGACGTGTCACTCCCTCGAGGAGGTGGAACGCGAGATCGACCACTTCTACGCCAACTACGCCGGCTTTAGCGCCCAGGCCGGGCGCGGCCGACTGGCGCTGCGCCGAACGCTCGCGAACGAGCACCTGGGCGAGCTCGAACGCCGGGTGCCCCAGCTCGCCGGCGGCGTGGGCTATCAGATCGAGGGCGACGCACTGAGCTTTGACTTCGACGGTCGTCGCTACGTCGAGCTTCGACACCTCATCGACGCCGTGAACGACCTTCGCTAATCGTCCGACGACACCCCGCGCAAGATCGCCTCGGCCTTTTGCAGGCTGCGACGAGCCCGCGCGAGTTGACGCTCGAGTTCGCGCGCCCCGTCGCCTTCGTCGCGCAGTTGCGCGCGCACCGCGTCAAAGACCGCGTCGTTCACGCGCTGCTCGAGCGCGGCGACCTCGTCGGCCAGCGCGGCGAAATCGCTCACGAGAGGGTCTGGACGTCGAGCTCGCCGGCCGCGTAGCGGGCGCGCAGCACCTTCTTGTCGAACTTGCCGACGCTGGTCTTGGGGATCGAGTCGATGAAGGTCCAGTGTTCGGGCAGCCACCACTTCGCGACGCGACTGGCGAGGAACTCGCGCAGCTCGGCCGCGGTCGCCGTCGCGTCGGGACGCAGCACCACACAGCACAGGGGGCGCTCTTGCCACTTGTCGTCGGGCACGGCGATCACCGCCGCCTCGAAGACCGCCGGGTGGGCCATCACGGTGCCCTCTAGCTCGACCGAGCTGATCCACTCACCACCGGACTTGATGACGTCCTTCGTGCGGTCGCTGATCACCATGAAGCCCTCGTGGTCGAGGGTCCCGATGTCGCCGGTGCGCAGCCAACCGTCGTGGAAGCGCTCGGGCGCATCGACGCCGTAGTAGGAACCGGTGATCCAGGGACCGCGGATCTCGAACTCGCCGACCGTCTGGCCGTCGTTGGGCAGCACCGAGCCGTCGTCGTCGGTGATGCGCATCTCGACGCCCGCGACGACGCGACCGGCCTTCGCGCGATAGTCGATCTCCTTCTCGGGCGGCGTGCCGGCCGGCGGGATCGAGACCGCGGCGAGCGGGCTCGTCTCGGTCATCCCCCACCCCTGGACCATGTTGCGCCCGTAGCGGTCGCGGAAGGTCTCGATCATGGACCGCGGCACGGCCGAGCCGCCCGCGAGGATGCCGCGCATCGAGGAGAAGTCGGCGTCGGCGTCGTTCTCGGCCGCGCGAAGCACGTCGTTCCAGACGGTCGGCACGCCGAGCGAGATCGTCGGGCGCAGCTCGCGGATCATCTTCACGATGGGCTCGCCCTGGAGGAACATCTGGGGCATGATCAGCTCGGTGCCGGCGAAGAACGCGGTGTAGACCGCGCCCCAGGCGTTGACGTGGAACATCGGCACGATGAGCAGGCATCGGTCCTTCTCCGAGAGCGCTATCGAGTTCGCGGTGGTCGAGGCCAGCGAATGCAGCCAGATCGATCGGTGCGAGTAGACGACGCCCTTGGGGTTGCCGGTCGTGCCCGAGGTGTAGCACATGATCGCCGCGGCCCGCTCGTCGAGGTCCGGCCACACAAAGCCCGTCGACTCGGCGTTGACGAACTCGTCGTAGTCGATCGTCTCACCGAGAATCTCGCTCTCGTCGGGCCCGTTGACGATGATGTGCTTGACCGTCGGGATCTGGTCGCGCACCTTGGCGAGCAGCGGGACAAGGGTGTGGTCGATGATGATGACCTGGTCCTCGGCGTGGTTGATGACGAAGGCGAGCTGCTCGGGGAAGAGTCGAATGTTCAAGGTGTGCAGCACGGCGCCCATCGCCGGAACGGCGAAGTAGGCCTCCATGTGCGCCTGGTTGTTCCACATGAACGTCGCCACGCGGTCGCCGTCGCCGATGCCCAGGCGCCGCAGCGCCGACGCGAGCTGCTCGGCCCGCTTGGCGATCGTCGCGAAGGACGCCTCGGCCACGCCGCCGGGGCCCACCGTGAAGACCGACTTGTTGGCGTAGACCCACTCACCGTGTCGGATGATGCCACTGATCAGCAGTGGCCCTTCCTGCATCGTGCTCTGCATAGCGCCTCCGTTCCCCCTAGGGTCGATGCTACAAAGTTCGAACGTGTCGCGTTACCAGGAGGTTCGATACGGCGCCACGGAACGAGGCAGCGAGGTCTCGCCCATCAAGTGGCCGTCGATGGCCGAGGCGGCGCTACGCCCTTCGGCAATCGCCCAGACGATGAGACTCTGGCCGCGAACGGCGTCGCCGCAGGCGAAGACCGGCGCCGCACCTCCGACCGGCGTGCGCCAGGCGTCATCGACGAGCAAGGTCGCCCGAGCAGTCCTCACCGACGGATCGTCGAGTCCCAGGCTCGCCAGCTCGGGTCCCGTGAAGCCCGCGGCGATCAGCACCAGGTCCGCCGCGACGGTTTCGGTCTCGCCGGTGTCGAGGTGGCGAAGGACTGCTTCAGCGACGCGCCCATCGCCGTGGAACTCGATCGTCTCGGTCGCAAAGACCCGCTCGCCGCCCTCGTCGTGGGCCGAGGTGACCTTGAAGAGCCTCGGCATCGTGGGCCAGGGCTGATCGGCCGGTCGCCGATCCGGTGGCCGCTCGAGGATCTCGATCTGGGTCACCGAGCGCGCCCCCTGTCGGTGCGCGGTGCCGAGGCAGTCGGCGCCGGTGTCGCCGCCACCGAGGATCAGTACGTGTCGGTCCCCGGCGTCGATCGGGCTCGGCGTGCCGGTCGCGACGGCGCGGTTGGCCGCCTCGAGGTAGGTCATCGCGGGCATGATCCCGTCGAGGTCGGCGCCGGGCACGGGGATCAGCCGCGGAATCGTCGAGCCGACGGCGAGTAGGACCGCGTCGTAGCGGTCCTGGAGCGACGCGAGCGCAGTGCCCTCGGGCCCGATCGGGCTCGAGGTGACAAAGGTCACGCCCGCGTCGACCATGGCGGCGATCCGCCGGTCGAGCACCGACTTCTCGAGCTTGAAGGCGGGGATGCCGTATCGAAGCAGCCCGCCGATGGCGTCGGCACGCTCATAGACCGTCACCGCGTGGCCGGCACCGCGCAGCTGGGCCGCCGCGGCCAGACCCGCCGGTCCCGACCCGACGACGGCGACGCGGCGCCCGCTTTCGTGGCTGGGGACCCGCTGCACGGGCAGGCCGAGGGCGTAGGCGTGCTCGGCGACCTCGTACTCGACGCGCTCGATCGTCACCGCCTCGTCCCCGACGGCGAGCACGCAGGCCGACTCGCACGGGGCGGGACAGAGCCGGCCGGTGAACTCGGGGAAGTTGTTGGTCGCGAAGAGCTGGGCGGCCGCAAGGTCCCAGCGCTGGCGATAGACCGCGTCGTTGAAGACGGGTATCCGGTTACCGAGGGGGCAGCCCTGCGTGCAGAACGGGATGCCGCAGTCCATGCACCGCGAGGCCTGCACCGCGACCTCGTCGTCGCGCTGGGCCTCGTAGACCTCGCGCCAGTCGCGCAGGCGAACCGCGACGGGCCGGTAGGCCGGGCCGCGCCGGGGGAATTCGAGGAACCCGGTGGGCTTACCCATTGCGCTGCTCGTCTCGTGCGCGCTGGTACTCCGAGGTCTCGATGCGCACGAAGTCCATGCGCGCGACGCGCCACTGGTCGAGGATCGAGGCGGCTACCGGCGAGTCGGTCTCGCGCAGGTAGCGCTCGAGCAGACCGTGCAGGGTCGTCTCGTCGTCGTACTCGAGCGGGTCGACCTCGTAGACCCCGGCACTGAGCACGTCATAGACGCGTCGGCCCGGGTCATAGAGGTAGATGGTGCCCCCCGACATCCCGGCGGCGAGATTGCGCCCGACGTCCCCGAGGATGGCGATGACCCCGCCGGTCATGTACTCCCCGGCGTGGTCCCCGGTCCCCTCGACGACGATCGTCGCTCCGGAGTTGCGCACGCCACAGCGCTCCCCCACGACCCCGCTCACGAAGAGCTCGCCCGAGGTCGCGCCGTAACCGATCACGTTGCCGGCGATAATGTTCTCGTCGCGCGCGAAGACCGACTCGCTCGGCGGGCGCACGATGATGCGCCCGCCCGAGAGGCCCTTGCCGACGTAGTCGTTGCAGTCGCCCGACAGCCGGATCGTCAGACCCGCGGGCATGAACGCACCGAGGCTCTGGCCGGCCGAGCCCTCGAGACGCAGCGTGATGGTGTCTTCGGGCAGGGTCTGCGCGCCGAGCAGGCGCGTGACGGCGCTGCCGGTCAGGGTGCCGACCGTGCGGTTCACGTTCTCGATGCGGCCCTCGTAGACGTAGGGCGTGGCGTCGCGGGCGGCGACGAGCGCCTCGTCAAAGAACTTCCAGTCGAGTGCCTCGGCGAGGCCGTGGTCCTGGCCAATGCGTTGGAACCGCTGCTCGTCTGGCACCGGGTGCAGCAGCGCCGCGAGGTCGAGGCCGCTCGCGCGCGCCGCGTCCTCGTCCACCACGAGGTGTGACGGGTCCCCGATCAGTTCGTCGAGGCTGCGCAGGCCGAGCTGACTCAGGTACTCACGCACCTCGGTCGCGATGAACTCGAAAAAGTGCTCGACGAACTCGGGCTGGCCCGTGAAGCGCTCGCGCAGGGCGGGGTTCTGCGTGGCGATGCCGACCGGACACGTGTCGAGGTGACAGACCCGCATCATCACACAGCCCGACACCACGAGCGGCGCCGTCGCGAAGCCGAACTCCTCGGCGCCGAGCATCGCGGCGATCACGACGTCGCGCCCGGTCTTTAGCTGGCCGTCGACCTGCAGGACGACCCGGCTGCGCAGGCCGTTCGCGGCGAGGGTCTGGTGGGTCTCGGTGAGGCCGATCTCCCACGGCGTGCCCGCGTGCTTGAGCGACGTCAGCGGCGCGGCACCCGTACCGCCGTCGTGACCCGAGACCAGCACGACGTCGGCGTGGGCCTTGGCGACGCCCGCGGCGATCGTGCCCACGCCCTGCTCGCTCACGAGCTTCACGTGGATGCGGGCCCGGTCGTTGGCGTTCTTCAGGTCGTAGATGAGCTGGGCGAGGTCCTCGATCGAGTAGATGTCGTGGTGCGGTGGCGGCGAGATCAGCCCGACGCCGGGCGTCGAGTGGCGCGTCGCAGCGATCCAGGGATAGACCTTCGTGCCGGGCAGCTGGCCGCCCTCGCCGGGCTTGGCGCCCTGGGCCATCTTGATCTGCAGGTCGTCGGCGTTGACGAGGTAGCGGCTCGTGACGCCG
>JAKAFH010000080.1 GCA_021818025.1 Actinomycetes bacterium | reverse complement strand
GTTCACCATCGCGCCCGAGAGCAGCGCCGAGGCGGGTGCGGGAGCCTCGGCGTGGGCGCGCGGCAGCCAGACGTGGGCGGGTACGAGCCCGGCCTTGGCCCCGAAACCCACGAGGAGCGCGAGGAAGACCGCGCCGCGCGTCGCCGCGGGCAGGTGGGCGGCGCTCTGGGCAATGGCGGCAAAGTCCGGGTTCGTCGCGTGCGCGCCGAGCACGACGAGTCCGATGGTGATCAGCGCGGCGCCACCCTGGGTCATCGCCCCGTACCACCACGCGGCCTCGCGGGCCTCGTCTCGCTGGGCGTGGTCGTGGGCGACGAGCACGAGTGAGGTGAGCGACATCACCTCCCAGAGCACGAGGAAGGTCACGACGTCCCCGGCCGCGGGCACGAGTAGGAGACTGGTGACAAAGAGCGCGAAGGCGCCCGCGGCACTCGTCGAGCTCATGGCGTGGCGACGGTAGCCGACCCAGTGGATCGTCGCGGCGAGCGCCACGACCGCGGTCGTGAGACTGAACAGCGCGCCGAGCGGCGTGAGGTCGATGCGCACGCCGGTGAAGGGCACGAGGCTCGTCGTGGAGCCGGTGATCGCGCGGTCCGCCGCGAGCACGCGGATCGCGGCGCCAGCGCCGATGACTTCGACGGCGACGAGCAGCACGGCGACGAGTTGAACGCGCCACGCGCGAGGCGCGAGGGCGGCGAGGGTCGCGACCACCCCGAGGCCGGCGACGAGGGCGAGGGCGATCACCGGTTCGTAAAGCGCCGCAGCGCGGCCAGGATCTCGTCGGGGTGGGGTGGACAGCCGGGAATCTCGAGGTCGACCGGCACGACGTCGCCAACGGAACCGGCAACGGCGTAGCCACCGGCGAAGACGCCGCAATTGGCCGCGCAGTCGCCGAGGGCGATCACGAGGCGCGGCTCGGGCATGGCGAGGTAGGTCCGCTCGAGGGGCGAGACCATGTTGTGGGACACCGGTCCGGTCACGAGCAGCGCGTCGGCGTGACGCGGCGAGGCGACGAGGCGCGCACCGACGCGCTCGGCGTCGTAGACGGGGCCGAAGGCCGAGGCGATCTCGAGCTCACAACCGTTGCAACTGCCCGCGTCGACGTGGCGAAGTTGCAGCGAGTGACGAAGGGTTACCGCGGCGGCAACGGGCGTGGGCGCTGGCGCCAATCGTTCGCTTACCCGCCGTCGTCTCGTCCAGCCGCCAAGAAGAGAGAAAATCATCCACTATCCCGTTACGCTGCGCAGGCCTCAAGCCGTCGCGATAGAAGGATGCTAGCACCGAGCCCTGCGTCGTCTCGTGAGTGACTGCAAGCAGTGCATCGGTTGTGGCGTGCTCCGACACGCGTCCGACAACTCTGGGACAAGAAGTAGACAAGCGCGGCGATTCGCCGAAATCGTCGGGCAGACTTCCTCCACCAGTGCCTGGCACTGTGGCTCGGCTTCGCCGAGGTGGTCCTTCGTAGCATGCCCTTGCGTGTAGGGCCACGTCCGCACGCCCGAGCGTGGTCGCCGTACGCTCGCTCGTTCGCCACCCAGCACGGAGTGTCGACAGCGTCGCCAAAGTTGGGCGGGTGTTGAGAGGCGATAGATGGACTCGTGAGGATCGCTCTCGAGACTTGAAGGTATGAAGTTCTCGACGCAAGGGCAGCGTTTCCAAGGGTTTTCCACCGTTCGAGTCGGGGTGCGTCGCGCGGCGCTCGCCACGCTGCTCGTCGCCGGGGGCGTCGGCGTCTACGCGGTGACACTCGCCTCTGGCGCGTCGTCGCCGCGTCCATTGGCCGTCGCGCCGAGCCCAGCGCCGATCCCGTCGGTAAGCCGCGCCGTTAGCGCATTGCTCGCCACCCACTCGGTCGTTTCCCCCAACGTGAGGAGCTCGCGGCCCGTCACCCCCGCGAAGCGAACCGCCACCGTACACGCGCCACTCGCGCCTCGGGTGTCGCGTCCCGTCGCCACGACCGGACGTCGGGCCACGATCACGCCGACTGCTCACGGCGCTCCGGTTCGGGTGACGACTACCCCGGCCCCGGCGCACCCGAGTGCCCCGGCCCCGGCCTCGGTGACGGCAGGCACGAGTTCGACGTCCGCTCCGACGATGTCCGCAGCGGCGGCCGCGCTGGCGGCGAACCTGAACCCCGCGGTGAACATCGCACCGAGCCCGAACTTCCTGCAGTCCGGCCAGTGCACCCAGAGCGGGTCCACGTGGAGCTGTCAGAATCCGTGCGTCACCTCGACGTTGACCTGGCCGAGCGTCTCCAACGACCCGGCGTGCACCGAGTACGTGCTCGGCGCGATCAACGTTGCTCGCCAGGCCGAAGGACTTGTGCCGATGGCGCTGCCGAGTAACTGGTACTCCCTCACGACGCCCGAGCAGCTCTTCGTCGTGGCGAACCTCGAGCGCACGGCGCGCGGACTGCCTCCCTACCTCGGCATCAACCTTGCGCTGAGTGCCCAGGCCCAGCAGGCGGCCACCAGCTACGCCGATCCGAGCATCGCCACGGGCTTTCCAATCGCGATCGACCCTCAGGGCTATCCCGCGATGGGCGGCGCGTGGTCCTCTGGGTTCTCCGTCCTCGCGGCGGACTACATCTGGATGTACGACGACGGCTGGGGCGGGAGTGTCAACGCCACGTTCAACATCGTGTGCACCTCGGCCAACGCCGCGGGCTGCTGGGCCCACCGTGACGAGTTGCTCGGCTACGACCCCGGGTTCAACCCCGGCGTCGGTCTGGACTGCGCCAACGCCGAGATGGGTGTCGGCTTCGCCGTGGTGAACGGCTCGGGTTCCTTCGTTGATCTCATCGAACAGCCCAAGGGGACCGCGCCGGCCATGACCTTCACCTGGGCGGCGAATGTGGTGCCCTACCTCTAACCGTCTCGCCGCGCTCGACGGGCGAGTTCTTCGCGAAGTATCCGCGTAGCGCGTCGGCGACTTCGTAGAATCGGCGCCGTGTGCGAGTACGACGGTTTTTTGAGCTCAGCGCCGCGTCGGGTGTGTGTCTCGACGCGCGCCCTTGGTGGAGGATTCACCGCGGGGGCGTTGTGACGACGATCCTCTTAGTCGAGGACGACGCCGCGATGGTGGCTCTGCTCGAGCGGTACCTGAGCGGCGAGGGGTATCGCGTGGTCTCAGCCTCCTCGGGCGCCGCGGCGCTCGACGCCGTGGCGAACCACGAACCCGACCTGGTGGTACTCGACATCGTGCTCGGCGAGGAAGACGGACGGGAGGTCTTTCGCGAGCTGCGGCTCCTCAGCGACGTGCCGACGATGTTCGTCACCGGTCGCGGGCTCGAGTCCGAGCGGATCGCCGGGCTCAAGATGGGCGCCGATGACTACATCGTCAAGCCCTTCTCGATGGGCGAGCTCTCGGCGCGCATCGAGACGGTGCTGCGCCGCGCCGGCTCCAATGTCGCCGAACACCAGATCGGGACCCCGACGATGCGATTCGGTGACCTGGTGATCAATGAGCACACTTACGAGGTGAGGGTGCGCGGCGAGCTAGTGGACCTGACCTCCAAGGAGTTCGCGCTGCTGGTCTTCCTCGCCGCCTCGCCCCGTCAGGTCTTCTCGCGCCAGCAACTCCTCGAGCACGTCTGGGAGTCGTCCAACGAGTGGCAGAACGAGGCGACGGTGACCGAGCACGTGCGACGACTGCGCGCGAAGATCGAAGAAGACCCCAATCAGCCCCGATGGATCACGACGGTGCGCGGGGTCGGCTATCGGTTCGAGGTGGGCGACCGGGGCTGATCAGACCCCGTCGCGCACCTCGAGCAGTCGGCGCACCCGTTCGACGAGTTCACTTGGACGAAAGGGTTTGGCGAGGAAGTCACTGCGCGACGCGTCCAGACCCTCGAGAACCGATGCGGTCGCCGTGCCCGACACGAGCAGGACTCTTAGCGCGGGCAGCGCCCGTTGGAGTTCGCCGGCGACGGCGTCGCCGGCGGTGACGCCCATGATCACGTCACTCACCAAGAGGTCGACCGGTTCGGTGGCGCCTAGGACGGCGTCGCGGGCCGCTTCGGCCGAGGC
The DNA here is from genome assembly GCA_021818025.1 of Actinomycetes bacterium. Lineage (GTDB taxonomy): Bacteria > Actinomycetota > Acidimicrobiia > Acidimicrobiales > RAAP-2 > RAAP-2. The sequence continues at coordinate 4,156 of JAKAFH010000080.1, read as the reverse complement.
GACGTCGAACACGCGATGACCGTTGCGCGCGAGGACCGCGGTGGCCAACCGACGCTGAACGTCGTCGTCCTCGGCGATCACGATGATCGCCGAGCGTGTCGGCACCACGGCCGCTACGTCGCGATGTGTATCAGCGGGCGCGTCTACGACCGGCAAGACGACCTCGAAGGTCGTGCCCACCCCGAGCTCGCTGGTGCACTCGATCGAACCGTGGCTCTCTTCGACGAATCGTCGGGCGGCGGACAGGCCGAGCCCGGTTCCCTTGAACGGACCCTTGGTCGTGAAGAACGGCTCGAAACACCGCTCGCGGGTCTCGTCATCCATGCCGAACCCGGTGTCGGCAACCGAGATGACGACGTAGTCGTCGCTGCGCGCGAGGTGGTGTGCCTCGGCGATTTCGTTCGCGGGCCGACGCGACACGTCGACTTCGAGGGTGCCCCCGTCGGGCATCGCGTCACGCGCGTTGATGGCGAGGTTGAGTACGAGCTGTTCGAACTGGTCGGCGTCGACACGCACGTGGACGGGTTGCGCGGGGCCGGTCCAGGCGAAGGTGACGTCGCTGCCCAGCACGCGGTGCAGCACTTCGGCATTGGCCTCGATGATCGAGACCGGGTCGAGCACGACGGGCTCGGTGACCCGGTTTCGACCAATCGTCTGGAGTTGATCGGTGAGGGTGGAGGCTCGCGAACTCGTCTCGACGATTGCGCGCGCCGCGTCGTGGTCCGCCCCTTCGGGCAGATCGGCGAGAAGGATCTCGGCGTAGCCCGAGATGATGGTCAGCAGGTTGTTGAATTCGTGCACGACGCTGCCCGCCACCTGGCCACGGATCTCCATGGTGTGAGCGTGGCGAAGCTCCTCTTTCATCTGGCGTCGGTCGGTGACGTCGTCGACCAGGGTGAGCATCGTGGGCTCGGCGCCACCCGCGAGTCGTCGGGCCGAGACGGTGAGGTCGCGCGCGCGCGCGCCGACGCGCACGCCCGCGAGGGTCTGTCCGCTCGGCAGACCACCGGCGTTGACTTCAGCCCAGAGCACCCGCAGTCCGCTCAGCACGTCCTCGGGGAGAGCGGACGCCTGGGGCGTGTCTCGAAAGAGCCGCCAGCCGAAGATATTTGCCGCCGCCGGGTTCCACCAGCGCACCCGCTCGTCAAGGGCTACCTCGATGAGGCCGATAGGGGCGCTCTCGACGAGCACCCGCCATCGAGCCTCGTTGGCGCGGATTGTCGCGTTCAGCGAGGCAGCGGCCAGGGCCGACGCAGCGGCCTGGGCGAGCAAGGCGAGGATCTCGCGGTCCTCGCCGCTCGTCGATTCGTCGCGCCGTCGGATCGCGATCATACCGAGTGATCGGTCGCGCCGGCCGCGGATGGGCGAACTGAGCCAGCCGTTGTGGTCGCGGAGCGCACCTCGCGCGTCTGGCCCGTCGAGAAGTGACAGGTCCGCCACCGGCGTCGTCGGCTCGCCTCGCCGAGCGGTCGCGCCGATGGGCGGGTCGACGTCGTCGGTCACGACGACGGCCTCGTCGGCGTCGAAGAGCGCGCGGGTCCGTTCGGTGAGCTCACGGACGATGGTTGCGACGTCACTGGCGCTCGAGAGGGCGAGGGACGTCGCGATCAGATCGCGCAGCTGAACCGCGACGCGAAGTGTCGCGGCGCTCGATTGGCGGGCGCGACGCAGGAGGTCCGCTCGTTCGAGGGAGGTTGCGGCACCCCACGTTGCCTCGTCGGCAGCCGCGAGTTCGGCGGCGCCGAAACCCGATACCGCGACGGCGCGCACGAAGGCGACGGTGGCGACGACCTCGTCGTGGACCGGTATGGCGATGACGACGCACCACGGCAGTCCGGCGGTGACGTCGGCGGGGACGCGCTCGCGCAGCCCGGTCATCGCGCTTCGCGTCACGAGCGCCTCGAGGTCGGGGACCCGCTGGGCGAGCGCCGCGGGAATCACGCCGTCGGACTCAACCAAAACGGGTACGCGAACGCTCGCGCGCACGATTCGGTGATGGGGGGCGGGCCGAAGAACGGTGACCACGCACCAGTCACAGAAATCGTCGACGGCCGCGTCGGCGAGGGCCGCGAGGTGCACGTCGTAGTCGTCCTCGACGTCGGGACCGGGTGGGACGTCGCGCACCTGCGAGCGCAGCTCGGCGAAGTGGCGTGTGAAGTCGAGGGCGCGTGCGAGAGCCGACTCTTCTTCGCCGGCGCGACGCCGACGCAGACCGGGGCCGTCCGCGGCGGGGGGAAAGGTGCTCACGGGCGAACTCGGGGTCGTAACGTGGTGTCGGACCGGCTGAGGACTGTCGTGACGCGGGGAGTACGGAACGAACCCATGGAGCTAGCTGACCTTTCGACGCTGCGACCGTGAAGGTGGCCCGAGGTTACCTCGACCGACCCTGAACGGTTCGGTGCAGCGACGCAATACGAAATCCGTATTCGCCATTGTTCATCGCGACGACGAGGACAGACGTCGCTCGCGGTGCGCAGCGAAGACATTCCTGTGGTATTTCTCAGCCGAGGAGGTAAGTAATTACCGCGATTCCTCGTGATTCGCCGCGCCGCCTGGGTCGTCTCAGTCCCAACCGTCTCACAATGATTTGACAACAGAGACACAACGAATGAAAACTCTGGGTCGCAGGGGCGCGCGGAGTAACCGATGAATTTAGTAGCGAGGGAACAGTATGCGTAGGGCTTCTCAATTCCTGACGAACAGCGGCAGTGCGGGGCCCGCACCCCGGAGGCGATCGCGCCACGTGACCGGTCTCGGGCGTTTCGGGTCGGCCGGTGCGCTGTTGACGGTGGTGCTTTCGTTCACGACCGTATTCGGGGCGTTCGCGACGAACGCCGGTGCGGCGACCACCACCGGTGCACCCGCAGTGACGCACGTTCTCGCCCACGATGGCGGTGGCGGTACCAACGGCAACGGAAACGATGGTAACGCCGGCCACAGCGGAGGCGGAAGCCCGTCGGGAAACAACGGCAATGACAAGTGTGTTGGCAATGCCCCCAATGCGCCTGGTGGACCCACGCCTTCGGCTCGTTCGCCACACGGTGACTCACAAGACGGCCCCGGTTGGGACAACGACGGCGATGACAACTGTGCGAGTTACACCGTCACGTTTGTCGCCAACGGTGGCAACGGTGCGATGCAGCCCGAGACGGCGAACGCACCGACGCCGCTCACCGTCAACAGGTTTACTTGGAGTGGTCACACGTTCACCGGATGGAACACTGATGCCAACGGCAATGGCACCCCGTACGCCGATGGATCGACCTACTCATTCACGGCGTCGACGACGCTCTACGCCCAGTGGACCCAAAATCCCATCGTGTGTACGACCCAGACGGATCACTTGCGCACCGCGCACGACGATCAAGGTGACGGGGGTAATGGCCCTGGCGATGCGGACAACGATGGTGACGACAGTGGCAACTGCCCACCGACGTCAGCCACGTTCAGCGTCGCCAAGTCGGCGATCGTCTCGGGCAGCGACATCAACTACACCATCACCGCGACCAACTCCGGATCGGCCTCGGGCTCGGTGAGCCTGAGCGACGCGATCCCGGCGGGCACGACCTACGTGAACGGTTCGGTCGCGTGTGCGAGTGCGACCTGCGGCGAGTCGAACAACACCGTCACCTGGTCCGCGACCGTCGCGGCCCCGGGATCGGCGACGCTCACCTTCAGCGTCAGCGTCGATCCGACGACGACGTCAGTCGTCAATACCGCCTACTGGTCCGGGCCGGGCTGTGCCTCTAGCAACTGTCCGACCAACACGGTGACGACGCCGACGACCGACACGGTGACGCTGGAAGGCAATGGCGGCACCTTCACGGGTGGCGCCATGAGCACCACCACGAGCTGCCCGATCGGCGGGGTGATCACCCTGGCGAACCTGACCCAGCCCACCCGCGCCGGGTACACCTTGGCTGGCTGGTCCACAACCTCAACCGGGTCGGTCATCGCAACAGCGACGATCGGTTGCTCGACGACCACCCTCTACGCGCAGTGGACGGCTAACAACTCTGGACCCGTGACCGACACGGTCACCTTCAATTCCGAGGGGGGTTCGGCGGTATCGCCGGTCTCTGGGGCCGACGGAACGTACGTCTCGCTGCCGGGCGCGCCAGTGCTCGCCGGCTACAGCTTCGACGGTTGGTTCTAC
>JAKAFH010000079.1 GCA_021818025.1 Actinomycetes bacterium | reverse complement strand
CGCGAGCGGGCGTCGGTCTTCCACTCGTGGTCGGCCCAGGCGACCATCAATCCGATGATGGTGCGCGACGCGTCAGGGGTGACCGTCACCACCGAGGACGGCACCACCTACCTCGACTTCTCGTCCCAACTCGTCAACACCAACCTGGGCCACCAGCACCCTGACGTCGTCGCGGCCATCCAAGATCAGGCCGCCCGACTGTGCACAATCGCGCCCCAACACGGCTACGAGTCGCGGTACCGGGCCGCGGAGATGATCCTCGACCACTCCTTCGACGGCGCGGCCAAGGTCTTCTTCACCAACGGCGGCACCGAGTCGGTGGAGCACGCCGTGCGCCTCGCGCGACTGCACACCGGCCGCTCCAAGGTCGTCGCGGCGTATCGCAGCTACCACGGCGCGACCACGACGTCGATCTCGCTGACCGGCGACCCGCGTCGCTGGCCCAACGAGCAGGGCGCCTCGGGCGTCGTGCACTTCTTCGGACCGTACCTCTACCGCTCCTCGTACCACTCGACGACCCCCGAGCAAGAGGCCGAGCGCGCACTCGCCAGCCTCGACGAGACGATCCGCTTCGAGGGTCCGTCCACTATCGCCGCCGTGATCCTCGAGACGGTTCCCGGCACGGCCGGCGTGCTCGTCCCCCCGCCCGGGTACCTCCAGGGCGTGCGCGAGATCTGCGACCGCTACGGCATCGTGTACATCGCTGACGAGGTGATGGCCGGGTTCGGTCGGACCGGCGCGTGGTTCGCGTACCAGAACTTCGACGTGCGACCAGACCTCGTCACCTTCGCCAAGGGCGTGAACTCGGGCTACGTCCCCCTCGGCGGGGTCGTCATCAACGAGGCGATCAGCCACTCCTTCGACGACCGGGTCTACCCGGGCGGCCTCACCTACTCCGGCCACCCGCTGGCCTGTGCCTCGGCCGTGGCGACGATGCAGGTCATGGAGCGCGACGGCGTGATCGAGCACGCGGCGCACGTGGGCGCGACGATCATCGCCCCGGCGCTCGCCGCGATCGCCGAGCGCCACCCCAGCGTTGGCGAGGTGCGCGGCCTCGGCGTCATGCACGCGGTCGAGCTCGTCACCGACCGCGTGACGCGCGAGCCGCTCGCCCCTTACGGGTCGAGCTCGCCAGCGATGAACGAGGTCATCGCCGCCTGTCGTGACGAGGGTCTGCTGATCTTCGCCAACTTCAACCGCCTCCACGTCGTGCCGCCGTGCATCATCAGCGAGTCGGACCTGCGCGACGGCCTCGCCCGGCTGGACCGAGCACTCGCGACGGCCGACCGGCACTACGTCGGGTCGTGACGAACGACGAACGGCGAATCGCGGTCGCCACGCGCCTGCGCGCGCTCGGCCACGCGTTCGTCGACCGTGACCTGAGCGACGACGAGCTCGACCGGCTCGCCCACGACGTCGACGCGCTGCTCGCCCGGGTCGAGGCGGGCGGACCGCGAACCGTCTCGATCGACCCCGACCTCGTCGAGGCCTTCACCGCCCAGCGCCTCGACACCGTCTCGTACCTGCACGAGTACCTCGTGAGCGACTCAGTCGTCGCGGGCGGCGCGAACCCGATGGGTCTCGGCGCGCGCCACTGGCGCGACGGTGACGTCGCGGTGATGGAGGCAGTGATCGGCAAGGCCTTCGAGGGGGCACCGGGTCGCAGCCACGGCGGCATCATCGCCACGCTGATCGACGAGACGATGGGCTTCGTGCTCGGGCTGCACGGCCTGTTCGCCCTGACGGCTCGCCTCGTGGTGACCTACCGCGCCGCCGCGCCGGTCGGCCAGAGCGTCGTGGCGCGCGCGTGGCTCGAGCGCCAAGACGGGCGCAAGCTGACGATCGGCGCCTCCGTGACCGCGGGCGACGTGCGGGTCGCCGACGCCGAGGCCCTCTTCATCACCGTGGACGTGACGAGCCTCCTCGACGAGCCCGAGTCGAACTGAGTGGGTCTTCGCCTTCGTCGTCACTTCCGCACCGTCAAGGTGCCCGAAGTCGACCTGCGCTTCTGGTACGTGAAGCTGCTCACGACGGCGATGGGCGAGTCCGCCTCGGACTTCCTCGTGCACCGCTTCAACCCCGAGCTCGCGGTGCTCGCGGGTGCCGCGGTCTTTTCCGGCGTGCTGTGGCTCCAGCTGCGCAGCCCGCGCTACCTGGTTGTGACCTACTGGAGCGCCGTGGTGATGGTGAGCGTCTTTGGCACGATGTGCGCCGACGTGGTGCACGTCGCCTTGGGCGTGCCCTACCTCGTGTCCACCATCACCTTCGCGCTCACCCTCATCGCCGTCTTTAGCGTGTGGTATCGGGTCGAGCAGACGCTCTCCATCCACACGATCGACACGACCCGGCGCGAGCTCTTCTATTGGGCGGCCATCACGACGACCTTCGCGCTCGGCACGGCGGCGGGCGACTACGCCGCCTACGTCGTCGGCCTCGGGTACCGCGACTCCGCGGTGCTGTTCCTCGTCCTCTTCGTCGCACCGGGGCTCTACTTCGGGCTCGCGCGGCGTCACGGCGTCGCGACGTTCTGGGCGGCCTACGTGCTCACGCGGCCCCTCGGCGCCTCGGTCGCCGACTGGGTCGGCGTGAGCCACGCCCGCGGCGGCCTGAACGCCGGGCCCGGGACCCTCGCCCTCTGCCTGACCGCGCTGATCGCCATCGGCGTCGCCGGGGCGTGGCGCGGCGAGCGACGGAACCTCCACCCATAGAATCCGGCTATGCCCGCCGTCACCGTCGCCAATCCCCTGGAGTTGCCCCGTCTGGTGGCGCCGCTCGTGACGGACCGGCCGCGGCGCGTGACCTCGATCACGACCGCGCCGCGCGGCCTCGAGGGCGAGGGCTTCCCCGTCCGGCGCGCCTTCGCCGGCGTGGACCTCGCCGACCTCGACCCCTTCGTGCACATGGACCAGATGGGCGAGGTCGACTACGGCCCCGGCGAGCCCAAGGGCACGCCCTGGCACCCCCACCGGGGCTTTGAGACCGTGACCTACATGATCGACGGCACGTTCGTGCACCAGGACTCGATCGGCGGCGGCGGCGTGATCCAGAACGGCGCCACCCAGTGGATGACCGCCGGCGGCGGGATCCTGCACATCGAGCGGCCACCGGACGAGCTCATCGACACCGGTGGCCTGTTCCACGGGGTCCAGCTCTGGGTGAACCTGCCGGCGGCCCTCAAGATGACCCGCCCCCGCTACCAGGACATCGAGGCGGTCGCCGTGTCGCTACTCACCAACGAGACCGGCGACGCGGTCATCCGCGTCATCGCGGGCCAGCTCGGCGAATACGCCGGACCGGGCGACACCCACACGCCCATCAGCCTGGTCCACGTCACGCTGCTGCCCGGCGCGCGGTTGGCGCTGCCCTGGAACCCGGCCTACAACGCGCTCACCTACGTGCTCGCCGGCACGGGCACCGTCGGACTCGACCGGCGCCCGATCCACGACGGGCAGCTCGCCGTGCACCGCGACGGCGACTTCTTGCTGCTCGAGGCCGACGAGCACCAGGACTCGCGCACGGCCGCCCTCGAGGTGCTCGTCCTCGGCGGCCAGCCGATCCGCGAGCCGGTGGCCGCCTACGGCCCCTTCGTCATGAACACCCGCGCCGAGCTGCAGCAGGCCTTCGACGACTACCAGGCCGGGCGACTCGGCCAGATCCCCGCCGAGCACATCTAATCAGGCGCGCGCCAGCGTCGCCGCCGCGCGCGCGATCGCTGCACCGCTCGCGTCAGACACGCTGGCTCGGGCCGAACCCCCGACTCGGGTCAGTCCCTCGACCTCGCCGCGCACGACCAGGGTCTCGTCACAGCGCGGGTCGCGATCGATCTCGAGCGTCAGCGCGGTGATCGTCGACGCCGGACCCGACCCCATCGCGACGACGTCCACGGCGAGCACCATGGCCGCACCGAGCGCGACCGCGAGCACACCGGCGCTGACGACGCCGCCGGGCCCGCCGGACACGGCCTCGGGCACGAAGGCTCCCTCGACCCAGCCGAGGTCCTCGCCGTCGACCCCGCCGCGGGCGAACGTGACGCCGAGCGCCACGGCGACCGGCGGCGTGCGCTCGGCGAGCCACTGGTCGACGCCGACGGGAATCACGGGGCGAATCTAGCCCGGCGCCAGGACCATCGTCTGGCGACGACGTCTAGGATTCGCACCGAGGGCTCGCCCAGTAGTGAGAGGATCGCCCATGACGACAGCCGTGATTGTTGACGCAGTGCGCACCGCCGGGGGCCGGCGTAACGGTAAGCTGCGCAACTGGCACGCGGTGGACCTGGCGTCCGAGGCATTGCGGGCGCTGGCGAGTCGCAACGACCTCGATCCGTCGGCGATCGACGACGTCATCATGGGGTGCGTCTCGCAGACCGGCGAGCAGGCCTTCAACGTCGGGCGCAACGCCGTGCTCGCAGCTGGCTGGCCCGAGTCGGTGCCAGCGACGACCGTGGACCGCCAGTGCGGCTCGAGTCAGCAGGCGATGCACTTCGCCGCCCAGGGCGTGATGGCCGGCGCCTACGACGTGGTCGTCGCCGCCGGGGTCGAGGTCATGACGCGGGTCCCGATGGGCTCGTCGATCGGCAAGGACTCGGGCTTCCCCTTCGGACCGCGCGTGACCGAGCGCTACGAGCCGGTCGGCGGGCTGCGCAACCAGGGCATCGGCGCCCAGATGATCGCCGACCAGTGGGACATCACCCGCGAGGAGCTCGACGCCTTCAGCATGGAGAGCCACCGCCGCGCCGCGCGCGCCACCGCCGAGGGTCGCTTCGAACACGAGATCATCCCGGTCGCGGTGCGCGACGACGACGGCCGCGACACCGACGAGTGGCTGCGGACCGACGAGGGGATCCGCCCGGACACCTCGCTCGAGGCCCTGGCCAACCTGCGCCCGGCGTTCCAAGAGGGTGGGTCCATCACGGCGGGCAACTCCTCGCAGATCACCGACGGCGCCTCGGCCGTGCTCATCATGTCCGAGGAGCGCGCCCGGGCGCTCGGCTACACGCCCCGCGCGCGCTTCCACGCCTTCGCGCTCGCCGGCGTGGACCCGGTCACGATGCTCACCGGTCCGATCCCCGCCACGACCAAGGTGCTCGCCAAGGCGCGGCTCACGCTCGAGGACATCGACCTCGTGGAGATCAACGAGGCCTTCGCCTCGGTGGTGCTCGCCTGGCAGCGCGAGCACCACGCCGACTTCGACAAGGTGAACGTCAACGGCGGGGCGATCGCGCTCGGCCACCCGCTCGGCGCCTCGGGCGCGAAGCTGACGGCGACGCTGCTCAACGAGCTGGAGCGCACCAACGGGCGCTACGGACTCCTGACGATGTGCGAGGGCGGCGGCTTGGCCAACGCCACCGTGATCGAGCGGCTCGGCTAGCGATACCGCGTGGCCATGTAGAAGGCCGAGAACATCGCGAGCAGCCCGATGCCCAGGTACCACGCCGAGGTCGAACCCGGCAGGACCTGGAGGTAGTTGAGCACGATGACGATCAGGCCGAAGAGCAGCAGGTCGAGCAGCATCCACCCGTACCAGTGGGGGCTGTGGTCCGCGCCGGGCGGCCGAGGCGGGGTGTAGCGCCCGCGCTGCTCAGCGGTGACGTAGCGCCCCATCTCTTTGCTGGTTCGCCGCTTGGGCCCACTCGATGCCATAGGCGTCCATGGTACCCAATCACCCGCGGGCCGCGACGCTACGGACAGACGGTGACGTCCACACTCGAGTCGTAGGGCACCGAGATCCCCGGACCGGGATTCTGGCTGATGATCTGACCCGACGTTCCTGGCGTCAAACAGTCCGTCGGCAGGGCGTCGGTCACCTGGCCGAGGTTGAGGCCCTGGGCCGAGAGGGTCGACGACGCCTCGGCGGGCGTCTGGCCGATCACGTTGGCGACGTAGACCTGGCAGACCCCCGAGGACGTGACCAGCTCGACTGACGTGCCCGACGTCACCGGCTGGCCGGCGGCCGGGATCGTGCGAAGCACCAAGCCCTGGGCCACCGTGTTCGAACAGCCCGTCGTGGTCGAGCTCACGGTCAGACCGTTCTGACCGAGGGTGGCCGCCGCCTGGAGCGGCGAGTCGCTGCGAACGTTGGGCAGCGGGAAGGTCGCCCCCTGGGAGAGCACGGTCAGCACGACCTTCGCCCCCGCGTGGGACTGCGTGCCGCCGGTGGGCGTCTGGGAGAGCACCGTGTTGGGCGCCCCGCCGGCCGGCGCGGTGGAGGTCTGGTTGACCGTGACCACGAAGCCGAGTTGCTGGAGCGCACTGAGCGCGGTCGAGAGAGCCTTGCCCGTCTCGTCGGGCACCGTCACCTTGGCTGGTGCGGGACCCTGACTCACTTGCAGCGAGACGGTGTCACCCTTCTTCACCGACGTGCCCGAGGCGGGGTCGGTCTTGACCACGGTACCCGATGCCTTCGAGGAGTACACGAGTGTGGTCGAGCCGATCACGAGGTTGTCCGAGAGCAGGGTCGAGGACGCCGACGCGACCGTCTGGCCGACGACGTCGGGCATCGTGGACACCGTGCTCGACGTCGCGAGCCGAGCGTAGGCGTAACCACCGGCTCCGAGCAGCACGATGACCACGACCGCGATCACGAAGCCGCGCGCGCCGCCGCGTCGGCGGCGCACGTCGGTGCGCGGGCCCGACATGACCGGCACGGCCTGGGTCCGCTCGCCGGGCGTGACCGCCGCGACGGCCCGGGTGACGTCGGCGCCGTAGTAGGCGCCGTCACGCGTGGCGGCGTGCACGGGCTGGCCCTCGGTGAAGCGAACCAGGTCGGCACGAAGCTCGTCGGCGGTCTGATAGCGCTGGTCCGGGGACTTGGCCAGGGCCAGCATGACGATCGCCTCGAGATCCGTGGGGACCGAGTCCGAGAAGTCCGACGGCGACGGGACGGTGCCGTGGACGTGCTGACTCGACACCGCCACGGGCGAGTCGCCGACGAAGGGCGGACGCCCGACGAGCAGCTCGTAGAGCACGACACCCAGCGAGTAGACGTCGCTGCGGCCGTCGACGGCCGCGCCCTCGGCCTGCTCGGGCGAGAAGTACGTCGCGGTGCCCATGACCGAACCGGCCTCGGCGAGGTGGTCCTCGCTCGCCACCGCCTGGGCGATGCCGAAGTCGGTGACCTTCACCTGTCCGTCGGTGGTGATGAGGATGTTGCCGGGCTTGATGTCGCGGTGCACCACGCCGGCGCGGTGCGCGTAGCCCAGGGCGGCGGCCACCTGGGCGGTGATCTGTGCGGCGCGCGAGGGCGTGAGCGTTCGCGAGCCCCGCACGATCTCAGCGAGCGACGTCCCGTCGACCAGCTCCATGACGATGAAGTAGGTGCCCGCGTCCTGGCCCCAGTCAAAGACCGGCACGATGTTGGGGTGCGAGAGGTTCGCCGCGGCCTGGGCCTCGCGCCGGAACCGCTCGACGAAGGTGGGGTCGGCCGACAGTTCGGGGTAGAGGATCTTCAGCGCGACGGCCCGATTGAGCAGCAAGTCCTGGGCCCGGTAGACCATGGCCATGCCACCCCGGGCTATCAGGTGGGTGACCTGGTAGCGCTGGGAGTAGATACGGGGATCGCTAACGGGCTCCATACCCGCCCCAGCCTACGTCCTGGCTCGCCCTGATTACCCGCGTCGTCACGGACATGTCGTCGCCGTGCCCGACGCCGGTCGCCCGGCCTGCAGTGAGAGTGCGCCTTCGATGAGACAGCGAATGACCGGTCCGGCCACCGACGCGCCGGTCGCGGAGGTGACTTGGAACGGCAGGACCACCGCGACCGCCACGGTCGGGTTGGTCGCCGGGGCGAAGGCGATCATCCAGTCGTCGGTGTTCTGGACCGAGTTACCGACCTGGGCGGTGCCGGTCTTGGCGGCCACGTCAGCCCACGCCGGGAAGATGCCGTACGCGGTGCCGTCGGATGCCTGGACGACCTCTTGCATCAAGGGCACGATCCGGGCGGCCTGGGCGCTCGTGAGTGGCGACTTCCAGGCAGTGTCCTGGTAGCGTTTGACGATCGACCCGTCGGGTCCGGCGATGTAGTCGAGCAGGTGCGGGGTCATGATGGTGCCGCCGTTGGCCACACCGGCCGCCACCAGGGCCATCTGCAGCGCCGAGGCGCGGACGTTCTGCTGGCCGATGGCCGAGTACGCGATGCCCGGCTTGTTGTAGAGGAATGACGACGCCGAGGGGAAGAAGCTCGACTGCGCGCCGGGCAGGTC
>JAKAFH010000078.1 GCA_021818025.1 Actinomycetes bacterium | reverse complement strand
CTCGCCGGGACCGTCACGATGGACCAGCTGCTCATCGACGTCGGCGACGACGCGGTGGGGGTGGGCGACGACGTGGTGCTGCTCGGACGCCAGGGCGACGAGTTGATCAGCGCCGACGAGTGGGCCCGCCTCGCCGGCACGATCACCTGGGAGATCCTCTGTGGCATCGGGGCCCGGGTGCCGCGAGTGTTGGTGGACTAGGTGGCTCTCGACGTCGCGGCCCTCTCGAGCTGCACGAAGTGCCGGCTCAGCCAGTCACGCACTCGCGTGGTGATCGGCACGGGACCGAGCGACGCGGCCCTGTTGCTCGTGGGCGAGGCGCCGGGGCGCCACGAGGACGAGGGTGGTGCTCCCTTCATCGGCCGCAGCGGCCAGCTGCTCTTCGCGTTGATCGAGGAGGTGGTCGGGCTGAAGCGCGACCAGTGCTACGTCACCAACACCGTCAAGTGCCGCCCGCCGGGCAACCGCGTGCCCGCGCGCGACGAGCTGGACGCCTGTCGGCCGTGGCTCACCGAGCAGCTGGCGGACCTCGCGCCGCGGGTCACCCTCGCGGTGGGGCTGACGGCGGCGCGCGAGGTCCTCGGGGCCACCCTGTCGATGTCGGCCGTGCACGGTCGCGCGCGCCACCTCGCCGAGCACACCGGGATCGCCACCTACCACCCCGCCGCCGCGCTGCGCGACCCCGCCCTCGTCGCGGTGATGCGCGAGGATCTCGCGGTGGTGCGCGCCTTCCTGGAGGCGCCGTGAGCCGCGTGGCCGACTCAGCGGTCGCCACGGAGCGCGCGGGCGAGGAGTTCGCCGCGATGCTTCGTCCCGGGGACGTCGTGCTGCTGTCGGGGCCCCTCGGCGCGGGCAAGACCACGTTCGTGCGCGGCCTCGCGCGGGGACTTGGCGTGCGCGAGCGCGCGACGAGCCCGACCTTCACCATGGTGCGCCAGCACCGGTGCCACAACGACCTCGGCATCGCGACCCTGCACCACGCCGACGTCTATCGGATCGAGAGCCTCGACGAGGTGCTGGACCTCGCCCTCGGCGAGCTCGTCGAGGAGGACGCCGTGGCCGTGGTCGAGTGGGGCGAGCTGGCGGCACCGGTCTTCGGTGCGGACGTCGTCGCGATCGCGATCACGGTGACCGATGACGAGGAGCGCACGATCGAGGTCGAGGCGAGCGGCAGCGATCGCGCGCCGGCCTTCGCACGGTGGGCCTCGTGAGGGCGCTCGCCATCGAGACCGCGACGACGGCCTGTGCGATCGGGCTCGTTGACGGTGCGCGCTACGAGGCGCGGCTGCTCGCCGCGGACCGGCGCCACGTCGAGGTGCTCGCCCCGGGCATCGCCGCGCTGCTCGCCGACTGCTCGCTGCGCGCGAGCGACCTCGAGCGGGTCGTGGTCGATCGCGGACCGGGTCTCTTCACTGGGCTGCGGGTCGGTCTCGCGACGGCCCTCGCCCTGGCCGACGCGACGGGCGCGGGCCTCGTCGGGGTGACCTCGCTCGAGCTGCTCGCGGCGGGGGCCCACGGCGCGGGGGTTCGCGGGCGCTTCGTCGGTGTCGTCGACGGGCGACGCGGCGAGGTCTTCACCCAGAGCTTCGAGCTCGCCGAGGCGGTGACGGCCCTGACCGAGCCGGCCGTCGAGCACCCGCGCGACGTGGTGATCGCCTGGGCCACCAACGGCGCTCCGGTCACCTTCGCCGGCGACGGCGTGACGCGCTACGCGCGCGACTTCGCCGCGGTGCCCAACGGCCGGGTGCACGACCTGGACGTGCCGCCCGTGCTCGCCGCCCTCGCGTTCGCGACCCGCGAGCCCGGTCCCGTCACGCCGCTCTACCTGCGCGAGGCCGACGCAGTCGCGAACTTCGTCACGCGCGACGGCGCGTGACGAACCGCCCCGTGACGTGGGCGATCCGCCTCGCCGAGCGCCGTGACGTGCCCGCACTGCTCGCGATCGAGCAGGCCCAGTTCCCCGAGCCGTGGTCGCGCGGGATGCTGCTCGACGAGCTCGGCAACGTCGCGACGCGCCGCTACACCGTCGCGGTCGAGGACGGCGTCGTGCTCGGCTACCTCGGGGTGATGTTCGTGCTCGACGAGCTGCACGTGAACACCATCGGGGTGCGGCCCGAGTCCGAGGGCCGCGGCGTCGCCTCGTCCCTGCTCGACGAGGCCTGGGCCGACGCGGCCGCGCGCGGGATCGCGCGCGCCACCCTCGAGGTCGCGGTCTCCAACACGCGCGCTCAGGCCCTCTACGCGCGCTACGGCTTCGCGCCCGTGGGCGTGCGCAAGAACTACTACGAGAAGACCCACGAGGACGCCCTCGTGCTCTGGGCCGACTTGGTGGTCCCCTGAGGAAACGGGCCTACGCTGGATCCGTGAGCGTCGTGCTGGGCATCGAGACGAGCTGCGACGAGACCGCGGCCGCGGTCGTGGATGACACGTGGCGGGTGCGCGGCTCGATCGTCGAGTCCTCGATCGACCAGCACCACCACTACGGCGGCGTCGTGCCCGAGCTCGCGGGTCGCGCCCACGTGACGACCATCGTGCCCGTCGTGCGCGCCGCGCTCGCCGGGGCGGGCCTCGACCTGCACCGTCCCGCGATCGACGCGGTGGCCGTGACCGCGGGGCCGGGCCTGATCGGCTCGCTGCTCGTGGGCCTCGCCGCCGCCAAGGCCTACGCGCTCGCCTGGGACGTGCCGCTGCTGTCCGTCAACCACCTCGAGGGACACCTCTTCGCGCCCCTGCTCGAGACGCCCGACCTCGCCTGGCCGGTGCTGACCCTGCTCGTCTCGGGCGGGCACACCATGCTCGTCTACCAGCGCGGGCCCGGCGAGCACGAGGTCATCGGCGAGACCATCGACGACGCGGCCGGCGAGGCCTACGACAAGGTCGCGCGCTGGCTCGGCCTGGGCTATCCGGGCGGGCCGCCCATCGACCGCCTGGCCGGCGAGGGCGACGCGGCGTCGCTCGCCCTGCCGGTGTCGATGACCGGCGAGGACCTCGACTTCTCCTTCTCGGGGCTGAAGTCCGCGGTCGTGCGCGCGGGCGAGAAGCGCCCAGACCTCGCCCGCGCCGACATCGCGGCCGCCTTCCAGCGCGCCGCGGTCGAGCAGCTCACGCGCAAGCTGCGCCGCGCGCTCGAGCGCTACGAGGTCGCCGGCGTGGCGATCGCCGGCGGGGTGGCGGCGAACTCGGCGCTGCGCGCGAGCGTCGCGGCGATCGCCGCGCAGTACGGGATCGCCGCGCACGTGCCGAGCCTCGCGATGTGCACCGACAACGCCGCCATGATCGCCGCCGCGGGCATTTCGCATCTCGCGCGGGGACAGCGCAGCGACCTCGCGGTCTCGGCCGACCCCAACTGGTCCCTCGCGGACGTGTCGTGATGGCGCGCTGGGACCCCCTGCACGTCGCGGACCTCGACGCGGACCCGATGGTCCAGTTCGCGCGCTGGTTCGACGAGGGCACCGAAATGCCCGACCGCGAGGCGGTGGCACTCATCACCGCGACGCCCGACGGCGCGCCGAGCGCGCGCATGGTGCTGCTGCGCTTTCGCGATGCGACCTCGATCGGCTGGTACACGAACTACGAGAGCGTGAAGGGTCGCCAGCTCGCCGCGAACCCCCAAGCGGCCGTCTTGTGGTACTGCGAGCCGCGCGGGCGCCAGGTGCGCTTCGAGGGCCCCGTGGCGCCGATGACCACGGCCGAGTCCGACGCCTACTTCGCGAAGCGTCCCCGGGGCCACCAGCTCGGCGCGCACGCGAGCCGCCAGAGCGAGCCGCTCGCGAGCCGCGAGGCGCTCGAGGCGCGCGTGTTCGCCCTCGAGGTCGAGTACGAGGGACGGGCCGTGCCCCGTCCGGCCAACTGGGGCGGCTACCGGCTCACCCCAAACCTCGTCGAATTCTGGCAACAGCGCGAAGACCGGCTGCACGACCGCGTGTGGTACACGAGAGACGGCGGGGCTTGGCGGATCGAGCGCCGCTACCCTTAAAAGCCGTCGGGCGCCGACACGAGCGCGACGACGGGCTGACGTCGCGCCGCGCGCAGCGCGAGCGCGCCACAGGCGATCGCCGCGGCGACCGAGGCGACGCCCCCGAGCCGGTAGACGCTGCGCGGCACGAAGAGGCCCATCGCGAGGCCCCCGAGCAGGTACGCACCCACCTGGGCCGCCTGGACGAGCGCGTTCACCGCCGCGAAGGCCCGTCCGCGCAACGCCTCGGGCGTGCGCAACGTGAACAGCGACATGGTGGCGACGTTCACCACGCCGACCGCGACGCCCGCGACGGCCATGAAGGGAAAGATCTCGGCGACGACACCCACGAAGCTGATGGCCGAGACCGAGACGCCGGCAAGCACGATCATGGCGAGCAGCCGGCGCACCAGGGGGTAGAGGTCCTGGCCTAGGCGTCCCGCGACCAGCGAGCCGAGGATCGTCCCCGCGCCAAAGGCCGCCCCGAGCGCGCCGTAGTCGAGCGGGGTCCCGTGCAGCGTGCGGATAACGAAGAAGACCTCGGCGACGTTCACCATGCCGAGCGCCAGTAGGAACACGAAGAAGTCCAGAACAATCGGCGCGAGCACGGCGTCGCGCAGCACGTGGCGCACGCCGGCGCTCATGCGCTGGTCCGATCCCGCGGCGTGCGGGCTCGGCCGCCGGTCCGCGTGCAGCAGCGTGGTGCCGATCGTGCCCAGGACGAAGCTCAAGGCGTCGAGGTAGAGCGGCACGCTCTGGCCGGTCCAGCCTACGAGCAGCCCGCCGAGGACCGGGCCGAGGACGAAGGCGACGCCCTGGGCCGCCTGGAGGGTGCCGTTGGCGCGGCTGATGTTGTCATCGCCCACGATCGCGGGCACCAGGGCCGCGTAGCCGGGCATCGAGAACGAGACCGAGACATTGAGCACGACCACGAGCGCGAGGGTCGCAGGGATCGAGTGCCAGTAGCCGAGGCCCAGGCTGACGACGCCCTCCACGAGTCCCATGGTGATCAGGAGGGGCTTGGCGCGCAGGCGGTCGACGACGTGGCCCGCAAACGGGGCGAGCAGGGCGACCGGGGCCATGGCGGCGATGCCGAGCGTGGCGACGGCCCAGGCGTGCCCGAGCGGGGCCACGCGCAGATAGAGCGCCACGATCGCCAATCCGTCGCCGAGGAACGAGATCCCCCGAAAGACGGCGAGCAGCGCGACGTCACGGCGCTGGGCGTTGGTGAGCCCGCCAGGCTCGTCGCTCCTCATGGTCATGGATCCCCCTCGTGGGGACTCTAGGGCCGTCCGGTCCGACGTGGCGCCAGACGCTGGCACTCGGTCGACCAGTCTGCTAAATTGGCAGTCGCACTATACGAGTGCTAGACACTGGAGGCAGTCACATGAAGCTCAACCCCCTCGAGGACCGGATCGTCGTCCGGCCGAACGTCGCCGAGGCCACCACGGCGTCCGGCCTCGTCATCCCCGACACCGCCAAGGAGAAGCCCCAGCAGGGTGAGGTGCTCGCCGTCGGACCGGGCCGTCGCGCCGAGTCCTCGGGCGACATCATCCCCACCGGCGTCGCCGTGGGCGACACCGTCGTCTACTCGAAGTACGGCGGCACCGAGATCACCGTTGACGGCGAGGACCTGCTGATCCTCTCGAGCCGCGACGTCCTCGCGACGATTGGCAAGTAGTCGTCGATGAGCAAGCTGCTGAAATTCAATGAGGAGGCCCGCCGCGGCCTCGAGGCCGGCGTGGACAAGCTGGCCGACGCGGTGAAGGTCACCCTCGGGCCCAAGGGCCGCAACGTGGTGATCGGCAAGAAGTTCGGTGCGCCGACGATCACCAACGATGGTGTGACCATCGCCCGTGAGGTCGAGCTCGAGGACGCCTTCGAGAACATGGGCGCCCAGCTCGTGAAGGAAGTCGCCACCAAGACCAACGACGTGGCCGGCGACGGCACGACGACCGCGACCGTGCTCGCCCAGGCCCTCATCAAGGAGGGCCTGCGCAACGTGGCCGCCGGTGCGAACCCGGCCGGCCTGAAGCGCGGCATCGAGCTGGCCGTCAAGGTCGCGGTCACCTCGATCGCGAACCAGAGCCAGGTCGTCGCGGGCAAGGACCAGATCGCCCAGGTGGCGACGATCTCGGCGGCGGACGCCTCCATCGGCGAAGTGATCGCCGATGCGATCGACAAGGTCGGCAAGGACGGCACCGTCACGGTCGAGGAGTCCAACACCTTTGGCATCGAGCTCGAACTGACCGAGGGCATGCAGTTCGACAAGGGCTACCTCTCGCCGTACTTCGTAACCGACGCCGAGCGCCAGGAAGCGGTGCTCGAGGACCCCTACATCCTGTTCACCAGCGGCAAGATCTCCGCGGTGCACGACCTCGTGCCCGTGCTCGAGAAGGTCATGCAGTCGGGCCGGGCCCTCTTGATCATCGCCGAGGACGTCGATGGCGAGGCTCTCGCGACGCTCGTCGTGAACAAGATCCGCGGCACCTTCACCTCGGTCGCCGTCAAGGCGCCGGGCTTCGGTGAGCGCCGCAAGGCGATGCTCCAGGACATGGCGATCCTCACGGGCGCGACGGTGATCTCCGAGGAGATCGGCCTCAAGCTCGACACCGCGAGCGTCGACCTGCTCGGTCGCGCCCGTCGGGTGGTCGTGACCAAGGATGCCACGACGATCGTCGACGGCGCGGGCAGCGCGGCTGACGTCGCCGGCCGGGTCGCTCAGATCAAGCGTGAGATCGACGAGACCGACTCGGACTGGGACCGCGAGAAGCTCCAGGAGCGCCTCGCGAAGCTGGCCGGCGGCGTGGCCGTGGTCAAGGTCGGCGCCGCGACCGAGGTCGAGCTCAAGGAGAAGAAGCACCGCATCGAGGACGCGCTGTCGGCGACGCGCGCCGCCATCGACGAGGGCATCGTCGCCGGCGGTGGCACCGCGCTCGTGCGGGCCCGCGCCGAGGTCGACACACTGATCGGCACCCTGTCGGGTGACGAGGCGACCGGTGCGCGCATCGTGGCGCTGTCGCTGTCGAGCCCGTTGCGCCACATCGCGGCCAACGCCGGCTTCGAGGGCGCGGTCAAGGTCCAAGAGGTGGCCGACGCGAAGGGCTCGATCGGGCTCAACGCGGCGACCGGCGAGCTCGTCGACCTGGTGAAGGCTGGCGTCATCGACCCCGCCAAGGTCACCCGGTCGGCACTGCAGAACGCGGCCTCCATCGCGGCGCTGCTGCTCACGACCGAGGCGATCGTCGCCGACAAGCCCGAGCCCCCCGCGGCCCCGATGGGCGACGGCGGCATGGGTGGCATGGGCGGCATGATGTAACGAGTCGCCGCGCAGCGATGCAACGACGAGAGCCGGGCCCTGGGGCCCGGCTCTCGTCGTTAGCAGTCGCGTGCCGTTTGGACCGCGCGACCAGGCTGTCGGTGCCGAATGATATTTAGAAAGAGTGTTCGGCACGCTGGGCTGGGAATTCGCGCAGCGGTGGGCCTAAGGTCGTTGTCTCAACGGGTAGGCCGTTGCCACGTTCGAGGGCCGAAATGATCGCACGCGTATCGCTGACCAAGTCCCACATCGTCGAAGTGGCGGCACAGTTGATCCGCGAGGTCGGTTCGGCGAACTTCCACATCTCGGACCTCGCGGCCCGCGCCGACGTCGGCGTGCCGACCATCTACTACCACTTCACCTCGCGCGAGCAGGTCATCGCCGAAGCCCAGCTCGCCAACTACTTTGAGATGACCGCGGGACTGCGAGACCACTTCACGCGCGCCCTCGCCGCGGTCGCGAGCGGCGACCAGGAGGACTTCAACGACGCGCTGCGCCAGGACCTGGAACAAGCCTGGACCCTCGGCGGTTTTGACGAGCAGGTCGGCATCATGAAGCTGATCATCGACGTGTGGGCTGACGACCGCACGCGCCAGGCATTCAGCGACATGCTCGATGCGCAGTACGCGCGCTGGGTCTCGGTGCTGCACGACGCGAGGGACCTCGGCTGGCTCGACGACACCTACGACGCCGGGCTGCTCGTCGCGTTCTTCTGGGCGGCCTCGGTGGGCCAGGCCGTCATCCCGCGGCGCTCGGGCCTCGACGTCGACGTCACCGCGGTGAGCGACTTCTGTCTCGGCGCGCTGCGGGGTTTCGCGGCGCGCTAAGCCGACGGGTCGATCGCCAGTTCGTCCTCGGTCGCCTCGACCGCGACGTGGGGCACGATCCGGTCGAGCCAGCGCGGCATCCACCAGTTGGCCCGACCGACGAAGTGCATCAGG
>JAKAFH010000077.1 GCA_021818025.1 Actinomycetes bacterium | reverse complement strand
TACGGCGCTCGTCGGCTCGGCGACCTCGAGCAGCGAGATGCGCCCGCCGGGGCGCACGACCCGGCCCATCTCGACCAGGGTGGCGCGCAGGTCGGTGAAGTTGCGAAGCGCGTAGCCACAGGTCACACCATCAAAGGCACCGGTCGCAAAGGGCAACTCGGCGGCGTTAGCCTGAACGCGCGCGCGCATGCCGCTGCCCGCCTCGAGCATGCCGACGCTGAGGTCGGTCGCGACGGCGCGATGCCCTTGGCGCTCGAGTTCGCGGGTGAAGTCACCGGTTCCCGCGGCGATGTCCAGGACGAGGCTCGCCGGCGGAAGCCGCAGGTCGCGCACGGCGCGCCGGCGCCACCGCGCGTCGAGCCCGAAGGTCATGAGGTGGTTGACCAGCTCGTAGCGCCCGGCGATGGCGTCGAACATCGCGCGCACCTGGCGCGTCTTCTCGGTGCCCTGGGGCAGCCGGTTGGGATCCACGATTACTGGTAGTACCGGTAGATGACCTGCGCGACGCAGGCCGGCTTGTCTGAGCCCTCGAGCTCGACCACGACGTCGAGCGAGACCGTGGCGCCACCGTCGAAGGGTTCGACCGAGGCGAGCGTGGCGCCCGCGCGAATGGCCGAGCCGACCGGGACCGGCTTGGTGAAGCGCACCTTGTTGGTACCGTAGTTCACGCCCATGGCGACGCCCTCCACGCGCAGCACGCCCGCGAGCAGTACCGGTAGCAGCGAGAGCGTGAGGTAGCCGTGCGCGATCGTGCCGCCGAAGGGGCCGCTCTTCGCGCGCTCGACGTCCTCGTGGATCCACTGGTGGTCGCCCGTCGCGGCGGCGAAGAGGTTGACCTGCTCCTGGCTGACCGTCTGGAACTGCGAATAACCGAGGTGCTGGCCAACCATCGTCGCCAACTCCTCGATCCCCGAAACGCTCGTGGTCATCATTACCTCCCGGCAGAGCCTATCCCCGGGCCTTGGACACGAGCCGTTAACCGAGGACTCGTAGACTGAGGCCATGGAGCAGGCCGTGCACGAAGAAGGACATCGACAGATCTCGGGCGGCTGGGTTCGCGCCGGGATCTTCGGCGTCAGTGACGGCCTCGTGACCAACGTGTCGCTCATCCTCGGCTTCGCCGGAGCCAATCCCGGTCACGACGTCGTGCGCTTGGCGGGTCTGGCTGGGCTCGTCGCCGGCGGGTTCTCCATGGCGACGGGGGAGTACCTGTCGATGCGTGCCCAGAAGGAGCTGCTCGAGTACGAGATCGACGTGGAGCGTCGCTCCATCGAGTCGGCGCCGGCCGCCGAGCAGGCCGAGTTGCGCGACATCTTCGTCGCCCGGGGCATCGAAGAGGAGCTCGCCGAGCGACTGTCGATCGACCTCATGCGCGACCCCGACCTGGCGCTGCGCACCCACGCCCGCGAGGAGCTCGGCATCGACCCCTCGGCGACCGGTTCGCCGATGTCGGCGGCGATCTCTTCGCTCTTCGCCTTCGCCGTGGGCGCGTTCGTGCCCCTGTTGCCGTGGCTCTGGTCGGCGAGCGGCAACGAGGTCCCGTGGTCGATCCTGTTCGGGGCGATCGGCGCGGCGACCGTTGGCGGTTCGATCGGCTGGTTCACGCGCAAGGGTGTCTTCTCGTGGGCGACCCGCCAGGTTGGGGTGACCGCGCTCGCGGCGCTGGTGACCTTCGGTGTCGGCCGTCTCGTCGGCGGCTAGGCGGCCCGAGCGTCGTCACGGGCTGGCTAGTCGGCGCTGAACCTGATCAGGCTGTCGGAGCGCTCGAGCACGAAGCCGAGGGACGCGTAGAGGGCGCGAGCGGCCGTGTTGGACTCGTCCACGAAGAGCGTGGCGCTGGTGACACCCTTGCGGCGCAGGGCGTCGAGCCCGTGCAGCACCATCATGCGACCGAGTCCCCGGCCGCGAAAGTCCGGGTGCACCGCGACCACGTAGATCTCGCCGAAGCGGTCAGGGTGCAGTTCGTGGACCTTGGTCCAGCACGACGCGGCCAGCCGGCCGTCCAGGTCGAGCAGGAAGAACCCCGACGGGTCGAACCAGGGCTCGCGCAGACGCTCGTCGAGCTGGCGCTCGGTCCAGGCTCCTTGCTCGGGGTGGTCGGCGAAGGCGGCGTTGTTCTGGGCGAGCCAGGCGGCGGCGTCGCGATCGGGCTCAAAGGTCCGTACCGCGCCCGACAGTGCCGTGGGGTGATCGAGCGCGATGGGCAATGCGACGCGCAGCAGTTGCAAGGTCCGCACCACGGTGCCGCCGAGCGGCTGGTAGGCACCGCGGGTCCACCAGTCGACCGACTGGTGCCGGGCGAGGATCGCGTGGAGCAGCTGCTCGTCGACGCCGCCGCCGCACATCTCGACGCTCGCCGGCTCACCCGGGGTGAGGAGTGCGTAGCCGCGCACGTGGTCGCCGTTAAGGTCGAGCCAGTGCTCGCCGATGCCCCGGTGCACCACCGTGCGCCGCCGACCCTCGTCGATCGCCTCGCGCGCGAGCTCGATCTCGGTTCGGTTAAAGAGGTCAAGCACCTCGAGGCGCTGCTCGGGCGTCAGGGCGAGCGTCGAGCACCACGAGGTCATGGGTCAACGCTAACGGCGAGCTCAGCGGATGGCGCGCGATACTCGGTTCAGCCGGCGCAACAACGTGGTGACGGCCCGTTCGGCGGCGACGAGCTCGACGTAGACGTCGCTGTCACCTTTTCCCTCGTCGAGTTCGACGAGGGCGGTCAAGCGAGCCGCCAGCTCCTCGAGTGACGAGGTGATCGTGCTCAATTCGCTCTGTACGGTCATCGGTCCGTTTCGGTTCGCTCGCGCGCTTCGGCGCATACTGTAGTGGCGATGCAGCACGATGGGACCCCCACGGCGACCGATCTCGCCTGGTGCGCGGTGGGCGTGGTCGGTGCGGACGCGCTGAGCTACCTGCAAACCCAGGTGAGCCAGGACCTCCTCGGTGACGGCCCGTGGCCGCGATGGTCGGCGCTGCTCAATCCTGACGGGACGGTCCTCAGTGCCGGACCGATCGTCCAGACGGCCGAGGGACTCGACGTCGTGGTACCCGAGGCGACGCTTCCTGCGGTGCGCGCGCGCCTCAACCGTTTCCGACTCCGCTCGCGCTGTGCGGTCGATGACGGTCGCGCGGTAGCGGGACCGTACCGGAGTCGGCGCGACGCGATCGAGGACGGCTGGCCCGGGCCCGAGGAGTTCGCCGC
The DNA here is from genome assembly GCA_021818025.1 of Actinomycetes bacterium. Taxonomy (GTDB): domain Bacteria; phylum Actinomycetota; class Acidimicrobiia; order Acidimicrobiales; family RAAP-2; genus RAAP-2. The sequence goes on along the minus strand of JAKAFH010000077.1, from coordinate 5,085 downwards.
CCAACTCGTTGCGCAGAGCTTCGGCCAGCGCTTCGTCGAGCGCACGATCTCGTTCACGAAGGGTTGCTTCACGGGCCAGGAGCTCGTCGGACGGCTCGACGCGCGTGGCTCGAGCGTGCCCTGGCGACTCGTGCGGGCCCGCGGCGCGCGTCTCGAGCAGCTCGATGCGGTCTTGCGATCGGCGGGACCGGCGGGACCGTCGGGCGTGACGTCGGCGGTCAAGGACGGCGACGGGTTCGTCGCGCTCGGCTTCGCGCATCGGTCGCTGCTCGGGGCGCCGGTGCCCGCGGGCGTCGTCCTCGAAGCGCTGGCCTGACGCGACGGTGCGTTAGCGTTCCTCTAGGAGGTCGTCGTGCGCCTGTTCCTCGAAGAACTCTTCATCATGGTCTCGGGCGTCACGACCGAGCAGGACGCACTGCTCTCGATCGGACTCGGCGCGAACGCTGTCGCCTTTGACTTCGGCCCGACGCCCCAGCGCATCGGGTCTGACGACGCGCGCGACATCATCCACCGGCTGCCAGCGGGCACCTTCACGGTGGGCACGTTCCGCAACGAGATGCCCCAGCGGATCGTCGAGGTGACGAACCGGCTGGGCCTGCACGCCGCCCAGCTCACCGGCCGCATGACCGCCGAGGAGATCCGCTACGTCGCGGAGCGGGTGAACACGGTGATCCGCTCGGTCGGGCCGGGCGACCCCATCCACAACGGCGTCGAGCACCTGGTGGACTACTTCGCCATGCCCGAGGCCGACGACCGCGACGCGCTGGTGGACTGCCTGGCCATCCTCGCCGATGACTCGGTGCCACGCCCGATCATCGTCTCGGGCGGTTTGAGCGCGACCAACGTCGTCGAGGTCGTCCAGAACTACCCGGTCTGGGGCGTGGACGCGCGATCGTGCGTCCACGCCGATCCCGCGACCAAGGACCCGGCGCTGCTCGGCGAGTTCATCGCGAATGCCCGCTGGGCCGAGGCGAACGCCTACGTCACCCGGCGACTGGGGGACTGACTAGCCCTGGTAGCGGCGAAAGACGACGCTGCCGTTGTGACCGCCGAAGCCGAAGGAGTTCGACAGGACCACGTCGACGCGCGCCTCGCGGGGTTCGCCGTGCACGACGTCGAGCCCGATCTCGGGGTCGATGATCGTCGTGCCCGCGGTGGGCGGGATGACCTGCTCGAGCAGGGTCTTCACCGACGCGACGCCCTCCAAAGCGCCCGCGGCGGCGAGCGAGTGACCGAGGTGGCCCTTGATCGAGGTCACCGGCGGGGCGTCGTCGCCGAAAACGTGGCGAACGGCGAGCGCCTCAGCGAGGTCGTTGAGTGGCGTGGAGGTGCCGTGAGCGTTGATGTGCGAGACGTCGCTCGGGCTCAGCCCCGCGTCAGCGAGGGCCATCTCCATGCAGCGGATGGCGCCCTGGCCGCTCGGGTCGGGCGCGGTGATGTGGTGGGCGTCGGCCGTGGAGGCGGCCCCGACCACCTCGGCGAGGATCGTCGCGCCGCGCTCGAGCGCGTGGTTCCACTCCTCGAGCACGAGGATCCCCGCACCCTCGCCCATGACGAACCCGTTGCGGGTGACGTCAAAGGGGCGCGAGCGGTCGTCGTTGCTCAGTGCGGTCATGTTGCGAAAGCCGGCCTCGGCGATCTCGACGAGAACCGCTTCGGCGCCACCGACGATCGCGATCGGCGAACGGCCGGTGGCGATCAGACGGGCGCCGTTGCCGATGGCGTGCGTGCCCGCGGCACAGGCCGTGGTCACGGTCTCACAGGGTCCACCGAGCCCGAAGCGCATCGACACCGCGGCCGCGGCGGCGTTGGGCATCATCATCGGGACCATGAATGGCGACACCCGGTCCGGGCCCTTCTCGTTGAGCACCCGAACCTGCTCGAGCACCGTCTGCAACCCGCCGATGCCCGTGGTGACGATGGAGCCGGCGTCGGTGAGCGGGCCGCTGAGCCCGCTCTGGCGCCACGCCTCGTCAGCCGCCATGAGGGCGTAGAGCGTGAAGGGGTCGAGGCGGCGCAACTCCTTGGGCCCGCCGATGTGCGAGGCGTCGAACTCGCCGACGTGCTTGGACGCGGGCGCCGTCGGGCGCAAGAGCGCCTCCCAGAGCGCGTCGACGCCGGTCCCGGCGCACGAGAGCGCCCCGAGTCCCGTGACCGCGACGCGGTAGCCCTCGATCGGACCGTTTCGTGTGAGCGCGACGCGCACTACAGCTTCGCGTACACGAGTTCGAAGGCCTGACCAACGGTCGTGATGTCCTTCAACTCGTCTTCGCCGACCTCGATGTCGAAGGTCTCCTCGAGGGCCATCACGAGCTCCACGAGGTCGAGGCTGTCCGCGCCGAGGTCGTCGGCGAAGGACGCGTCGGGGGTCACCTTGGACTGGTCGACCGCGAGTACCTCAACGGCGTTCTCGGTGAACTTCTTAAATGCTTCGTCGCGATCCATTGCTCGTTACCCCTTGTTTGGTATCGACGTATCGTACTAAATCGCGTGCGCCCGGCGAACCACTCAGAGCCCCATCGAGAGGCCGCCGTCGACGGCGAGCACGGTCCCGGTGATGTAGCGGGCCTGGTTACTCGCGAGGAACCCCACGGCGTCAGCGATTTCGCTCGGTTGGCCGACCCGGCCCATCGGGATCAGGGCCGTCAACTGCTCGCCGCCCTCGCCAAGGGCCTGGGTCATGTCGGTGTCGATGAAACCCGGGGCGACGACGTTGACGGTGATGGACCGGCTCGCCACTTCCTTGGCGAGCGAGCGCGCCAGTCCGACGAGGCCGGCCTTGGCGGCGGCGTAGTTCGCCTGGCCCGGCACGCCGAGGTACGGGCTCACCGAGCCCATGAAGATGAGCGACCCCGCGCGCGCGCGAACCATCGAGGCGAGCACGGCCCGGGCGGTGTAGAAGGCGCCGTCGAGGTTCGTGGCGAGTACCTCGCGCCATTGCTCGTCGCTCATGCGCAGCGCCAGGCCGTCGCGGGTGATCCCAGCGTTGGCGACGGCGACGGCGACCGGGCCGAAGCGACCGATGGCGTCCTTCACGGCCTCGGCCACCGCCGCCGAATCGGCGACGTCCACGGCGTGCGCTGCGGCACAGCCCGCGGGGGCGTCGCCCGAGCGCGAGAAGCCGACGACGCTGTCCCCGGCGTCGATAAAGTGCTGGGCGACGGCGGCGCCGATGCCTCGGCTCGCGCCGGTCACGATGACGTGGCGACTCATAGGACTCCCTTCACCGCCTCGGGGTCGGCGAGCACGACCTGTGACTCGAACTCGCGGATTCGCTTGCACAGTCCCGTCAGCACGGCACCCGGGGCCATCTCGACCGACGAGGTGACCGCGCTCGCCAGGGCGAGCGTCGCGCCGAGGAAGTCGACGGGCTCGGTGAGCTGGCGCGAGAGCAGGGTCGACCACTCCTCAGCGCGGTGCGCGCTCGCGTCGACGTTGGCGACGACGACGACCTCGGACTCGTGGAAGGTCACGCGCGCGAGGGCCGCGTCGAGGTCGCCCTGGGCGCTCGCCATGAGCGGTGAGTGAAAGGCACCGCCGACGGGCAGCGGCGTCGCGCGCCGCCAGCCGAGTTCGCGGTGCCGCTCGAGCAGGCCGTCGAGGGAGGCACGGGTGCCGCTCACCACGATCTGGCCGGTGCCGTTGATGTTGGCGACCCACAGGTCGGCCAGTCCCTCGAGCGCGCGCCGGGCGTCGTCGTCGCCGCCCATCAGCGCCACCATCGACCCGGCCTGCTCGCGCGCGGCGCGTGCCATCGCGGCGCCGCGCGCCGCGATCAGTCGGGCACCGTCTTCGAGCGAGAGGACGCCGGCCGCCGTGAGGGCGCTGAACTCGCCGAGGCTGTGGCCGAGGTGGACGCCGGGACGAACGCCCGCCTCGATCAGGGCGTGGAAGGCGACGAGTGAGAGGGCGAAGGTCGCCAGCTGGGCGTTGTCGGTGCGAATGACGTCGGCCTCGTCGGCGAACAGCAAGAGGTGCTCGACGTCCACGCCGGTCACCTCGCTGATGCGCGCGACGAGGTGCCAGTGCGGCGACGCCCGCCACGGCGCGCCCGCGGCGGGCGCGATGGAGCCCTGCCCCGGGAAGAGTCCGACGAGGTTCGAGCGCAGTGCTGCGCGGTCTGAGTCAGCCATGGGCCAACGCTAACAGTGACGCGTTGGGCGAGCGGGTGTCCGCGAGCCGCGAACCATCACCGCCGCGAGGTTCGTCACGTGCGTGCCCGGAGTGGGACTTGAACCCACACACCCTTTCGAGTAAAGGCTTTTGAGGCCTCCGCGTCTGCCGATTCCGCCATCCGGGCTTGCCGGACCACGGTAGCAGCAACCGTAGTGTGGCGGAGATGGAGCTCACGATCTGGCGGACCTCGACGGCGATGGCGTCGCCGATCCAGGGGGCGGCCCAACGTCACGACTTGCGCGATCACCTCTTCGTAGCGATCGAGCAGGACGGTGTCGTCGGCTACGGCGAGGTGTCACCCCAGCCCGAGACACTGAACGGCGACCCGAGCACGGCGGCGGTCATCGAGGCGGCGCGCGTTGAGCTGGCGGTGCACCTCGAGCGGATCGCGATCGCGGCGCGCGACGAGGACGGCTGGGCCCGCATCCATCAAGTGGCCGGGCCCCGCGGCGCGAGCAAGGTCGCCTGGGCGCTGGTGGAGATGGCCCTGCTCGACCTCGCGCTGCGTCGCCACGGCGGCGCACTCGCCGATCGCTGGCCACAGATTCAGGCGCCCCGGGTCATGGCCACGGCGTCACTGCTTGACGAGGCGGTGCCTCCGATCACGAGTGAGGTCGAGCGGCTGCGGCTGAAGGTTGCGCCTGGGGTGAGGCCGGGGCCACGACTGGAGGCCGTGCACGAACTCGGGCGTCCGGTCATCGTGGACTACAACTGCGCGGCGAGGGACGTCGACCAAGTGCGCGAGGACCTCGACGTGCTCACCGGGTCGCTCGTCGTGGTCGCCGTCGAACAGCCCTTCGCGCCGGGCAACCTCATCGACCACGCCCACCTGGCGGCGGCGGGCACGGTTGCGGTGAGTCTCGACGAGGGCGTGCGCTCGGTGGCGGACCTTCGCCACATCGCGCGCTA
>JAKAFH010000076.1 GCA_021818025.1 Actinomycetes bacterium | reverse complement strand
CGCCATAGGCAGGTGGGTCGGGGTGACGATGATGGTCGTCGCACTCGCGCTGCCCGTGCCGGCCCTCGCGAGCGGCCCCCCGGTGGCGCACGACGCGGCGCCGGCCTCCGTTCGATCGGCTCACCGCGCCCAGACCTACCGCGGCGCGATGGCCGCCATCGACGCCACCTTCGCGCGCGCGGTCGCCAACGCCACCAAGACCCTGCACCAGCGGATGGCCCACGCGAAGTCGGCCGCCGACCGGATCGACGCGCGCAACCGCTACCGCGTCGCGATCGTGCGCGCCACCCAGGAGCGCGAGCTCGAGGTCGAGCAGCTCGACCAGTCCCCGCTCGGCAAGAACAACCCCGACCAGCCGTCTACGACCACGACCACGACCTCGACCGACACCAACACCGGCGACCACTGATCAGTCGCGCGCCCGCCGGGTGCGCCAGGGCACGAGCGGCAGCAGTGAGATGGCGACGATGAGCACCAGCTGCAGGGCGATCCACCACGGCTCGCCCCACACGTTGGTGAGCACCGATCCGAGCTGGCGGTCCACGACGACGGCCGTGGCGACGTAGAGCGAGTACGTGACCAGACGTCCCGCGAAGAACGACGCGGCGAGTAGCGCGAGGCGCAGGTCGAGCAGGCCCGCGGCGACGAAGAGCTGGGCCGACGGCAGCGGCGAGACGACGAAGAGGATGGCGAAGGACCACACGCCGGCCTTGCGCCCACGCAGCCGGTCGGCGAGGTTGGCGAGGTTGGTGCGGTAGCGCGCCGAGAAGCGGCCGCGCACGAGCCGCGTGCCCGCGGCGAGCACGTAGCGACCGGACGTCGCGGCAGCCGCCCCGACGACCACCAGGGCGATCGGATCGAGGTGCCAGCGCAGTCGCGCGTAGACGAGGACCGACCAGGTCGGCGGCCCGAAGGCCGGCAGTAGGTTGATGGCGAGCACCAGGGCCGCCACCACGACGATCTCCACGGCTCGATTTGACCACAACCCGCGGTGCGGGAAGGGACTCAGTCGAGCGGCTTGGTCGCGAGCGCGGCGGTGAAGTAGCTCCACGGCTTGGGCCCGGACCCGTAGCGCCGCTCGAGGACTGACACCGCAAAGCCGGCCGACTCGAGCACGCTCGCGGCGTCGCGGGTCAGGTGACAGCCGTCGGCGAGCGCGCGTTCGAGGGGGTCGAGGCGCCGCTGCCACGTGGCGACCCGCTCGTCGGGGGCGACGCCGTGCTCGAGGACGTGGAGCGTTGCCCCGGGTTTGAGGACGCGCCAGAGCTCGCGAGCGGCGAGCGCGTCGTCGGCCACCGTGCACAGGGTGAACGTGCACAAGGCGCTGTCACACGACGCGTCCTCGAGGGGGAGCCGTTGGCCGTCCAGGCCCACGCGCGTGATCGTGATCGGCGAGGCCGCGACCGCGCGCTGGGCCAGCCGCCACGCGGCGTCGCGGGGCTCGACGGCGTAGACCCGTTGGACCGCCGAGGGGTAGAAGGGGACGTTCAGGCCCGACCCGAAGCCGATCTCGACGACCGAGCCGGTGAGGCCGTCGACGACCATGCGACGCCAGCGCGACATGCCCGGGGTCGCGCAGACCAGGTTGACGATCCGCGGGACCAGCTGATCGGCGTACCAGGACACGGCCGGCGGTTCAGCCGAGGGAGGCGAGCGCCGCGCCGAGGCGCTCGCGCGCGTCGGCGACCAGCTCGGCGAACTGGTCGCCGGGCATGATGAGCGCCGGGTCGGCGATCGTCACGGTGGTCGTAGTGTCATCGAGCGCGTGCAGCACCACGTTGCAGGGCAGCGAGAGCGCCACGTCGAGACTGACGTCGAGGGCCTGGTTGACCAGGGCCGGGTTGCACGCCCCGAGGATCTTGAGCGGCGAACGCGCGACGCCGAGCTTCGCCGCGAGGATCGCCGCGACGTCGATCTCGGCCAGGATGCCGAATCCCTGGTCGGCGAGGGCCGCGCGAACCGCCGCCTCCACGTCGGCCATCGGCTGCTTCACGGTCACGGTCAACTGGTCCACGCACCCTCCCCGTCCAGTCGGAGGTTAGCGGGCGCGCTCGCGAGGCGCCCGTCGCTAGTGCGACACGTGGTAGCGCAACCGGGCGATCACGTCGTCCACGACCTCGCTGGTCGTCGCCTCGCCGCCGAGGTCGAAGGTCCGCACGCCCTCGGCCGCCCCGTCGAGGGTCGCCGCGCGCAGCCGCTGGCCCGCGAGGTGGAAGGCCGGGTCGTCGAGGTGGGTCGCCGCCTGGTCGAGCAGGGCCGCCTCGGCGAGCAGCATCGCCATGGGGTTGGCGACGTTCTTGCCCTCGAGGGTCGGGGCCGTGCCGTGGGGCGCCTCGGCCATCGCGACGCGCGGGTGCAGGGTCTCGTCCAGGGACATCAGGACCGACTCGGCCCCGGCGATCGAGCCGAACATCGCGAGCACCATGTCGCTCAGGCAGTCGCCGTCGCGGTTCAGCGAGGGGATCACCAGGGCGCGCTCGTGAACGTCGGTCAGCAGCCCGGCGTAGGTCGCGTCGATGAGCGTCGGGTGGTAGCGCACGTGGGGGTGGCGCGCCGCAGCGGCGTCCATCTCCTCCTTGAGCATGCCCTCGTAGGTGGGCGAGACCGTCCACTTGGGACCGCCGTAGACGATGCCGTCGAGCTGCTCGGCCGCCTGGAAGGAGTACTCGGCGACGTAGCGACAGTTGGAGCGCTCGATGCGCTCGGTGCGCCACGCGACCTCGCCGAACTCGCCGGCGTCGCCGTCGCGGCCCTCGTCGGCGCCGTAGGCGTCCCCGACGGCCATGCGGATCACGATGATGGGCTGGTTCGTGGCGACCACGGGCGCGACGCCGGGAATGCGGCGGCCTGTGCGCACGATCACCGACCCGTCGATGCCCTCGCGCAGCAGCCGGTTGGGCGAGCCCACGCCGCCGATCTCGGGCGGGGTGACGGTCGCCGCCTTCAGGCCGAGGCCGTGCACGACCATGGCCGCCGCGGCCTCGCGCACGACGTCGTTCTTGGTCGCGCGGCGCCGACCCAGCGAGAGGTCGTAGTGCTCGAGCTTGATGTCCACCCCGAGCAGCTCGGGGGTCATCACCCGAAGCGCCTCGTCAAGGAGTTCCTGGCCGGTCTGGTCGCCGTCGCAGACGACGATGGTGGGGCGTTCTGTCATGGAGCCATTCTCGCACGCCGTTGGTGCGACCGCCGAGTCGGCCGGGGCTCTGCGAGGCGTCGGCATTCGAGTCGCGCGCCGGGCGAGGCTGAGCGTTCTCTTCGTTCTAGGCGTAATTGGCGCCCGCTGCACTCGCGTGATGTACCTACGATTGCGACTTGGAGGGGATCGTGATCGACGAAGGGCACCGTTCCGACGCGCCTGCCGTGGCGCGCGCACACATCCAGATCGTCCCGCTGCGAGGGCTGCCGATCGTGGGTGCCGCGGTGGTGTTCACCGCAGCCTCGGTCGCGGGCAACTGGCGCTGGGCCCTCATCTTCTGTCACGTCGTCGGTGGCGGGTTGTGGACGGCCATCGACCTGTTCGTGGGTCTCGTCCTCGGGCCGATCATCGGCCGGCTGTCCATCCCGGCGCGCGCCGAGTTCACTGCCCGGTTCATGCCCAAGATGGTCATCATCATGCCGACGGTGGTGATCATGACCCTCGCGGCGGGCTTCCAGGTCGCCCTGCAGCTGGGCAACCTGGAAGCGGCGAGCATCAACCACGCGTGGCTGATCGTCTCGTTCGTCGTCGTCGGCGTGATGGCGGTCATCGCGCTCGGCATCCTCGAGCCGGCCAACATCGCCGTGCTGTGGGAGATGAACAAGCCGAGCCCGAACGGCGAGCTGATCGGCCGGCTCATGAAGCGCTTCATCTACACTGCGGGCGTCACCGGGGTGATGCAGGTGGCGACCTTGATCATCATGACGAGGGTGTCGTCGCGATGAGCGAGCGCTCGTTCCCGCCGGTCGCCTGGCTGAGCACGGGCGCCCTCGCGCTCGTCGTGGCGGGCGGCATCGTCATGGCCTCCTACGCGCCGCGGCGTCCCCCGCTCGCGATCCCGACCGTGCTGCTCGCCGTTGCCGTGCTAGCGCTCGCGACCGCCTGGGTTTTGCTCGTGCGCCACCGCGGCTTCAACTGGGGCATGTTCCGTCGCGTGTTTCGCTGGGCGCTGCTCGCCTACGTGATCAGTTCGGGCATGATCGAGTTCGCCTTCGTGCGCGACCACACCCGCGGCGCGCCGCTCGTGGTCGTGTCGGGCCTGCTCGTCATCTTCGCGACCAGCGTGCCCACGACCATCGCGGTGACGACGGCCCGCTACGCCAACGACTGATCGCGTCGACGCGGTCAGGCCCCGACGTGGGGATCCTTGGGCAGGCCGAGCACGCGCTCGGCGATGATCGAGCGCTGCACGCTCGAGGTCCCGCCGCCGATCGTCAGGGCGGGCGAGAAGAGCAGGCCGAAGTGCCACAGACCGCCCTCGTCCCCGGCGACGCCGCCGGGACCGCGGCCCGACAGCATCCCCGCGGTGCCCGCCAGCCGGTGGGCGAGCTGCATGACGACCTGGCCGTGGTCGTCGGCGAGGGCCTTGCGCACGCTCGCCTCGGGTCCGGGCTCGCGCCCGGTCAGCGCCGACCGGACCAGGCGCTGGCGCAGCAGGCGAAGGATCTCGCCGCGAATCCAGCACTGCACGAGCTCGTCGCGCACCAGGGCGTCGTGGGCGATGGCCCGATCGGCTACGAGCGCGACGAGCTGGGCGGCGGTCGGCCCGCGACCCCAGAGCGCGCCCTCGGCCGAGAGCGAGACGCGCTCGTTGCCGAGGGTGACCTTCGCGAGGCGCCAGCCGTCGTTCTTCTCACCGACGAGGTGGTCGGCCGGCAGGCGGACCTCGTCGAGGAACACCTGGTTGAACGTGTGCAGGCCGGTCATGTCCACGAGGGGGCGGACCGTCACGCCCGGCGCTCGCATCGGACAGACGAAGTAGCTGATGCCGCGCTGGGGCGCGTCGGTGGCCTCGGTGCGCGCGAGCAGGATCCCCCAGGTGGCCAGGTGGGCGTAGCTCGTCCAGATCTTCTGGCCCGTGACGATCCACTCGTCGCCGTCGCGCCGCGCGGTCGTGGTGAGCGAGGCGAGGTCGCTGCCGGCGTCGGGCTCGCTGAAGAGCTGGCACCAGATCTCCTCGCCGGCGAGCAGCGGCGGGAGCCACCGGTCGCGCTGGGCGTCGGTGCCCGCGACGAGCAGCGTCGGGCCGGCCCACCCGATGCCGATCGGGTTGGACGGACGGACGACGCCGGCCCGGGCCAGCTCCTCGTCCACGAGCAGTTGGGTGGCCGCGTCGGCGCCGAGGCCCCAGGGCGCGGGCCACTGCGGGGCGACGAGACCCGCGTCGGCGAGGTCCCGGCCCGTCGGCTCGGGGTGCGCCTCGAGCCAGGCGCGCAGCCGCTCGCGGCGCGCCTCGGGTGCCGCCGACCCATCCATCGGCGCCAGTGGCGCCGTCGCCGATAGGGCGTCGAGTCCGCGGTCGACGGGCATGCACCGCTGACGCTAGTCCTGACTCGCCGGCGGCGGCCTCGGCTACCGTGCAAGCGGGAGGTCCGATGGCTCCAACGGCGGAACGCAAGACGGCGAGCGCGGCGACGGCGCGCCACCACCAGCGGGTGCTCGACGACCTCGCGCGCCTCGACAGTCCCGACGACGACCGGGCCACGCGGGGCCTGCTCGCGTCCGTGGACGCGCGGCGCGTGCTCGGCCCGCTCGGCAACGCCGTGTGGGACCTTGACGACTACGCCTTCGTCGACGCGCCCGACGCGCACGAGTCGCCCGGCACCGTCAATCCGAGCCTGTGGCGACAGGCCCGGCTCAACGGCCGCGCGGGGCTCTTCGAGGTGACGAGCGGCGTCTACCAGGTCCGGGGACTCGACATCGCCAACGTGACCTTCATCGCCGGGGACACCGGCTGGGTGGTGATCGACCCCTTGACCTGCTCCGAGACGGCCGCGGCCGCGCGGGCGCTCGTCGACGCGCACCTGGGGACGCGCCCGGTGCGCGCGGTCGTCTACACCCACAGCCACGTCGACCACTACGGCGGGGTCCTCGGCGTCGTGGACCAGGCCGCGATCGACGCCGGCGAGGTGCCGGTCATTGCGCCGGCCGGGTTCCTTGCCGCCGCGGCCGGCGAGCAGGTGGTCGCCGGCAACGCGATGGTCCGGCGCGCCAGCTACATGTACGGCGCGCTGCTCGCGCGCGACGCGCGCGGCCACGTCGACACCGGGCTCGGCCGCGGCCTGCCGATGCTGGGGACCTCGGTACTCGTCGCGCCGACGCGCGAGATCGTCGAGACCGGCGAGATGGTCGTCATCGACGGGGTGCGCCTGGTGTTCCACCTCACCCCGGGCACCGAGGCGCCCGCCGAGATGAACATCGCGCTACCCGATCGGCGCGCGTTCTGCGTGGCGGAGAACTGCACCGCGAACCAGCACAACCTCTACACGCTTCGCGGTGCGCCGGTGCGCGACGCGCTGGCGTGGAGCAAGTACATCGACGAGGTGCTCGAGCAGTTCAGTGAGGACTGCGACGTGCTCTTCGCGAGCCACCATTGGCCCCGCTTCGGGCACGACGACGTGGTCGACTACCTCGCCAGCCAACGCGACGCCTACCGCTTCGTCCACGACCAGACGATGCGCCTCGCCAACCACGGCTACACGATGGACGAGATCGCCGAGCGGCTCGCGCTGCCCAGCGCGCTCGGCGACGAGTTCTTCAACCGCGGCTACTACGGCACGATCTCGCACAACGCCAAGGCCGTCTATCAGCGCTACCTCGGCTGGTTCGACGCCAACCCCGCGCACCTCCAGCCGCACCCGCCGGTCGAGTCGGCGCGGCGTTACGTCGAGTACATGGGCGGGGCCGAGGCGATCCTGGCGCGCGCGGCGCGCTCCATGGACGAGGGCGACTACCGCTGGGTGGCCGAGGTGCTCGGCCACGTGGTCTTCGCCGAGCCCGAGAACGAGGCGGCCCGCCTGGCCCAGGCCGACGCCCTCGAACAGCTCGGCTACCAGGCCGAGTCGGGTCCGTGGCGCGACTTCTACCTGTCGGGCGCGATGGAGCTGCGCGCGAACGGTACCCCGCTGAAGGGCCTGGCGCGACGCGGTGTCGCGCCCGGCATCGCGCGGGCCCTGACGCCCGAGTTGCTCTTTGACCTGCTGGGTGTGCGCCTGGACGGCGAGCGCGCCGCGCGCGACTCGGTGTGTGTCTCGGTGACCTTTCGCGAGCTCGGTGAGCAGTGGTGCGTCACGCTCGCGCGCGGGGTGCTGCACGCGCGCCGCGGCGAGTGCGTGACGACGCCCGCCGCGTCGATCACGACCGCCCTCGGGGTCTTCGCCGACTTCGCCTCGGGCGCCACGTCGCTGGCCGCGCTCGCCGAGCGTGGCGCGCTCGAGGTCGACGGCGACCCGTCGGCCCTCGGCGCGTGGGACGCGCTGCTCGATGACTTCGACCTCGGCTTCGAGATCGTGCTGCCGTAACGAAGGAGAACGATGACCGATCCGCACGAGTCGAGCGCGCCGCTCGGCTACCTCTCAGCCAGTGAGGCCGTCGACCAGTTCGCGAACGGCAGCCTGCGCTCGCTCGCTCTGGTCGATGTGCTCGCTGAGCGCATGGACGCGATCGACGCGCCCGACACGCAGGTGGCCCTGTCCTCGATCGCCGCGCGCGCCGAGCGCGCGCGCGACGTCGCGGCCGAGCGCGACGAGCAGCGCGCCCGCGGCGAGGTGCTCGGGCCCCTGCACGGCCTGCCCGTCGTCATCAAGGACAACGTCGAGGCGATCGGGCTTCCCGGTGCCGCCGGGTCGACCGCCCTGCTCGGGCGACCCGTCCGTGACGCGCCCCTCGTCGCGCGCCTGCGCGCCGCGGGCGCGGTCCTCATCGCGAGCACGAACCTCAGTCAGTGGGCGAACATCCGATCGGTGCGCTCCACCAGCGGCTGGTCGGCGACCGGCGGGCTCGTCGCGAACCCCTGGGCGCTCGATCGCTCGGCCGGCGGGTCGTCGTCGGGCTCGGGCGCGGCGCTCGCGGCGGGGCTCGCGCCGCTCGCGATCGGCACCGAGACCGACGGGTCGATCGTCTGTCCGGCCTCGCTCAACGGCGTCGTCGGCCTCAAGCCGACCGTCGGGGCCGTGCCCGCCGCCCACGTGGTGCCGATCAGCGCGAGCCAGGACAGCCCCGGCCCGATGGGTCGGACCGTCGCTGACGTCGCCCGACTCTTCGCGGTGCTTTCGGGGACCGCGCCGGCCGCGCCGTCGCCGAGGCGCGTCGCCGTCGCGACCAACTGGCGCACGGGGCACCCGGCGACTGACGACCGCTTCGACGAGGTCGTGGCGGCGCTCGCGGCGTCCGGGGTGGCGCTGCAGCGGCGCGACGTCGCCCTGCCCGGACCCGAGGTCGAGGCGGACGAGCTCGCGGTCTTGCTCGGCGAGCTCGTCGAGGACCTCTCGGCCTACCTCGCCGACCGGCCCGGCGCGGGCGTCGCGTCCC
>JAKAFH010000009.1 GCA_021818025.1 Actinomycetes bacterium | reverse complement strand
GGTCACCGTGGCCCTGGACGGCTACGAGCCGCTCGGAGGGACCGACGCCCTCGCGTCGTTGATCGACGACCTGTCGAACTGGTACGTCCGGCGCAGTCGCCGCCGCTTCTGGCGGACCGACCCCGCCGCGCCGGCGTCGGACTCGCTGGCGGCGCACGCGACGCTCCTGACGGTGCTGCAGCGGATCACGCTGCTCATCGCCCCGTTCACCCCCTTCGTCGCCGAGCGGCTCTACCGGGCGCTCAACCAGGTCGACGATGCGGCCTCGGTGCACCTCGAGGACTGGCCGGTCGCGAATGCCGGGCTCATCGACGAGGACCTGGAGCGCTCGATGGTGGTGGCCCGTCGCCTGACGTCACTCGGGCGCGCCGCGCGCGCCGAGGCCGGCATCAAGGTCCGCCAGCCACTCGCCCGGGCCCTCGTCTTCCTGCCGAGTGACGCGCCGCGCCCGCCGGCCGACGTGGTCGAGGACGAGCTCAACGTCGACGTGCTCGAATACGGCACGGAACTGGCCGAGGTGCTGAGCTTCGAGCTCGTACCCAACTTCCGTTCGGTCGGCCCGCGGCTCGGGGAGGCCGTCAAGGAGCTTCGTCCGGCGCTGGCCGCCCTGGACCCCGTGGCGGCCGCTGCCGCGCTCGACGCCGGTGGGACTGTGCGCGTCGAACTCTCTGCCGGCGCCTTCGACCTCGGCGTGGACGACCTCGAACTGCGCGTGCGCAGCCAGGGTGGCTTTGCCGTCTCGCGCGACGGCGCCGAGGTCATTGCGCTGGATCTCACCCTGGACGACGAACTTCGACGTCGTGGCTACCTGCGCGACGTCGTGCGTCAGATCCAGGACCTTCGCAAGTCCTCGGGACTTGACGTCGCGGACCACATCCGCGTCACGGTGAGCGGTCTCGACGACTTGGCCGATGGTTTCGAGGTTTTGGCACGCGAGGTTCTCGCGAGCGCGATCGAAACGGGTACCCGCGCTAAGCCGGCCCACGCGCTCGAACTCGACGACGGCCGGGTGGCGTCAGTGTGGATCGAGCGGTCCAAGGACTTCGCTTAGGTTTCCAAAGAATGCGTTGACGCACCGCGACATTGATTGCGCCACTAGTCGACGGGGAACGGTCGAAGGGGCCGGCAGCGATCGGTCGCGAAGGTAACCTCGCCGTGGATCCTCGCAACGCGCACGTCGAGCACCTCAACGCACGTCATGATCAGTCGCGGTTCGGGCGACCCAGACGCACGGCGCAATGCGAAAGGAACGGGCACCGCGGCGAGTGAGGGCGTTCCTACTTCTTGGCCCGCAGCGCCGAGATCCACCCCCGGTAGATGTAGACCTGACCGTTCTCGGCACTCCCGACGAGAATCGTGTTTGCGCCGCGCGAGACGTAGAGGACGCCGTCCTCGCCGTGATTCCACACTGGCGTCGCCGCAGCCGGGGGAAGCGTGGTTGACCAGAGCTCCTCACCCGTCTGGGCGTTGAAAACGTGGACCACATCGGTGGCCGCGCCCGAGAAGTTGGGTGATTCGGTGACGAGATACTTGCTGTCGGCCGAGAACGCCACGGCGTTGGAGGCATCGGGGCTCGTCCAAAGAACGTGGCCCGCTCGGTTGAACACGATGGTGGTCTCTGAACTTCCACTCGAATTGACGGAAGCGAATTCGGTCTCGTTTGGTGAGATGGCGAGGCCCATGGAAGTCTCCGACGTCGGGTAACTCCAGACGACGGAACCGTTTGACGCGTTCACGAGTTTGATGGCGTCCCCCTCCTTGGGACTGACCATGAGGTAGTGCGCCGATGACGCGAAGGCGAGAGACCATCCCGCTACGTACGTGGACCAGATCACGTGACCGGTCTGCGCGTCGAGGCAGTAGAGATTGCTGTCTCCGGACGAGGCGAAGAGTCGAGAGCCGTCCGAACTCCAGGCGAGCGCGCGGACCTGATCACGAAGAAAGGCCGTCCAGCGAACGGCCTGCGTCGCCTCGTTTATCACTTCGAGTTGGCCGGTCGGGGTTCCCACCGCTAGCCATCGATTGTCGGGTGAGAAACTTACCGCGTGAGCCCCCGAGGGGTTCACGTTAACCGTCTGACCATCGATGGTCGCAGTCGCTAGATTCGGGTCGCCGTAGACGAGACGGTTCCACACGACGTGTCCAGCTTGGTCAACTTCGATGACGTTCGGAGCTCCGGTGGGGTCAATGCTCGCGTTGGGTCCCGGATACGGGGACGCCACGTCCTGTCCATTGGGCGAGATCGCGACTCCGAGCACGAGGCCTTGGAGTGGGTAACCCCAGACGCGCTGCGCTTTGGCGAGATCGACCAGTGTTAACTGGGCGTGAGTTGAGACGTAACCCGGGGGGAACGCGGTGTCTGCGAACGGTGCGATGGCGGCGTAGCGGCCGTTGGCCGAGACCGAGATCCGAGCGGTCGGTGCTCCGGTGTCGATAGTGGCCACTAAGCGGTAGTGTCCGACCGCCGATGGGCGACGCTCGCGGAACGTGAGTGTCGTCGTGGATTGCGCTGCCGGACGGACCAGAAAGGTTTGAGTGGTGTACCCGGGTGCGGTGACGGTGACGAGGTAGACCTCCCAGTCATTGAAGTACGGGCGCTGGTGGGCGACGACGGGGATTTCGAACGTGCCAGATGGCGTCGGGGCCGCGTGGTAGATCCAGCCGGCCTCTTGGTTGCGTACGGCGATGTCTACCCGATTCGTGACCGGGTGATGAGTAACGGCGTCTTCGATCGTGCCACGAATTGTGGCGTTGGGACTTGGCAGCAACGAGTTGGGTGTCGTCTGTTGGACCGGGGGAAGGACCACATTTACTTGGTTGTCGAGGGTGATGCTCGTGGGACTCGTCCCCGATGGTGCGCCCGACGGGGTCATGGGCGTGAAGTTGAGAACGAGGGGGACGGCGTGCGACTCACCCAGTTGCCACGTCATGGATTCGGGAAGGCTCGCGGGGAACTCGATCGAGCACTCGATGGTCTCTGACTGGCCAGGGGCGAGGTAGAGGTATCCCGGTTGGGGCATGCAGATTGGTGAGCCGTCGGGGTAACCGGCGATACTGGGTTGCTGCATGGTCCATGCACCGAACGACGTACCGGTATTCGTGGCGACAACGATCCGGTGGATCGTTCGGTCGAACGGGTACTGCCAAGACGTGAGATGATCCGCTTGCAAGCCCAGCGCCGGGCCGTTCGTCCGTCCTTGGGCGCCCGGCGCGGGAGCCGCGCTCAGGAGTGCGCTGGGACCCAGAACAGCGATACCAGCGATGGCACGAAACATGAACCGATTCCAACGCACGGGCCCTCCTTCGGGGCTTGCCGAGACCGCGCCGCCCGCGCCGCGCGGTCTATTCGGAAGTGCCGCTGCGCTCAGCCTACGTAGGGGGGTTCGAGCGGGGCGAACGCGACAGTTGGGACCTAAGTCACTTTCGAGCGTGGTCGCATCGCAACGCTCGTGGCCCCGGTTCGAGGACCCCGTCACTCGTCGCTCTACGTCGGACGGGGCAGTCACCGAGATCGCTCACGTCGGAGCGTCGTGTCTCGCACTCGCAGGCCGAATCCGGACGACTCGCACGCGATGAATGGGAAGCCGTCGTAGTTTGAGCGCTTCGTTCAGCGAGTGGAGACTCCGGCCTGGGATTCGGGTTTCGCGGTGCTTCGAGACTGTCATCGAACCATGCGCGAGTGACGCATCACCGCAGTTCTCGCACAACCGCCTACGGTCGGCTACATCGCTAACGTGTTAAACGCCGGCGTTCAACTTGCCGAGCAGCGTGGAGAGCGACTGGCGCTCGGGCTCGCTGAGCCGACCCGCGAGTCGCTCGTTGAGGTAAACGAGGTGCACGGCGAGGGCCTCGTCGAGCTTGGCGTTGCCGCCGTCGGTGATCGCGACGTGGATCGCGCGACGATCCGACGGGCACATCGTGCGCTCCACGTAGCCCGCCTCCTCGAGTCGGTCGATCAGGCGGGTCGTGCCGCCCGTCGAGTGCACGATGGCGTCGGCGATCTGGTTCATCTTGAGCCGACCCTCGGGTGACTTGCGCAGTTGCAGCAGCACCTCGAACCAGGGGAGCGGCAGGTCGCAGGTGGCCTCGAGCTCGACGCCTAGCCCCCGGGCCAGCCGCGCGTTCGTCTCGAGCAGCAGGCCAAACAGGGTGACCTTCTCGTCCCCTGACGGACAGGCGGTGGGGTCGATCGACATGCATCAAGTATAGCAGGTGCTTGGTTTAGCAATTACTGCTTGACAAATAGTTGTAGATGCAACTATACTGGGAAGCACACAACCAGTGTTCCCAAGTAGGAGAGAAATAATGAGCAACCTTCCCGCTCCCGGTGTTTACACCATCGACAGTGTCCACTCGTCAGTCGGCTTCGTCGCGCGCCACCTGATCGCGTCCAAGGTCCGCGGCCGCTTCAGCGACTTCGGTGGCACGATCACCATCGGTGACACCGTTGCCGACTCCAAGGTCGAGGCGACGGTCCAGGCCGCGAGCATCACGACCGACAACGAGATGCGCGACGGTCACCTCAAGAGCGCTGACTTCCTCGACCTCGAGAACCACCCGACCCTGACACTGACCTCCACCAAGCTCGTGGAGAAGGGCAACGACAAGATCGAGATGCTGGCCGACCTCACCATCCGTGGCGTGACCAAGACGGTCCCCTTTGACGTGGAGTTCCTGGGCGCGGGTGCCGGCACGGCGCCTGGGGTCACGGTCGCGGGCTTCGAGGCCTCCGCCGAGATCGACCGCCGCGAGTTCAACGTGAACTTCGAAGGCGTCTTGGAGAACGGCGCCCTGGTCGTCGGCAACAAGGTCGTCATTGACCTCACGGTCGAGGCGAGCAAGCAGGACTAGTTCGTTTCCACCACGATTCGGTGCGAGGCCGGGGGCATTGGCCCCCGGCCTCGTCAGTACCATGGGTCCGTGGACGAGGTGAACGGCAAAGGGTCGCGATCCACACTCGGCGTGCTCGGTGTGATCGTGACGATGCTGTCGATCTGGTGGTTCGCGCTGCGCCCGCGCCGCCGTCGCGGCTGAGTCGTGGTCGTCGTCCAATAGGGTGGGCGTCCATGTCGCCCGCGTCCCTCGCCCCGCTTCGGCACCGGGGATTCGCGATCGCGCTCGCGGCGTCGTTCGTGTCCTCGACGGGTACGTGGATGCAGTCGGTCGCCCTGGGGGTGTACCTCACGCAGACGACTCACAACACCGTGTGGCTCGGACTGGTCACGGCCGCGGCGTGGGTGCCGAGCATCGTCGGCTCGCCCCTCGGGGGGCTCGTCGCTGACCGGTGGAATCGCCAGCGCTGGATCCAGCTCAACAACGTGGTGATGTTCGTCGCCGCGGGCTCGCTGGCGCTGGCCGAGCTCGCGGGGCACCTCACACCCTCGACCGCTTGCTACCTGGCGGTCGTCGAGGGCCTGGCGGGCGCCGCGGCCTGGCCGGCGTGGCAGTCGCTCCTGCCCGACCTCGTGGATCGGCGCGAGGTCTTCGCCGCCGTGTCGCTCTCGTCGGCGCAGTTCAACCTCGGCCGGGTCATCGGCCCGGTGCTCGCGGCCCTGGTGCTGGCCTTCGCCTCACCGGGGTGGTGCTTCGCCATCAACGCCGTGACCTTCTTGATCGTGGTGATCGCGTTCCTGTTCGTGCACAGCGCGACCCGGCCCAAGGTCGACGCGCCGTTACGGCTCTGGGGCGAGACGGTCGAGGGGGCCCGGCGGGCCTGGTCGATCGACGGGTGCCGGTATCCGATCGTCGCCGTCGCCGTGGTGGCGGTGACGATCAGCCCCTTCATCGCGCTCGTCCCGGCGATGGCGATCGACGTCTTGCACGCGGGAAAGGTCGGCACGTCGTGGCTGGTCACGGCCCAGGGCGTCGGGGCCGTGGTCGGGGCGATGACCCTGCCCGGGCTCGCGCGACGGACCTCGAGGGTGTTCGTGCTGCGGCTCTCGATCGCGGCGGCCGTGGCGAGTGAGTTCCTGTACGCGCTCACCCCGACGCTCGCGCTGGGCATGGTGGCACTCGTCGTGCTCGGCGGTGCGTACGTCGGCACCCTGACGGGCCTGATCACGTCGGTCCAGCTGCACGCGCCCGATCGCGAGCGATCGCGGATCCTGTCGCTCTACACGCTCGCGCTCTCGATCGCCTACCCGATCGGGGCGGTCCTCCAGGCGAGCGCGGCGCGGTGGTGGGGCGTTCGAACCGTGACCGCGCTGGGCGCCCTCGTGATGGCCGTCGTCGCGCTCGGCGTCACGGTGATGCGCCCTTCCTTCTGGGCACCGTTCGCGTTGAGCACGAAGACCGAGGTGCAATTGCTGGCAGACTAGGCCCATGCCTTTCATTGCCACGAACCCCGCCACGGGCGAGCGCATCGCCGAATACCCCGCCCACACCCCCGAGCAGGTCCAGGCCCGCCTCGAGCTCGCCGCGTCGTCGTTTCGTCAGTGGCGCGAGACGCCCATTTCCCGGCGCGCGGCCCTGATGCGCACGGCGGCCGAGCTCATCGAGGGCGAGATCCCGGTGATCGCGGCACTGATGACCGCCGAGATGGGCAAGACCTTCGCCGCCGCCAAGGGTGAGGCCTTCAAGTGCGCGGCGACGATGCGCTACTTCGCTGACAACGCCGAGACCTTCCTCGCGCCCGAGGTCGTCGCCACCAGCGCCAAGCGCAGCGGCGTCCGCTTCGACCCCGTCGGACCGATCCTCGCGATCATGCCCTGGAACTTCCCGCTCTGGCAGGTCATCCGCTTCAGCGCGCCCACGATCATGGCCGGCAACGTGGTGCTGCTCAAGCACGCGCCCAACGTGCCCGGCAGCGCCTTGTACATCGAGGAGCTCTTCACGCGCGCCGGTTTCCCGGCCGGGATCATGACGAACCTCTTCGTCGAGGTCGACGCCATCGAGGGCATCATCGCCGATTCGCGCGTCGTCGGGGTCACGCTCACGGGTTCAGAGCGCGCTGGCCGGTCGGTGGCGGCGCTCGCGGGCGCGCACCTCAAGAAGTGCGTGCTCGAGCTCGGGGGTTCGGACCCGTTCATCGTCGGTGCCCACGCCGACCTCGACGCGGCCGTGCCCATGGCCGTGACCGCGCGGGTGCAGAACAACGGACAGGCCTGCATCGCCTCCAAGCGGTTCATCGTCGTGCGCGAGCGCGCCGACGAGTTCATCAGCCGCTTCAGTGAGGCGATGGCCGCGGTGCCCACCGGGGACCCGATGGATCCCTCGACCGTGCTCGGGCCGATCGTGTCGGCGTCGCAGTTCAACCAACTCGCCGAGCAGGTCTCGTCGTCGGTGAAGGCCGGCGCCGTCGTGCACGCCGGCGGCGCGCCGCTGGCGGGTGAGGGGTACTTCTACCCGGCCACGGTCCTCACCGACGTGCCCAGCGACTCGCGCGCCGGGTGCGAGGAGCTCTTCGGTCCGGTCGCGGTGGTGCACGTCGCCGAGGACCTCGCAGCGGCGATCGCCTTGGCCAACGCGACCCCGTGGGGACTGGGCGGGTCGATCTGGTCGACCGACGACGCCGAGATCGACGCGGCCGTCGCCGGGCTCGACGTTGGGGTGGTCTTTGCCAACGCGGTCGTGGCCTCGATGCCCGAGCTGCCCTTTGGCGGCACCAAGAACTCGGGGTTCGGTCGTGAGCTCTCGGTCTACGGGATCAAGGAGTTCACGAACATCAAGTCCTACTACGTGGTCTGATGACGACGTACTACTTCGATCACGCGGCGTCGGCGCCACGGCGTGACGAGGTGGCCGAGGCGATGGCGCCCTGGCAGCACGGCGTCGTCGGCAACCCCTCGGGCGCCCACCGTGCGGCGCGCGAGGCTCGTCGCGCCATCGAAGAGGCGCGCGAGGTCGTCGCGGAGTTCGTCGGCGCGCCGGCGGGTGGTGTGATCTTCACCGGCGGGGGCACCGAGTCCTGCCAGTTGGCGGTGGCCGGGGTCGCGAATCGGCACCGCCGTCTCCACGAGACGACCTCGATCGTCGTCTCGCGCGTCGAGCACCACGCGGTGCTCGACGCCGCTGCGATGATGGCGAGGGACTTTCCGAGCGTCTCGGTGCGCTACGTCGACGTCGACAGCGACGGGGTGGTGGACCTCGAGTCCCTGCGCGGGGCGATCGGGCCCGACACCGCGGTCGTGAGCGTGATGGCGGCGAACAACGAGACGGGTGTTCGCCAGCCCCTCGACGGTGTGTCGGCTATCGCCCATGGCGCGTTCGACGGCGGGTCGGTGGTGCACTCCGACGCGGTCGCGGCGGCGCCGTGGCTGTACCTGCCGACGGTGACCGCGTCGGTGGACATGGTGTCGCTCTGTGCGCACAAGCTGGGCGGACCCGTGAACGCCGGCGCGCTCGTCGTGCGCGGGGACGTGGCACTGGACGCGCTGGTCCCCGGCGGCGGCCAGGAGCAGGGACGTCGCGGGGGCACGGTGGACGTCGCGGCGGCGGTGGGACTGGCCGCGGCGGTGCGCGCGACGGCTCGCGAACTCGACGAGGTCAACGAGCGCGTCGAGGAACTGCAGTCGATGATGGTCAATGCCCTCGCACTGCTGCCGGGCTGCCAGGTCACGGCTGCCTCGGCCCTACGGGTCCCGGGCACCGTGCATGTGACCCTCGAGGGACTCGTCAGCGACGAGCTGCTCTTCTTGCTCGACGAGGCTGGCGTCTACGCCTCCGCGGCGGCGAGCTGCTCGAGCGGGGCGAGCCAGGCCAGCCACGTGCTCGAGGCCATGGGCGTCGCGCCCGACCGGTCCCGCGGCTCGCTGCGGTTCTCCATGGGCGCCGAGACCACGGCCCAGGACGTGCGCGACGTGGTCGCGATTCTGGCGAGGATCGTGCACCAACTTCGCTGAACGGTGCCCACGGTCCGGCTGGCAGACTGGGCGCGTGAGGATTCTGGTGGCGATGAGTGGGGGGGTCGATTCGTCGGTCGCCGCCGGTCTGCTGCGCGACGCCGGGCACGACGTGGTGGGAGCGACGCTCAAGCTGTGGGGCGGCGTCGCCGATTCGGGCTGCTGCTCGGTGGCCGACGTCGACGACGCGCGCCGGGTCGCCCAGGTCCTAGGCGTCGACCATCACGTCTTTAACTACACCGAGGAGTTCGAGCGCCACGTCGTCGCGCCCTTCGTCGCCGGGCACGCCGCGGGCCTCACGCCCAATCCCTGCATCGAGTGCAACAAGCACCTCAAGTTCGACCTGCTGATCGACCGGGCCACGCGGTTGGGCTTTGACGCCGTGGCCACGGGTCACCACGCCCGGGTGCTCGAGCGCGCCGGCCGGCCCGTGCTCGCCCGCGGCGCCGACGCGGCCAAGGACCAGAGCTACGTGCTGGGCTACCTGAGCACACCGCAGCTGGCTCGCCTCGCGCTACCGATCGGCGCGATGACCAAGGACGCGGTGCGCCGCGAGGCCGAGCGCCTGGGACTTCGCACCTGGAACAAGCCCGACAGCCAGGACGTGTGCTTCATCGAGGCCGCCCGGGGCCGCGAGGTCTTCTTGCGCAGCCGGATCCCCGTGACCCCAGCCACCGTCGTGGACACCTCGACCGGCGACGTGCTCGGCCACGTGGACGCGGCCGAACTGGTCACCGTCGGGCAGCGCCGTGGCGTCGCGCCGGGCCGCGACGGCGAACGGCGCTACGTGACCAACGTGGACCTCGCGGCCGGGCGCGTGGACGTGGGCCGCCTCGAGGAGGTCATGGTCACCCAGGTGCCACTCGCCGTCGACTCCCTGAGCGTGGCTGACGCCGCGCTCGGCGACGGCGAGCGCGTCTGGGTCCAGGCGAGCGCGCACGGCGTGCCGCGACGGGCCGCCCTGTGGACCTCCGAGCGACTCCGGGTGGTCTTTGACGAGCCGGTCCGACCGATCGCCCCGGGCCAGTCGGTCGTCTTCTACGCCGACGACGATCCCGAGGTCGTGCTCGGCGCGGCGGCCGTGGCCCGCCCGTGAGCGCACCCTCGGACCGGGCGGCCTGGCTGCGCGAGCAGATCGCCCGACACAACGACGCCTACTTCGTGCGTGACTCGCCCCTGATCCCCGACGCCGACTACGACGAGCTCGTGCGCGAACTGCGCTCCCTCGAGCGCGAGGACCCGTCCCTGGTCGTGCCCACCTCGCCCAGCCAGACGGTGGGCGCCGCGCCGGACACCACCTTCCAACCCGTCGCGCACCGTGCGCCAATGCTCAGCCTGGACAACGTCTTTGACGAAGCCGAGTTGCGGGCCTGGGCCGACCGTGTCTCGCGCTCGCTCGAACTCGATCCCGAGACGATCGCCTTTTGCGTCGAACCGAAGATCGATGGCCTGGCCCTGTCGATCCACTACGACGACGGCGAGCTCGCCTGGGCCGCGACGCGCGGTGACGGACGCACGGGCGAAGACGTCACGGCCAACGTGCGCACCGTGGCCACCGTGCCCACCTCGATCGGTCCCTTGGTAGGCGGCCTGGACGTCCGCGGCGAGGTCTTCTTCGCCAAGGCGGCCTTCACCGAGTTGAACCGCCTGCAGCGCGAGCGCGCCGAGCGCGAGTTCGCCAACCCCCGCAACGCCGCTGCGGGCAGCCTGCGCCAGAAGAACCCAGCGATCACGGCCGAGCGTGCTCTGTCGTTCCTCGCCTATCAGGTCGTGGACCCCGCGAACGTGCTCGACGTCACGAGTCAAGGGGCGCTGCTCGCCAAACTGGGTGACCTGGGGTACCTCGTCGCCGCAGACGCGCGCGTCGTCATCGGCGTGAACGCGATGGTCGAGCGATCGTCCTGGTTCCACGAGCACCGCCACGACCTGCCCTTTGACGTCGACGGGGCCGTCATCAAGGTCGACGACTTCGCCCAGCGGGCCCAGCTAGGCACGACGTCGCGGGCGCCGCGGTGGGCTATCGCGCGTAAGTTCCCGCCCGAGGAACGCACGACGCGCCTCGTGTCGATCGAGGTGTCGATCGGCCGCACCGGCCGGGCGACGCCGTACGCGGTGCTCGAACCGGTCGTCGTGGCCGGATCGACGGTGTCGCTGGCGACCCTGCACAACGCGGACCAGGTCGCGCTCAAGGACGTACGACCGGGCGACCTCGTCATTGTGCGAAAGGCCGGCGACGTCATCCCCGAGGTGGTGGGCGCGGTGCCCGACCCGGCGCTCGAGCGCGCCGAGGCGTGGACGTTCCCCGAGCTCTGTCCCGAGTGCGGCGGGCCCCTCGTTCGCCTCGGCGACGAGCGCGACAGCTACTGCGTGAATCCGAACTGTCCGGCCCAGCTTCTCCAGCAGGTGGCCCACTTCGCCTCGCGCGGCGCGCTCGACATCGAGGGTCTCGGCGAGCAGCGCGCCGCCCAGCTGATCGAGGCGGGCCTGGTGCGCGACGTGGCCGACCTGTTCAGCCTTCGCGTGGCCGACCTCGAGGCGCTCGAGGGACTCGGGGCGGTGTCGGCGGCGGCGCTCGTCGGAGCGATCGAACGGGCCAAGGCCCAGCCGCTCAGTCGGGTGCTGGTGGCGCTCGGGATACGCCACGTCGGGCCGGTGGCGGCACGCGCCCTGGCGACGTGGTTCAGGGCCTACGCCGAGCTCGCCGAGGCTCCGCTCGTCGAGCTCGAGGTGATCGAGGGCGTCGGGCCGGTGATCGCGGCGTCGGTCTTCCAGTTCGTGCGCTCGCCTGAAGTCATCGAGCGTATGGAGCGGCTCGCGAGCGCCGGGGTGACCCTCGTCGAGCCATCGAGTGACGAGCTGGACCAGACGTTGCGCGGCCGGGCCGTGGTGGTCACGGGTGCGGTGCCGGGCTTCACCCGTGAGTCGGCTGAGGCCGCGATCGTGGCGCGCGGGGGAACGTCGCCGGGAACGGTGTCGGCCAAGACCTACTGCGTCGTGGTGGGCGACGCCCCCGGGGCGAGCAAGCTCACCAAGGCCCGCGCCCTCGGCGTCGCCCTGGTGGCCGCCGAGGAGTTCGAGTCCCTGCTCGCCACCGGTGCGTGGCGCGCGACCATTGCCTGAGGCGGCGAGGGCGTGCTCTAGGGTTGGGTCTGTCCATGTCTAGCTACACGTTCTCTCCGGGTCACGACGTTGTCGGGCGCTATCGCATCACCGATACCGTCGGGGTCGGCTCGACCGCCGAGGTCTATCTCGCCGAGGACCAGACCCTGCACCGCACGGTGATTCTCAAGGTTCTGCTCCCGCAGCTGGCCGCCCACGAGGACGTGCGCCGGACCTTTCGCGACCAGATCATCCGATCGGCGACACTGAGTCACCCGCACCTCGCGCGGGTCTTTGACGGCGGCCAGGAGTCGGGCTCGATCTTCGTGGTCAGTGAGTACATGAGCGGGGGGTCGCTCGAGGACGTGCTCGCCTCGGGCCGACGGCTCGACGTCGGCGACACGGCGAAGCTGGGCGGCGACGTGGCGTCGGCCCTCGCGTACCTGCACGCCAACGGCCTCGTCCACGGATCCCTCTCGCCGAGCAAGCTGCTCATCGGCGACGACGGCGGTGTTCGCATCGGCGACGTCGCGATGGCCGGGCTGCGCACAATGCACGCCGGGCACGCCTCGATCAACGACGTCCGCTACCTCAGCCCCGAGCAGGCCCAGGGAGCGCCGGGCGACGCGAAGTCCGACGTCTACGCGCTCGCCCTGATCCTCTTCGAGGTCGCGACCGGCGAGGCGCCCTTCGATGCCGTGTCGGCCGAGGCGATGCTGCGAGCCCGGATCAACACCCCGTTGCCGATCCGCCCCGAGCTCGGCACCCTTGACATGATCCTCGCGCAGGCGGCCGTGCCCGATCCGCTCCTGCGGCTCTCGGCCGACCAGCTCGCGAACCGGCTCAGCGCGAGCGTGACCGATCCGTCGCCGCTGGTGATCACGCCGGCCAGCCGCTCCAAACCACTGCTCGCGCACTACCAGCCCTCCGAGCCGCGCACCTCGATTGGCTTCCGTGTGCCCTCCGCCGAACAGATCGTCGGCGCCGGTTACGACGAGCCGCCCGCGACGCGCTTTCCGCGCCCCCAGCCGGCCCGCTCGGTCCCGCCTGGTTCGCCCGCGGCCGACGCCAGGGCCCGCGCTCGAGCGTCCGAGCCCTATCCGATCGTGCCGCCGCCGCGACGTCGGCGCGCGACGATCGCGGTCGCCGCGCTGGTGCTAGTCGCGGCCGCGGCGGGCGCCGCGGTGTGGAAGAGCGGCCTGTTGACCCAGAGCCACACGGTGCCCTCGCTGCTCGGGCTGACCACGTCGGAGGCCGCGAGCCAACTGAGTGGCGAGGGCCTGACCATTCGAGTCGCCAGCCATCAGCGCTCGGCGACGATCGCCGCGCACGAGATCATCTCCCAGTCGCCCGCGGCGGGTAGCTCGGCCAAGGCTGGCTCGGTGGTCACCGTGACCGTCTCGGACGGCCAGGCACGCGTGACCATGCCGTCGGTGCTCGGTGACACGTGCGCCACGGCGACCGCGGTCCTGAAGAAGGCGGGGGTCACCGCGACCTGTCCGAGCACGGCCGTGGTCGCGAGCAACCGCGCCGCTGGGCAGGTCGCCGGGGTGATCTACCACGGGTTCTCCAACCCGACGAGCGTTCCCGCCGGGGCGACGGTCGTGCTCGCGCTGAGCAAGGGACCAACGGCGACGACGACCACGG
Source organism: Actinomycetes bacterium (assembly GCA_021818025.1). Lineage (GTDB taxonomy): Bacteria > Actinomycetota > Acidimicrobiia > Acidimicrobiales > RAAP-2 > RAAP-2. The sequence continues at coordinate 27,718 of JAKAFH010000009.1, read as the reverse complement.
CGGCTCCGGTTACCACCACCACGGCCGCGCCCACGACGAGCACCACGGCGACGGCGACCACCACCACGGTCGTCACGGCCGCGCCGCGGCCCGTTCCCAACGTGATCGGCATGGACCAGAGCCAGACCTTCGCCGCCTTCAAGAAGGCGGTCCTGTTCTTCAGGACCAAGGGGCCGGGCTCGTCCAACGGCACCTGGACCACGGTGGTCTCGACGATTCCGGCGCCGGGCACGATGGTGCCCTATCGCTCCACGATCATCGTCAACGTGAAATGAGCGGCGGCTGCGAGCTCTGCGAAGCAGCGATCATCACGACGCGCTACGCCGAAGACGAGATCTGCTGGATCGCGGACTGCGAGATCTGCCTCGTGCCGATGGTGGTGTGGCGAAGCCACGACGCGAGCCCGCCCGAGGACCTCAAGCGCCGGCTGCACGAGCGCCTCGCCGCCGTGGCCGATCGCGAACTGGGCGTCGGCCAGTGGACGATCGACGACCACATGCGCAACATCCCCGATCACTACCACGCCCACGCGCGCCCGCCGGCGTTCTGGCGTCACTAGGCAGTTTGGCGACTCGGTACAATCGGATTACCAACGAGTAAGGAGTCCCGCATGGGAGCGTTAGACGGTCGCGTAGCAATCATCACGGGCGCGGGACGAGGCATCGGCCGTGAGCACGCGCTGCTGTTCGCCGCCGAGGGCGCGAAGGTCGTCGTGAACGACCTCGGCGGTGCGCTCGACGGTTCGGCGAGTGCGGCCACGCCGGCCGAGGAAGTCGTCGCCGAGATCCGCGCCTTCGGTGGCGAGGCCGTCGCGAATCACGACAACATCGCCGACTGGGACGGCGGCGCTCGACTCATCCAGACGGCCCTGGACACCTACGGCGAGCTGGACATCCTGGTCAACAATGCCGGGATCCTGCGCGACCGCGTGCTCGTGAACCTCTCCGAGGACGACTGGGACTCGGTGATCAACGTCCATCTCAAGGGCCACTTCGTGCCCACCCGCCACGCGGCGACCTACTGGCGCGAGCAGGCCAAGGCCGGTCGCCCGGTGAACGCCTCGATCATCAACACCTCGTCAACCTCGGGCCTGCTCGGCAACATCGGCCAGTCGAACTACGGCGCCGCCAAGGCCGGCATCGCGGCCTTCACGGTCATCATCGCCGAGGAGCTGGGCCGCTACGGCGTGCGCGCCAACGCCATCGCGCCGGCCGCGCGCACGCGCATGACCGAGTCCACCCCGGGCCTCGCGGACTACGTCGTCAAGCCCAGCGACGAGGCGACCTTTGACGTGTGGGACCCCGCCAACATCTCGCCGCTCGTGGCGACCCTGGCGATGGCCGACTGCAAGGCCACGGGGCGGGTCTTCTTCGTCCAGGGCGGCACCGTCCGGCTCTTCCAGAACTGGACGATGACCGAGACGCTCGAGCGCGGCGACCGCTGGTCCGTCGCGGACCTGGCCGCGCAACTGCCGACCCTGCTCGACTGAACCGGCGCGAGCGGTTCCGCCACCGGACGCTCGCCACCCGGCCGGTAGTCTGTGAGCCATGACGACTGCCATACTCCCCGGCTGCGAGCCCTTCGAGGCCGCCGGTGGCGACACGGGCGTGCTCGTGTTGCACGGCTTCACCGGCAATCCCACCTCGATGCGGCCACTCGCCGAGTTCCTGGCCGGTGACGGCTTCACGGTGTCCCTGCCTCGACTCCCTGGTCACGGCACGTCGGTCGCCGACATGATGACCACGGGCTGGCCGGACTGGACCGGGGCCGCGCTCGACGCCTTTGACGACCTGGCCGGTCGCACCGCGCGGGTGGCGGTCGTCGGTCTGTCGATGGGCGGCGGATTGAGCGCCTTCGTCGCGCAGCGTCGCGACGTCGGCGCGCTGGTACTGATCAACCCGCTCGTCAAGCCCCCCGCGCCCGAGATGATCGATGGCCTCAACCAGCTCCTCGAGGCCGGCCTGGAGACGATCGACGCAATCGGCTCGGACGTGAAGCGCGACGGGGTCACCGAGCTCGCCTATGACGCGACGCCCCTCGCGTGCGCGCGGAGCCTCTTCGAGGGCGTCGGTGACGTCTACGAATCCCTCGGTGACATCGTGGCGCCGAGCCTGCTGCTCTCGAGCCGCGAGGACCACGTCGTCACCGCCGACAACGGCGACGACCTCGTGGCGCGCGTGCGCGGGCCCATCGAGCGGATCTGGCTGGAGAACTCGTACCACGTCGCCACGATCGACAACGACCAGGCGCTGGTCCAGACGCTGACGCGCGACTTCATCCGCAAGGTCGTGGCCGCGTGAGCGGGCTCACGCGAACCGAGGTCGCCCACGTCGCGCGGCTGGCCCGCCTGCGACTGAGCGACGAGGAGCTCGACCTGTTCACCGTGCAGCTCGCGCGGATCCTCGATCACGCGGCCGACATGCAGTCCCTGGACCTGGCCGGCGTCGTGGCGACGGCGCACCCGTACGATCTGATCAACGTGGTGCGCGAGGACGTGGTGCGACCCAGCCTCGATCGCGACGTCGTGCTCGCCGCGGCGCCCGACGCCGAGGACGGCTGCTTCGCCGTGCCCCGGATCATGGGGGAGGAGTTGTGAACGCGACCGCGATGGCCGAGCGCGTTCGCCGCGGCGAGACCTCCGCGCGCTTCCTCGCCGAGGAGTCGCTGCGCGCGATTCGCGCTCGCAACGAGGAACTGAACGTGTTCTTGCACGTCGATGAGCACGGGGCGATGGCGGCGGCGGCGCGCGTCGACGACGCGATCGCGCGCGGTGAGGACCCGGGGCGCCTCGCCGGCGTGCCGATCGCGCTAAAGGACAACCTGTGCCAGGTCGGCGTGCCGACCACCTGCTCCTCGCGGATCCTCGAGGGGTGGCGTCCGCCCTACAGCGCCACCGTGGTCGAGCGGCTCCTGGACGCGGGGGCCGTCCCGATGGGCAAGACCAACCTCGACGAGTTCGCGATGGGCTCGTCGACAGAGACCTCGGCCTTCGGCCCGACCCGTAATCCCCTCGACCCGACCCGGGTGCCGGGCGGCTCGTCGGGCGGTTCGGCGGCGGCGGTCGCCGCGGGGATGACACCCCTCGCGCTCGGCAGCGACACTGGCGGCTCGATCCGCCAGCCCGCCGCCCTGTGCGGCATCGTCGGGGTGAAGCCCACCTACGGGCTCGTCTCGCGCTACGGGCTCATCGCCTTTGCGAGCTCCCTCGACCAGATCGGACCGTTCGCGACCAGCGTCGCCGACGCCGCCCTGCTGCTCGAGGTGATCGCGGGGCACGACCCGATGGACTCGACGTCCTTGCCCGAGCCGGCCCCGAGCCTCGTCGCGCACCTCGATGACGGGGTCGCGGGACGGCGCATCGGGCTCGTGCGCGAACTCATCGAGGGTGCCGACGCCGAGATCGTCACCGCGGTCGAGCGAGCGGCGTCGGTGCTCGAGGCCGCCGGCGCGACCGTCGTCGAGCTCTCCATCCCCGAGTTGCGCCTCGGGTTGAGCGCCTACTACCTGATCGCCCCGGCGGAGGCGTCGAGCAACCTCGCGCGCTACGACGGCGTGCGCTACGGACTGCGCGTCACCGACGAGGACGTCACCGCGATGAACGAGGCGACCCGCACGGCCGGCTTCGGCGCCGAGGTCAAGCGACGGATCATGCTAGGGACCTACGCGCTCTCGGCGGGGTACTACGACGCGTACTACGGCCAGGCGCTCAAGGTGCGCACGCAGATGCGCGACGCCTTCAAGCGTGCCTACCGCGACGTCGACACGCTGCTCGGGGCTACGACGCCGTCGGTCGCCTTCACGTTCGGCTCCAAGACCAACGACCCGATGGCCATGTACCTGTCGGACGTGTTCACCATCCCGACGAACCTCGCCGGCGAGGCCGCCCTCTCGGTGCCCTTCGGGCGGGGCGAGGCCGACCTGCCGACCGGCGTGCAGCTGCTCGGACCGGGCCGCAGCGAGGCCCGGCTCCTCGCGGCGGCCAAGGTGCTCGAAGACGTGGAGCGTGGATCATGACGTTGCCCGAGGGCTGGGAGATGGTGGTGGGCCTCGAGGTCCACACCGAGCTGCGAACGGCCACCAAGATGTTCTGTGGCTGTGCCAACGTCTTTGGCGCCGAGGCGAACACCAACGTCTGTCCGGTCTGCCTCGGCCTGCCGGGGTCGCTGCCGGTGCTGAACGAGCGGGCCGTCTCGATGGCGATGGCGATCGGCATGGCGCTGCACGCCACGATCGCGCCGTCGACCTTCCACCGCAAGAACTACTTCTACCCCGACATGCCCAAGGACTTCCAAATCTCCCAGTACGACCTGCCCATCAACTCGGGCGGCTACCTCGACCTGCCCGACGGGTCCCGGGTGCGCATCGAGCGCGCGCACCTCGAGGAGGACACGGGCAAGTCGACCCACCTGGGCGCCAGCGGGCGGATCCACGGGGCCGATCGGTCGCTCGTGGACTACAACCGATCCGGGGTGCCCCTGGTGGAGATCGTCTCGGGCCCCGACATCCGATCGGCGGCCCAGGCCCGGCTCTACGCCAGCGAGCTGCGCGCGGTGTTGATCGCAACGGGCGCCTCGGACGGGCGCATGGAGGAGGGCTCGATGCGCATCGACGCCAACGTCTCGGTGCGCCGCAACGGCGAGCCCTTCGGCACCCGCTGTGAGATCAAGAACCTGAACTCGTTGCGCAGCCTGCAGCGGGCGATCGAGTTCGAGGCGCAGCGCCAGGTCGAGCTGCTCGAAGGCGGCGGCGTCGTTCGCCAGGAGACCCGCCACTGGGACGAGACCGTGGGGGCGACGTCCACCATGCGCGTGAAGGAAGAGGCCGAGGACTACCGCTACTTCCGCGAGCCTGACCTGGTCGACCTGGCACCCGACGCGGCGTGGCAGCAGCGCGTGGCCGACGAGCTCGGGCCGATGCCGGCCGAGCGCCGGGCCGCGGTGGTCGGACTGCTCGGTGAGCCCAGCGACGCCCAGCGCGACGCGATCGACGTGGTCATCGACCTCGGCCTCGAGCGCTTCGTCCACGCGACCCACGCCGCCGGCGGCGACGTGGCGGTGGCACTCGCGCGCGTCGCCAACGAGCTCGCGGCGGCCGAGGACGTCTCGAAGCTGACCGAAGCGGCCTTCGTGGCGACCATCGCCCTGGAGTCGAGCGGCCAGCTCTCGGCCACCCAGGCCAAGACCGTGCTCGCCGACCTCATCGCCTCGGGGGGCGAGCCGCGCGAGGTCGCCGCGGCCCGCGGCTTCGAACAGCTCTCGGCCGACTCGCTCGGTGACATCGTCGCGGCGCTGATCGCCGCGAACCCCGACGAGTGGTCGCGCTTCCGTGACGGCGACGACAAGCTGGCCCAGTTCTTCGTCGGGCTGGTCATGCGCGAGACGAAGGGCCGAGCCAACGGCAAGGCGGTCATCGCCGAGCTGCACGCGCGGCGCTAGGTCATGAGGGCGCGCCCGCTGCGGTACCGGCCGCTCGCGCTGGTGCTCGCCGCCACGCTGGCCCTCGCGCCGCCCGTGGGCGCGGCGCTGGCGGGAAGCGGTCACGCGCGACTCGACGCGACGGCTCTGGCGCGCCACGAGCGAATCGCGCCCTTGACGGGACTGCCCGACCCGACGGCGGTGTCGATGCGCCGGTCGGCGCTGACGGTGAAGATCGACAACACGCCGCTCGCCCATCCGCAGTTCGGCATCAACGAGGCCGACGTCGTCTACGAGGAGGTCGTCGAGGGCGGCATCACCCGTTTGGCTGCGGTGTTCAACTCGCACCTGCCCCCCGTCGTGGGCCCGGTGCGCTCGGTGCGGCGAACCGACCGCGAGATTGTCTTTCCCTTGAAGGGGCTCTTCGCGTTCTCGGGCGGCGCGGCCTACGCGCTCGCGAGCATCGCGACGGCCCCGGTCAAGCTGTACGACGAGTCGACGGCGGGCTCGGCCATGTATCGGGACCCCGCGCGCTACGCACCGCACAACCTCCTGCTCGACCCGGTCAAGCTGATGGCGATGGCCGGGCGACCCACCCCGCCGCACCCGATCTTCACCTACGTCGCGAAGAACGCCCCGGCGCGCGGGGCGCCGGTGGGGGCCTTCACCGTGAACTTCCCCGCGGGCTACGCCGTGCACTACGACTGGAACGCGAGGACCGGCTCGTGGGACCGCTCGATCTTCGGCGCGCCGGACGTGACCGCGAGCGGCGCGAGGGTCTCGCCGGTCAACGTGATCGTGATGGACGTCAACTACATCGGCGGGGTGGGCGCGATGGGGGCCGAGGCCAACCTCGTCGGCCACGGACCGGCCATGGTGCTCACCGACGGACGACTGATTCGCGGCTCGTGGTTCCGCTCGGGCGTGGCCAAGACGACCGCGTACCGCACGTCCACGGGCAAGGTCATCGCGCTGCGGCCGGGTCAGACGTGGGTCGAGCTGCTCGGCCCCGGCGAGACGGTGGACCTCTACGCACCGGCTGGGTGAGCCGTCGGCGTATTTCGTAGACTGCCACCATGACGACCCACCCCACTCCTCGAAGCACCGACGTCACCCTCGGCAAGGGCCGCGCGCCCGCGCGCGCGATGCTGCGCGCCATGGGCATGGGCGACGACGACATGGTCAAGGCCCAGATCGGCGTGGCGTCGAGTTGGAACGAGGTGACGCCCTGCAACCTGCCCCTGGAGCGGCTGGCCAAGCACGCCAAGGTCGCGGTGCGCGACGCGGGCGCGGTGCCCTTCGAGTTCGTCACGATCGCGGTCTCGGACGGCATCTCCATGGGTCACGAGGGGATGCGCGCATCGCTGGTCTCACGCGAGGTCATCGCCGACTCGGTCGAGACGGTGATGCACGCGGAGCGCTTCGACGCGCTCGTGACCTTCGCGGGCTGTGACAAGTCGCTGCCGGGGATGCTGATGGCGGCGGCGCGCCTGGACGTGCCCGCGGTCTTCCTCTACGGCGGCACTATCATGCCCGGGCACCTGCACGGCCAGTCCCTGGACATCACTTCGGTGTTCGAGGCGGTCGGCGCGAACGCGGTGGGCTCGATGAGCGACGACGAGCTGCGCGAGGTCGAGCTCGCGGCCTGTCCCGGCGAGGGTAGCTGCGCGGGCATGTTCACGGCCAACACCATGGCGAGCGTGGGCGAGGCCATCGGCATGTCGCTGCTCGGCAGCGCCAGCGTGCCCTCGATCGACCCCCGGCGCGACCAGTACGCCTACGACTCGGGCCTGGCCGTGGTCAACCTCCTCGACCGGGGGATCACGGCCCGCCAGATCATGACCCGAGAAGCCTTCGAGAACGCCATCGCCGTGGTCATGGCCCTTGGCGGCTCGACCAACGCCGTGCTGCACCTGCTCGCCATCGCGCACGAGGCGCGCGTGCCCCTCGCGCTGGACGACTTCAACACGATCGCGGCGCGCGTGCCCCACATCGCCGACACCAAGCCCCACGGCAAGTACCACATGAGCGACATCGACGAGATCGGTGGGGTGCCCGTGGTGCTCGCGCACCTGCTCGAGCGCGGCCTGCTGCACGGCGACGTGATGACGGTGTCGGGCCGGACGATGGCCGAGAGCCTGGAGGCCTTCGCCGCGCGTAAGCCCGACGGCGACGTGGTCCACGGCGTGGACGACCCGATTCACGACCGCGGCGGCATCGCGGTCTTGCGCGGTTCACTCGCGCCCAAGGGTGCGGTCGTGAAGGTCGCCGGCATCGACAACCTGCACTTCCGCGGCACGGCGCGGGTCTTTGACGGCGAGGACGCGGCCATGACGGCCATCCTCGCGGGCGAGATCCAGCCCGAGACCGTGGTCGTCATCCGCTACGAGGGACCTAAGTCCGGACCCGGTATGCGCGAGATGCTCGCCGTCACGGGCGCCATGAAGGGCGTGGGTCGGGGCAGTGACTCCGCGCTCGTGACCGACGGTCGCTTCAGCGGCGGCACGCACGGCTTCTGCGTGGGCCACGTGGCGCCTGAGGCCCTCGACGGCGGGCCGATCGGTCTCGTCGAGGACGGCGACGTCATCGAGATCGACGTGACGACCAACACCATCGACCTGCTCGTGGACGACGCGGTGCTGGCCGAGCGCGCCACGCGACGCGCGCCCTTCGAGCCGCGCTACACGTCAGGGGTGCTCGAGAAGTTCGCGCGCCTCGTCCAGGGCGCCGAGACCGGCGCGGTCACGTCGCGCTAGAAAACGCGACGCAGCAACCGGGCCACGCTCGCCACGCTCGCCGCGTTCCCCTGTCTTGTGCCGGTTGGCTCCGTGTGCTTAGATTGTCCCGTGACCACGGGCCGCCTGATTCTGGTAGTAGTAGGGGATAGGCACCGGTAGTCACGTATACGCGTTCACCGGAAGCCTCCCAATCGGGAGGCTTTTTTCTTTATATCGACGGAAGTAGGAATTGTGGAACTCACTGGCGCACAAGCCCTCATCAAGAGCCTCGAGCAGCAGGGCGTCGACACCGTATTCGGCTTGCCCGGTGGCGCCATCCTGCCGGTGTACGACCCGCTGCTCGACTCCTCGATCCGCCACATCCTCGTGCGCCACGAGCAGGGGGCCGGCCACATGGCCGAGGGCTACGCGATGGCGACCGGGCGCGCCGGGGTGGCGATGGTCACCAGTGGCCCGGGCGCGACCAACATCGTCACGCCGATCACCAACGCCCACATGGACTCCACGCCCCTCGTGGTGATCACCGGCCAGGTCGCCACCAGCTCGATCGGCCTGGACGCGTTCCAAGAGTGCGACATCACGGGCATCACGATGGGGGTGACCAAGCACAACTTCCTCGTCCAGTCGGCCCACGAGCTGCCGCGCGCGGTGGCGGCCGCCTTCCACCTCGCGACCACGGGCCGTCCCGGCCCCGTGCTGATCGACGTGCCCAAGGACGTCGCCCAGTCCACGATGGAGTGGTGGTACCCCTCGGGGATCGAGGAGCTCGGACTACCGGGCTACCGGCCGACGGTCGAGCTCGACGAGTCGGCGGTGGCGCGCTGCGTGGCGCTCATCGAGTCGTCCGAGCGGCCCGTGCTCTACGTCGGCGGCGGGACCCTCAAGTCCCGGGCGACCGCGGAGCTGCTGGCCTTCGCCGAGCGCACGCGCATTCCCGTGGTGACCACCCTGATGGCCCGCGGCGCCTTCCCCGACTCGCACGACCAGCACCTTGGCATGCCCGGGATGCACGGCGTCTACGCCGCGGTCACGGCCATCCAGCGCGCGGACCTGCTGATCACCCTGGGCGCCCGGTTCGACGACCGGGTCACCGGCAAGATCGCGGCCTTCGCGCCCGACGCGAAGGTGATCCACGTCGACATCGACCGCGCCGAGTTCGGCAAGATCCGTCGGCCCGACGTGGCCCTGCAGACCGACGTCGCCACGGCACTGCGCGCCTTTGACGCCGCGGGCGCGAGGCCGAGGAACCTCGATGGCTGGTGGCGCGAGATCCGGTCCTGGCAGGCGAGCTACCCCTTGACCTACGACGAGCCCGAGGTGGACGGGCCGTTGCGCCCCCAGCACGTCATCGAGTCGATCGCGCGCACGGCGCCGGCGGGAACCATCGTCGCCTCGGGCGTCGGCCAGCACCAGATGTGGACCGCCCAGCACTGGCCCTTCGAGGAGCCCAACACCTGGGTGAACTCGGGCGGCGCGGGAACCATGGGCTTTGGCGTCCCCGCGGCGATCGGCGCCAAGGCCGGCCGTCCCGATCGCACCGTGTGGTGCATCGACGGCGACGGCTGCTTCCAGATGACGGCCCAGGAGCTCGTGACGGCCCGGTCCGAGGGCATCCCCATCAAGGTCGCGATCCTCAACAACGCCTACCTGGGCATGGTCCGCCAGTGGCAGGAGATGTTCTACGACGAGCGATATAGCGAGGTCTACCTCTCGCCGGACCTGCCGGACTACGTCAAGTGGGCCGAGGCCATGGGCTGCGTGGGCCTGCGCGCGACCAACGTGAAGGAGATGAACGACGTGATCGACGAGGCCAACACCATCAACGACGTGCCCGTCGTGATCGACTTCCGCACGGACAGCGCCGAGAAGGTCTTCCCGATGGTGCCCGCCGGCGTCTCTAACGACGACATCTTGGTGCACCCCTCCCAGCGCGGCGGTGCGCGATGAACGTCCCCGAACCCTTCGCCGGCGAGTCGACGCACTCCCCGGTTCGCCACCACATCCTCTCGGTGCTGGTGGAGAACAAGTCCGGCGTGCTCGCGCGCATCGCCGGGCTCTTCGCGCGGCGCGGCTTCAACATCTACTCGCTTGCCGTGGCCCCGTCGGAGAGCCACGCGAGGTACTCGCGGGTCACGATCGTCGTGGACGCCGAGTCAGCCCCCCTCGAGCAGATCGTCGGCCAGCTCGACAAGCTCGTGAACGTCGTCGACATCACCGACATCGCGCCCCGTGAGGCCGTCGAACGCGAGCTGCTGCTCGCGACGATCAAGACCGACGTCGCGAACCGGACGCCGCTGCTCGACACGCTCGGCAACGCCGGCGCGGCGATCGTCGACGTCGACCCGGGCGCCGTGACGGTGATGCTCGCGGGCACGCCAAGCGCGTGCGACGACCTCGAGCGGGCCCTGGAGGCCTTCGCGGAGGTCGAACTGCACCGAACGGGCCGCGTCGCACTCCCTAGACTTGGCCGAAGCACCCCGACCACCCCCGAGCCGTAGAAGGAACGAACGATGACCACCATGTACTACGAGGCCGACGCCCATCCCGAGATCCTCCAGGGCAAGAAGATCGCGATCCTGGGCTACGGCTCGCAGGGCCACGCGCACGCGCTCAACCTGCGCGACTCGGGCTTTGACGTGCGCGTGGGCCTTCGCCCCGAGTCGTCCTCGATCCTCAAGGCCGAGGAGGCGGGCCTGCGCGTGCTCGGCATCGCCGACGCCGCGGCCGAGGCCGACATCATCATGATCCTGCTGCCCGACACTGAGCAGAAGCGCATCTACGAGCTCGAGATCGCGCCGCACCTGACGGCGGGCAAGTGCCTGCTCTTCGCCCACGGGTTCAACATCCGCTTCAACCTGATCAATCCGCCCAGCGACGTCGACGTGGCCATGGTGGCGCCCAAGGGCCCTGGCCACCTCGTGCGGCGCACCTACGTCGAGGGCGGCGGCGTCCCGTCGCTCATCGCGGTTCACCAGGACGCCACCGGCAACGCGCACGCGATCGCGCTGGCCTACGCCCACGGCATCGGCGCGACCCGCGCCGGGGTGCTCGAGACGACCTTCACCGAGGAGACTGAGACCGACCTCTTCGGCGAGCAGGCCGTGCTCTGCGGCGGCGTGAGCGCCCTGGTCACCGCCGGCTACGAGACCCTCGTCGAGGCGGGTTACCAGCCCGAGAGCGCGTACTTCGAGTGCCTGCACGAACTCAAGCTGATCGTGGACCTGATGTACGAAGAGGGGATCACCGGCATGCGCTATTCGGTCTCTGACACCGCCGAATACGGCGACCTGACCCGCGGGCCGAGGATCATCACCAGCCAGGTGAAGGCCGAGATGAAGAAGGTGCTCACCGAGATCCAAGACGGCACCTTCGCCGCCGAGTGGATCAAGGAGAATGAGATCGGCCGCCCGCGCTACCGCGAGATGCGCGAGGTCGGCAAGAAGCACCCGATCGAGGACATCGGCAAGAAGCTGCGCGCCATGATGCCCTTCGTGTCAGCTGGCAAGCAGAAGGTGTCGGAAGTCTCGGGCGGGGACACCGACTGAGTCAGTTCCGCTCGCCGAGCGCGTCGCCGACGATCCCCTTAATCAAGTCCTTGAAGACCAGTCCGTGGAACGGGGCGACCCCGTACCAGTAGGCGCGGCCCCACAGTCCCCGCGGCTGGAAGCGGGCACGCTGGGTCACACGCGTGCCTGATGCCGTGGGCTCGAAGCGCCACTCCAGCCACGCCTCGCCGGGAAGGATCATTTCGGCGTGCAGTCGCAACAGGGCGGGTGCCTCGAGCGCCTCGACGCGCCAAAAGTCAACGTGGTCGCCCACCCGCAGCTCGGTGGGGTGGCGCCGTCCACGCCGCAATCCCGGACCGCCGACCAGTCGGTCGAGCAGGCCACGAAGGCGCCAGAGCCACTCGCCTCGATACCAGCCGTGGTCACCCCCGATGGCGCTCGCGGCGCGAAAGCAGGCTTCGGGTGACGCCGTCGTCTCGAGGACGCGCACGTCGGTGAGCTCGGTGCCACCGGCCCAGTCCGGATCGGTGGCGTAGCTGCGAAAGGGCCGGAAATCGGCGTCGGTGAAGGTAGTCGGCGCCTCGCCGCGGTCGCTCACGCCAAGCGCCAGCGTGATCGCGTCGCGCAGTGATCGCTTGGGCGCGCCGAGCATCGCCAGCGTCGAGGGGTCGTCAACGACGACTTCGTTGACGAGGCTGTCAACGAGTGGTCGCGCGAGCGAGGCCGGCACGGGGGTGACGAGTCCGACCCAGTGGCTCGACAGCCGTGGTGTCAGTACCGGCACTTGGATGAGTCGTCGGCGATTGAGGCCCGCCACGTCGGCGTAGAGCGCCATGAGCTCGGCGTAGGAGACGATGTCGGGTCCACCGATCTCGAAGACACCGGCTAGTGGTTGGGGTATATCGATCGCCTTGACCAAGTAGTCCAAGACGTCTGAGATGGCGATCGGCTGAGACCGGGTCGTGACCCACTTCGGGGTGATCATGACCGGCAGCACCTCGACGAGATACCGGAGCATCTCGAAACTGGCCGAACCCGATCCGATCACCACCGCCGCGCGGAGCTCGGTCACGGGGATCGGTCCGTCGGCGAGGGTCCGTCCGACCTGGTGGCGGCTGGCGAGGTGGACGCTCAGGGACGCATCGTCACGGCCCATACCGCCGAGGTACACGATCCGCGACACGCCTGCGCGCACGGCCGCGTCTCGGAAATTGGCGGCGTCGAGGATCTCGCGCTTGGCCCAGTCGCTGCTGGCACCGATGCCGTGGACGAGGTACACGGCAACGACAACGTCGCGAAGCGCCGAGGTGAGGTCGCCGCCCACCGAACCGGTCACGACTTCGACGTCGTCGCGCCACGGCGCGGCGGCGAGCTTCGCCGGGGTGCGCACGAGACAGCGAACGTCGTGATCGCCCTCGAGGAGGCGCGCCACGAGCCGCCCGCCCACGTATCCCGTTGCGCCGGTAACCAGCACGCGACTGGGCGCGTTCGCGGGTACCGGGTCTGATGGCTGGGCGATTAGAGGTTCCCCACGACGTAGTTGATGCTCGCGCACAGTGACGCGACGTCCTCGGGGTCGACGCTCGGGAACATGGCGATGCGCAGTTGGTTCCGTCCGAGCTTGCGGTAGGGCTCGGTGTCCACGACGCCGTTGGCGCGCAATACCTTGGCCACGACCGTGGCGTCGATCGCGTCGTCGAAGTCGATCGTGCCCACGACGTGGCTGCGTTGGGCGGGATCGGTCACGAAGGGCGTGGCGAACTCCGAGGCTTCGGCCCACGAGTAGAGGATCTCCGCCGAGCGGCTCGAGCGGCCCGCGGCGAAGGCGAGCCCGCCGTTCTCGTTCATCCACCGGACCTGGGAGGCGAGCAGGTGGATCGTCGTCAGTGCGGGCGTGTTGTAGGTCTGGTTGAGCCGCGAGTTGTCCAGGGCGATCTTCAGGTCGAAGAAGGCCGGCGTCCAGCGGTCCGAGGCCGCCAGCTGCTCGATGCGCGCGACGGCCGCCGGGGAGCAGAGCGCAAGCCAGAGTCCGCCGTCAGAGGCGAAGGACTTCTGGGGGGCGAAGTAGTAGCAGTCGAACTGCGACGGGTCGACCATGAGCCCGCCGGCCGCGGACGTGGCGTCCACTGCGACGAGGCCGGTCGCGCCCTGCGGGCGGGCGATCGGCATCATGACGCCCGTCGAGGTCTCGTTGTGGGTGAGCGCATAGAGGTCGATCGAGTCGTCCGCGACGGGAGTCGGGTGCGTGCCCGGCTCGCTCTTGATGACCTGGGGCTCGTCGACGTGCGGGGCCGCCTTGGCCGCTGAGGCGAATTTGGAGGAGAACTCACCGAAGCTGAGGTGCTGGCTGCGCCGCTCGATGAGGTGGAAGGTCGCGGCGTCCCAGAAGCACGTGGTGCCGCCGTTGCCGAGCAGGACCTCGTAGCCGTCGGGCAGGTTGAACAGCGACGCGAGGCCGTCGCGCACCTCGCCCACCTTGTTGCGCACCGTCGCCTGGCGGTGCGAGGTGCCGAGGTAGCTCGAGGCATCGGCGACGAGTGCGTCGAGCTGGGCGGCGCGGACCTTGGACGGCCCGGAGCCGAAGCGTCCGTCACGTGGCAGGAGGTCGGAGGGGATACGGAGGCTGTCGGGGGAGGTCATAGACTTACAATCTTACGGACAACGGAATGGAGTCGTGATGAGCGCCCGAGTCAGTGACCTCCTGGGGGGACTTGCGCCGAGCGCGACCCTGGCCGTGGACGCAAAGGCCAAGGCACTCAAGGCCTCCGGCGAGCCGATCATCGTCTATGGCGCCGGTGAGCCGGACTTTCCGACGCCGGCGCACATCGTCGAGGCCGCCGCGAAGGCCTGCTACGACCCGGTGAACTACAAGTACACGCCCACGGCCGGGCTGCCCGAGCTGCGCGAGGCGATTGTCGCCAAGACCAGGCGCGACTCGGGTCTCGAGATCGCCGCCAACCAGGTGCTGGTCACCAACGGCGGTAAGCACGCGGTCGCCACGGCCTTCATGACGATGCTCGATCCCGGCGACGAAGTCCTGATCCCGTCACCGTTCTGGACGACGTACCCCGAGGCGGTCTACCTCGCCGGTGGCGTGCCCGTCCCCGTGCCCACGAGCGAGGCCAACGGCTTTCGCGTCACGGTCGAGGACCTCGAACGCCACCGCAGCGCCAAGACCAAGCTCCTCGTCTTCGTGTCGCCGTCCAACCCCACGGGCGCCGTGGTGGCTCCCGAGGACGTCGCGGCGATCGGACGCTGGGCCGCCGAGCACGACGTCTGGGTGCTCTGCGACGAGATCTACGAGCACCTCGTCTACGGCGACGCGACCAACGTCTCGATGCCCGTAGTCGCCCCCGAGCTGGGCGACCACTGGGTCGTCGTCAACGGCGTGGCCAAGACCTACGCGATGACGGGATGGCGCATCGGCTGGATGGTCGGACCGCCGGACGTGATGAGCGCGGCCGTGAACTACCAGAGCCAGACCACCTCGAACATCTCGAACATCTCCCAGCGCGCCGCCGTCGCCGCCCTGACCGGCGACCTGAGCGCAGTGGCGGACATGCGTGCGGCCTTCGACCGGCGCCGCCAGACCATGACCGCGATGCTCAACCGGATCGACGGCGTGTCCTGCGCGGTGCCCGAAGGGGCGTTCTACTGCTACCCGAACGTGACGGGCCTGCTGGGTCGCTCCCTCGCGGGGCGCGTCGCGAAGACTTCAGCCGAGCTCGCCGAGAACCTCCTCGAGACCGCCAAGATCGCGGTCGTTCCCGGCGAGGCCTTCGGCACGCCGGGCTACTTCCGACTCAGTTACGCCCTCGGTGACGACGACCTGGTCGAGGGTCTGACACGCCTGGGCGATCTCGTCAACGGCTGACGCTTATTAGCGTGGGGTGACAACAGAAAGGTGAACAGTGGCTCGTGTACTGGTAACGGAGGAAATCGCGCAATCGGGGCTCCAGGAGCTGCGTAACGCCGGGCACGACGTCGACGTTCGACTCGGACTGTCGCCGGCGGAGCTGCTCGAGGCGGTGGTGGGCGCCCACGCGCTGATCATCCGGTCGGCGACCCAGGTCGACGCGGCCACCCTCGAAGCCGCGAGCGAGCTCATCGTCGTCGGGCGCGCGGGCATCGGCCTGGACAACGTCGACGTCGCCAAGGCGACCGAGCTCGGCGTCATGGTAGTCAACGCGCCCCAGTCCAACATCCTCTCCGCGGCCGAACAGGCGCTGGCGCTGCTGCTCGCCCAGGCCCGGAACATCCCCCAGGCCCACGCCGCGCTGAAGGACGGCAAGTGGGAGCGTTCCAAGTGGGAGGGCGTCGAGCTCTACGGCAAGACCCTCGGGGTCGTGGGCCTCGGCAAGATCGGGGCGCTCGTCGCCCAGCGCGCGCTGGCCTTTGGCATGCGGATCGTGGCCTTTGACCCCTACATCTCCGAGGAGCGGGCCAAGCACATGGGCGTGCAGCTGATGACCCTGGACGCGCTGCTCGCCCAGAGCGACTTCATCACCATCCACCTGCCCAAGAACAAGGAGACCACGAACCTGCTCGACGCGGCCGCGCTCGCCAAGACCAAGGTGGGCGTGCGCATCGTCAACGCGGCGCGCGGCGGCATCGTCAACGAGGACGACCTCGCCGAGGCGATCCGCAGCGGCCACGTCCACGGCGCGGCCCTGGACGTGTTCGCCAAGGAGCCCACGACCGCCTCGCCGCTGTTCGAACTCCCCTCGGTCGTGGTGGTGCCCCACCTCGGCGCCTCGACCGCCGAGGCCCAGGACAAGGCCGGGGTCACGATCGCTGAGCAAGTCCAGCTCGCCCTGGCCGGGGACTTCGTACCCTTCGCCGTGAACGTCGCGGCCGGTGAGGTCTCCAACGTGGTGCGACCGTTCATGGGCCTCGCCGAGGTGCTCGGCCGGTTCATCGGTGGCCTGCTCGACGGCAACCCCGCCGACCTCGAGGTCATCTACCAGGGCGAGCTCGCCGGCGCGGGCACCAAGATCCTCACGCTGTGCGCGCTCAAGGGCCTGCTCGGCGCCACCGGCCATGACGGCGTGTCCTTTGTCAACGCGCCCCAGATGGCGGCCGAACACGATCTCACCTGGGGCGAGGTCTCCACGGTCGAGTCGCCCGAGTACGTCAACCTGATCACGGTGCGCTCGGGCGACCACGCGGTCTCGGGCACCCTGATGACTATCGGGTCGCGGCTCGAGACCCGCATCGTCACCGTCGACGGCCACAGCGTCGAGATTCCGCCGGCGGCCACGATGCTCGTCGTGCGCAACGACGACCGTCCCGGCATGATCGGCCACGTCGGCCTCGCCCTGGGCGAGGCGCACGTGTCGATCTCGTCCATGGCGGTCGGTCCGGACCCGACCTCAAAGACCGCGCTGATGGTGATCTCGACGACTACACCGACCCCGGAGTCGGTGATCGACCGGCTCCGCTCGACCGACGGCATCCAGGACATTCACCTGATCACGCTGCGCTGAGCGATCAGGCGCGGCTGATCCGGTCGATCCGCTCCATCACGTCGCCGCTCAGCAGCTCGATCGCGTCGAGGGCCGTCATGTTCTCGCGGACCTGGGCGGCCGACGACGCGCCGGTGATGACCGTCGAGACGTTGGGGTTCTTCGCGCACCAGGCGAGCGACAGCTGGGTGAGCGAGACGCCGAGCTCGTCGGCGATGACCTTGAGGTCAGCGACCTTCTTGTTGCGCGCCGGGTCGGTCAGCATGCTGCGCAGCCACTCGTAGCCCGGCAGGGTCGCGCGCGACCCCTCGGGCACGCCGTGCAGGTACTTGCCGGTCAGCAGGCCCGACGAGAGCGGCGACCAGATGGTGGTGCCGAGCCCGATGTCCTCGTAGAGGCGCCGGTACTCCTTCTCGACGCGGTCGCGCCACAAGATGTTGTACTGGGGCTGCTCGACGACGGGCTTGTGGAGGTGGTGTCGATCGGCGATGTCGTAGGCGGCGCGGATGTCGTCGGCGTTCCACTCGGAGGTGCCCCAGTAGAGGGCCTTGCCCTGGCTGACCATGTCGCTCATCGCCCGGACGGTCTCCTCGAGGGGTGTCTTGGGGTCGGGACGGTGGCAGAAGACCAGGTCGACGAAGTCCAGCCCGAATCGCTCCAGCGAGCCGTCGATCGCCTGGGTGAGGTACTTGCGGTTGAGTGTGTTCTTCATGTTGGGCACGTCGTGCAGTCCCCAGAAGAGCTTCGTGGAGACGACGTACTCGTAGCGGGCCCAGCCGAGCTCACGGAAGGCCGCGCCCATCACGCGCTCGGACTCGCCGGCGGCGTAGGCCTCGGCGTTGTCAAAGAAGTTGACCCCGGCCTCCTTGGCGGCGGCGAGGCACTCGGCGGCCTGCTGGGCGGTCTCGACCTGGCCCTGATTGGCGAAGGTGACCCAGCTGCCAAAGGACAGGACGCTGACCTTGAGGCCCGAACGTCCGAGGCGGCGATACGGCATGGCAGTCATGGTGCTCCTTTTCGATCTCAGGACGCGGGCTTGCGCGGAACCGTGGGCCACTCGTCATACGAGACGGGCCTCGCGTTTCGACCCCGCGAGACCAGGGCGATTGCGCCGGCGACGAGACCCAAGAGGACGACGATGACGGCCAGTTTGACGAGGGCCCGGATCATGCTCACGGTCTCGAGGCTAGCCCAGGGCGCGCACTGGACACGGGGGATCCGAGCGTTAGACTGTCACCGTGAGCACATCTGCGAACGTCGAGCTGCTGCTGCATTAGGGCGAGTGCATACTCGCCCGACGCCCCCGCATCCGCGGGGGTTTTTTGTTTCTGGAGTGAAGGAGGACACGATGGGTTCGTACCCCAATCCGCAGCAGCCCAGTCCGATGCCGTTCGGGAAGTACCACCCGACCGTTCCCGTTGACCTTTCGGACCGCACGTGGCCCAACCGGCGACTGAGCAAGGCACCGCGCTGGTGTAGCGTCGACCTGCGCGACGGCAACCAGGCCCTCATCGACCCCATGGACCTCGAGCGCAAGGGCGCGATGTTCGCCCAACTCGTGGCGATGGGCTTCAAGGAGATCGAGGTGGGGTTCCCCGCCGCCTCCCAGCCGGACTTCGACTTCGTCCGCCACATCATCGACGACGGTCTTATCCCTGACGACGTGACTATTCAGGTCCTCGTCCAGTGTCGCGAGGACCTGATCACGCGGACCTACGAGGCATTGCGCGGGGCCCACCGGGCGATCGTGCACTTCTACAACTCCACCTCGACCCTGCAGCGACGGGTGGTGTTCAACCTCGACATGCCGGGCATCACCGCCATCGCCCTCGAGGCGGCCCGGCTCTGCCGGTCCCTCGAGTCGGTCTCGCCCGAGACCGAGTTTCTGTACGAGTACTCGCCCGAGAGCTTCACGGGCACCGAGTTGCCCTACGCGCTTGACATCGTGAACGAGGTGATCCGAGTCATCGACCCGACCCCCGAGCGGCCGCTCATCGTCAACCTGCCCGCGACCGTCGAGGCCTACACCCCCAATCTGTACGCCGACGCGATCGAGTGGTTCTCGCGCAACGTCGATCGGCGAGACTCGATCGTGCTGTCGCTGCACCCCCACAACGACCGGGGCACCGCCGTGGCCGCGGCGGAGCTCGGCGTGCTCGCCGGTGCCGACCGCGTCGAGGGCACCCTCTTTGGCAATGGCGAGCGCACCGGCAACGTCGACGTCGTGACCTTGGCGCTCAACCTCTTCTCCGAGGGCGTGGACCCGGAACTGGACCTGAGCGACATCGACGCCATCCGCCACGTGGCCGAGTACGCCAACCGGTTGCCGGTCCACCCGCGCCACCCCTACGTCGGCGAGCTCGTCTACACGGCGTTCTCGGGCTCGCACCAGGACGCGATCAAGAAGGGGATGACCGCCATCGGCGACGCCTACGAGCAGTGGGAAGTTCCCTACCTGCCCATCGATCCCAAGCACACCGGGCGCACCTACGAGGCGATCATCCGGGTGAATTCGCAGTCCGGCAAGGGCGGCGTGGCCTACGTGCTCAGCACCGAGCACGGCCTCGACCTGCCCCGTGCGATGCAGGTGGAGTTCTCCAAGCGCGTCCAGGCCCTCACCGAGGCATCGGGCACCGAGATCTCGCCCGCCGAGATCTGGGAGGTCTTCAGCACCACCTATCTGCCCGAGAGCCCCGCCATTCAGCTGCTCTCGAGCGAGGTGCGTACCGATTCGCACCGCACGACGATCTTCGCCCAGCTGCTCGTGGACGCCAAGCACGTGACCCTGAAGGGCGAGGGCAACGGGCCGATCGACGCCATGATGAACGGACTGCGCAACGAGCTCGGCGTGAGCTTCAAGGTCCGCGACTACAGCGAACACGCGCTCACCGCGGGCGCCGAGGCGTCGGCCGTCGCCTACGTCGAGGCCGAGGGTGATGACGGCGCGACCTGGTGGGGCGTTGGCATGAGCTCGTCGATCCTCGACGCCTCCCTCGAGGCGGTCGTCTCGGCCGCGAATCGTCGTCGTTGACGCGAAGCACCATTAGCATCGGTAAGTGATTTCGCACGCGTCGACGGCCACCATCGGCTGGGCGGCCGTCGCGGTGGGTCTCGTGAGCACGTGGTCCCAGTGGCGTCGCGTCAGTGACGACGGCGTCGAGGGGGTGTCGCTCGCGACCTGGTCGCTCTTCTCGATGATGGGCGGGTTCTGGATCGCCTACGGGCTGGTTGCGCGCTCGTGGCCGGTCGTACTCGGGAGCCTCGTGGTCCTGCCGATCCAGGGCGCGATCCTCGTGCGGCTCTCGCCGTGGCGCAACGTGCGCACGCTGGGGTATTCGTTCACGATCTTCACGGCGACGTGCCTGGTGCCAGCACTTATCGGTGGGTGGTCGGCGGGGGTCTATGGCATCGGGGTCACCATGTCGCTCACCCGCTTGCCCCAACTCATCGAGCTCATTCGCACCGCTGAGGCAACCGGGGTCTCCGCGTCGTCGTGGACACTCGGGGCCGTAGGGTCCGTCTTGTGGGTCACCTTCTACGCCGGCGACCACCTCTGGGCGGCGCTCGTCGCCACCAGTGCCGCCGGCATCGCCAACGTGGCGATCGCGGCGCTGGCCACCTGGCGTCACCGCCAGCTGCGCCGCAGCATCATTCGCGACGAGGTCTTCGCCTACTAGCCGAAGAGGCTCGCGTAGCCGTTGATCGCCGGCTGCCCGCCGAGGTGGGCGAAGAGCACGTGCGCGTCGGGCTCGAGCTCGTGGCGCTGCACGAGGTCGATGAGACCGGCGAGGGACTTGCCCTCGTAGACCGGGTCGGTGATCATCGCCTCGAGCGAGGCGCCGAGCTTCATCGCGTGGATCGTCCGGTCGTCGGGGATCCCGTAGGTGCCCGCGTGGTAGCGCTCGTCGAGGATTATCTCCTCGTCCAGGATCGGTCGCTGCACGCCGATGAGCTCGGCCGTCGCGCGGGCGATCCGCGCGACCTGGTCCCAGGTCTCGGCGGGCTTGGCCGAGCCGTCGATGCCGATGACCTTGCGCGGCAGGTCGTTGATGGCGAAACCGGCGATCATGCCCGCCTGGGTCGAGCCGGTGACCGAGCAGACGATCACGTAGTCAAAGGCGATCCCGAGCTCGCGCTCCTGCTCTTCGACCTCGAGCGCCCAGCCGGCGAAGCCGAGCCCGCCCAGTCGGTGGTCCGACGCCCCGGCCGGGATGGCGTAGGGCCGGTGCCCGGCGGCCTCGAGCTCCGCGATGGCACGCTCCCAGCTGGCCTTGAAGCCGATGCCGAAGTTCGCGTCCACGAGCCGCACGTCAGCGCCCATCAGTCGGCTGAGCAGGATGTTGCCCACTCGGTCGTAGGTGACGTCGGGCCAGTTGACCCAGCTCTCTTGGATCAGCACGCACTTCATGCCGACGGCCGCCGCCGCCGCGGCCACCTGGCGGGTGTGGTTGGACTGGACCCCGCCGATCGACACGAGCGTGTCACAGCCCTGGGCGAGTGCGTCGGCGACCAGGTACTCGAGCTTGCGGACCTTGTTCCCGCCGAAGGCGAGGCCCGAGTTCACGTCCTCGCGCTTGGCCCAGACCGTGGCTCCACCCAGGTACTCACTCAATCGGTCGAGTCGATGGATCGGTGACGGGCCGAAGCGCAGTGGGTACCGGGGGAACTGATCGAGGGACATGGTCCTCCTCTCTGATGCAACCTTGACCCGACGTTATCCGAGTCCATCTCACCGGGACGAGCGTCGCCACCGACGCTCGTGGGCAAAGCGCCGCGGCAGTTCGCGCGCGATCGCGCCGTATAGCGCACGCTCACCGGGGGCCGGCTCGAAGAGCCGGCCGGGACGGGGCAGCGGCGCCTCGCCGAGCGTCGCCTCGCCGACGGCGCTCGCGGCGACGTGCGCGACCCCGCGCAGCTGGGCGGTCAGGGGATCGGCCACCTGGATGACGGGCCGGTCGAGCGTCGAGGCGTAGATCTGACACCAGAGGTCTGACTGCGCTCCGCCGCCGATCAGGCGAACCGGGTCGAGGCGTCGTCCGGCGAAGCGCTCGACGTGGGCAAAGAGCCACGCGCTGTTCGCCGCGACCCCCTCGAGGACCGCGCGCACGAGGTCCGCGGTCGTCGTGGTGACCGACAGGTTGGCGAACCCCCCTCGGGCGCTCTTGTCATCGGCCGGCGACCGCTCACCGGCGAGCCACGGCGTGAAGCGCGCGCCGTTGGCGCCGGCGGGCGAGGTGGCCGCGAGGGCCGTGAGCTCGCTGAACGAAGCAGGGACTCGCGGTCCCGCCAGCACGTCGCGCAGCCAGGCGAGGGCCCGCGCGCCCGTCTCTTGGTTGTTGATGACGAGGTAGTCGTCGTTCGTCAGGCCCGGCACGGAGGCGATCGAGTGCACCACGTCGGTCTTCTTGGTCGGCACGGGGCAGCTGATCCACGACGTCGTCGACAGCGCGAGGTGCGTGTCGTAGGGACGGATGGCTCCCGAGCCGATCGTCGCCGCGTGCAGGTCGGGGATGCCGGTCGCGACGACGGTCGAGGCGGCGAGGCCGAGCTGGTCGGCGACCTCGGGTCGCAAGGTGCCGACACTTGAGCCGAAGGGCACGAGCGGCGCGAGCCGCTGGTCGCTCAGGCCCGCGAGGCGCAGCAGGACGGGGTCGTAGTGGTACTCGGTGAGGCGCCGGTTGTCGGTCATCCACATGGCCAGTCGCGACGCGTGCGTGGCCGAGGCGACGCCGGTGAGGCGCATGGTGAGGTAGTCGACGGGCTCGAGGTACCAGCGCGTCGCCGCCACGACCGCCGGCTGCTCGTGCTCGAGGAAGAGGATCTGGCCGACGGGGTCGGCGCCCGCGGTGGACGGGGCCCCGCCGCTGTGGCGAATGAAGGCGAGGGCGGCGCGGGGGCGATAGCCCTGCACCGGTCCGCCGACGGCGCGCCGGCTCCACGGACCGCCGCGGGTATCCATCCAGGTCAGGCACGGACCGGTCGGGGCGCCGTTCGCGTCGACCGGCACGGTCGACCCGTACTGGCCCGTCACCCCGATCGCGCGCACGCGCCGGGCGCGCCCGGGCTCCGCGAGCAGTCCCCGGGCGCACCGCAGCACGAGGTCCCACCACTCGTTGGCGTCCTGGGTCGCCTCGCCGTCGGCGCGAAAGGTCGTGGTGACCGACGCCACCACGTGCTCGACGAGGGAGCCTCGCGCGTCCACGAGGCCCACCTTGGGTCCACCGGTCCCCAGGTCCACCACGAGGTAGAGCGCGTCGTGCATGGCTAGTCGGGGATCGACTGCTGGTGGTCCATCATGTCGGCCATGAAGAACCGGATGAGGTCGTCGGTCTCGGGGGTCGGGCCGCCGGCGACACCCCCGTAGATCGCCCCGGACTGGGCCGGGGTGTCCGCGTGGGCCTCGGCGTAGGCGACGGCGTCGGCCAGATCGGCCTCCCAGCGCTCGAGCACGCCGGGCTGGGTCTGGGGCCGGGTCACGGCCATGTGCAGGGCGTTGGGGTACTGCTGGCCGTTGAGTCGCCAGCCCCGGAGGCGCAGGAAGTCGTTGACGAGGTACACGTCGTAGTCCGTGGCGCTAAAGGAGAACAGAAAGCTCGGGGACCCGATGATGCGCAGGCTGTCGTGCGAGCGCACCGCTCGCTGCATCGCCGCCGAGGTCTCAAAGATCCGCCGGGCGTACTCGCGATAGCCCGAGCGGCCGAGCTGGACCATCGCGGCCCAGGTGGCCGCGAGCAGCCCGCCCGAGCGCGAACCGTCCATGCCCGGCGAGCAGTACTTCCCGCCCGACCAGTCGGGCTGGTAGAAGTACTGGCTGTTGCGAAGGGCCCGATCGGCGAAGCACAGCACGCTCGTGCCCTTCAGGGCGTAGCCGTACTTGTGGGTGTCGGCCGACATCGACGTCACGCCCGGGACCGCGAGGTCAAAGGCCGCGTCGACGAAGCCGAGCTCACGTCCGAAGGGCAGGATGAAGCCACCGAGGCAGCCGTCGACGTGCAGCCCGACGTTGTCTTCGAGGGCCAGTTGACCGAGCTCGACGATCGGGTCGATCGTGCCGTAGCCGTAGTTGCACGCCGAGCCGACGAGGGCGACGGTGTTCGCGTCGACGTGCTCGCGCACCCAGTCCAGGTCGACCTGGGCGGTGGCAGGGTCTACAGGGGCGACGCGCATCTCGACGCCAAAGAGGTGCCCGGCCTTGTCGAAGGCGGGGTGGGCCGTCTCGGGCTTGATGATGTTCGGCCGCTCGACGGTGCGCGCGCTAGCCTCGCGGTAGGCGAGCACGGCGTGGGCGATGGACGCCGAGCCGCCCGAGGTTACGAGTCCGGCCGGGTCGGTGTGGCCGCCGGCCCCGAGCAGGTCGAGCGTCATGGCGATGATCTCGGCCTCGAACTTGGTGGCGCTCGGGCACATGTCGCGCTGCAGGGTGTTGACGTGCGAGAAGTAGCCGAACGCGCGGTTCAAGAAGTCGTAGTGCTCGTGGTCGCCGCAGTACATGGTGCCCGAACACTGCCCGGTCTCCCAGGTCCGGTCCTCGCGCGAGGCGAGGTCCTCGAGCTGGGCGAGCACGTCGATGCGCCGCGTGCCGTCCTCGGGCAGGGTCCGATGGATCGGGTACTCCTCGGCGTAGGGGAATGAGACCATGGCGCTCCTCGTCGTCGCTACCGAGAGCGTAGGACGACTCCGTGGGTCACGCGAGCCCCGTGGCCGAGCGGTGCAGCGAGGCGAATGCCGCCGCGACCTGGGCCGTCGGGGCGCCGGTGGCGAGCAGGAGGCTGAGCAGCACCCGGGCCTTTCGCCCGTCGAGGAATCCCGCGCTGATCAAGCCGCGACCCAGCAGGTCGCGCTCGGATCCGTCGTAGCCGTAGGTCGTCTCGAGGGTGTCGCCCGCGCCGGTGCGCGACGCGAGCACGACGGGCACCTGGCCGGCGAGCGCAGCGAGGGGCCCGACCAGACGTCCGGGTACGTGACCGCCGCCAAACCCTTCGACGACGACTCCGGCGTAGCCGAGTTCCAGCAGGCGTTCCAGTACTCGTCCGTCGTCGCCGAGCGCGCAGGTGACGAGCGCGACCGCCGGCACGTCGGCGCTGAGCCGGGTGGGCTCGATGACGCGCGCGAGCACCGCGGGGCTGACGTAGCGGCGCACGCGTCCCTCGACCACTCGGCCGATCGGACCCGCCGTGCGCGAGGCGAACGCCGCCGGGCTCGAGGAATCGGACTTGCGCACGAAGCGAGCCGCGTGGATCTCGTCGTTCATGACGACGGTCACGCCCGAGCCCCGCATCCCCGGGTCACTCGCGACGCGGATCGCCGCGGCGAGGTTCGCCGGCCCGTCGGCGCCGAGCTCGCCGGGGTGGCGCATGGCGCCGGTGACGACAACGGGTCCGTCGGTGCTGAGCAGGTCCAGCGCGAAGGCGAACTCCTCGATCGTGTCGGTTCCCTGGGCGATCACGACGCCCGCAGCGCCCCCGTCGAGGTCGTGGCGGATGCGATCGCTGAGCTCGATGGCGTCGCGCAGCGTGAGCTCGCCCGAGGGCACCTGGCGCACGCCGATCACCTCGAGGTCGATGTCACCGAGTGCGCCCGCGGTGTCGCCGAGCAGCGCGGCGCCGCCGAGGTTGGGTCGCACGCCACCCGAGCCATCGGCGTCCGTCGAGGCGATGGTGCCGCCGGTCGTGTAGAGGACGACGCGCGTCCGCGTGCCGGCGCCTCGCTCGCTCGACGGGGCTGTCACGCGTCGACCGTCAGGCCACGACGTGGCCGTCGCCGTCGAAGCGACCGGCGAGCGTGGGGGCGACGGTGTTCGCTTCGTAGCGATCGATGTCAGCCGCGTGGCGAAGCGTGAGCCCGATGTCGTCCCAGCCATTCAAGAGTCGCTGGCGGGTCATCGGGTCCAGGGTGAAGGGCCGGTGCCAGCCCCGGGCGGGGACCTCGACGGCGAGGTTGTCGACGTCGACGACGAGCAGCGTCCCTGGGTCGTGGGTGACCATCTGGGCGAGTTCCTCGACGTCCTCGGCGGCGAGCTGGACGATGACCAGACCCTGCTTGCTCGAGTTGTTGCGGAAGATGTCGCCGAAGGACGGCGCGATGACGGCCTCGAAGCCGTAGTCCATCAGGGCCCAGACCGCGTGCTCGCGCGACGAGCCGGTGCCAAAGCGCGGCCCCGCGAGCAGGATCGAGGCGCCCTGGTAGATGGACTGATTCAGCACGAAGCCGGGGTCGTCGCGCCACTCGCTAAAGAGCCCGCGTCCGAAGCCGGTGCGCTCGACGCGCTTCAGCCAACCCGACGGGATGATCTGGTCGGTGTCGACGTCGGATCGTCCGAGTGGCACCGCCCGGCCTTCGATGAGCGACACGGCCTTCATCGGACCACCTCGGGAGCGGCGAAGTGACCGGCGATCGCCGTCGCGGCGGCGACGGCCGGCGAGACGAGGTGCGTGCGGCCACCGCGGCCCTGGCGACCCTCAAAGTTGCGGTTCGAGGTCGAGGCGCTGCGCTGTCCCGGTGTGAGCTGGTCCGGGTTCATCCCCAGACACATCGAGCAACCCGGTTCGCGCCACTCGAACCCGGCGTCACGAAACACCCGATCCAGCCCCTCGGCCTCGGCCTGGGCCTTGATTCGATGCGATCCCGGCACGACGAGGGCCCGCACGCCCGCGGCGACGTGGCCGCCCTGGGCGACGCGAGCCGCGGCGCGCAGGTCCTCGATGCGCGAGTTGGTGCACGAGCCGATGAAGACGACGTCGACCGCGACGTCGGCCATCGGCGTTCCCGGCGTGAGGCCCATGTAGGCGAGTGACCGCGCGGTCGCCTCGCGGCGGTCGGCGTCCTCGAAGTCGTCTGGTGACGGGACCACGCCGTCGAGCGCGACGACCTGGGCGGGGTTGGTGCCCCAGGTCACGTAGGGCACGAGCTGGCTGGCGTCGAGCACGACCTCGGCGTCGAACGCCGCGTCGGCGTCGCTCCGGAAGCCACGCCACCGCTCCGCGGCGACCTCGAACGCCGCACCGTCGGCGATGGTCGGGCGCTGGCGCAGGTACTCGATCGTGGTCTCGTCGACCCCGACCAGGCCGGCGCGGGCGCCGGCCTCGATGCTCATGTTGCACACGGTCATGCGACCCTCCATCGAGAGGCCTTCGATGGCGCTGCCGCGGTACTCGATGACGTAGCCCGCGCCACCGCCCGTGCCGAGCCGCGCGACGATCGCGAGGACCAGGTCCTTCGCGCTCACGCTCTCGGGCAGGGTGCCGTTCACGGTGACCGCCATGGTCTTGGGCCGCTGCTGGGGCAGCGTCTGGGTAGCGAGGACGTGCTCGACTTCGCTCGTGCCGATGCCGAAGGCGAGCGCGCCGAAGGCACCGTGGGTGGAGGTGTGCGAGTCGCCGCACACGATGGTCATGCCCGGCTGGGTGACGCCGAGCTCGGGGCCGATCACGTGCACGATGCCCTGGTTCTCGTGACCTCGCGCAAAGAGGGTCACGCCGAACTCGCGACAGTTCTCGTCGAGTGCCTCGAGCTGGCGCCGAGAGATCGGATCCGCCACGGGCGTTGCGAGCGGGTCGGTGGGCACGTTGTGGTCGGCGGTGGCAAGGGTGCGGTCG
>JAKAFH010000008.1 GCA_021818025.1 Actinomycetes bacterium | reverse complement strand
GGACGCCAGCCACGGAAGGAAGTCGAGGTTGACGACTGGTCCAAGTACTTCCGCTACAGCACCAACCACAAGACGGTCGGGTTGCAGTACGTGGTCGGTGTGCTGCTCTTCATGTTCACCGGTGGTCTGCTGGCCATGGCGATTCGCACCGAGCTGCTCAACCCCACGACGCACTACTTCAGCGCGGACACGTACATCAAGATCGTGAGCGAGCACGGCACGATCATGATGATGATGGCCACCTCAATCGTGGTCGGTCCGCTGGGCAACTACCTCGTGCCGCTCATGATTGGCTCGCGCCGGATGGCGTTCCCGCGCATCGAGGCCTTCAGCTTCTGGATCTTCGTCGCGGGCTACATGGTCATCTTCTCGGCGCTGCCCTACGGTGGCTTCCCGACGGGGTGGACCGGCTACGCGCCGCTGCAAACCCAGGCGGGCCCGGGCATGGTGTCCTACCTCTTTGGCTTCGCGGTCATCGGGATGGGCATGATGGCTGCGGGCTTCAATATCGCGGTGACCATCATCAACTATCGCGCGCCGGGCATGACCTGGAGCCGGGTGCCGATCTTCGTCTGGTCGATCCTCGCTACGGCAGCTCTGCTCACGCTCGCCACGCCCACGCTCTTCGCCGCGGGCCTGTTCGGCCTGCTCGACAAGACCGCCCAGACGGCGTTCTACGTCACCGAGCACGGCGGCAGTTCGTACCTGTGGGAGAACCTCTTCTGGTTCTTCGGGCACCCCGAGGTCTACATCATGGCGCTGCCGGGCTTTGGCATCGTCGGTGAGATCCTGCCGGTCTTCACCCGTAAACCGCTCTTCGCGTACAAGGTGGGTGCCGCGGGCATGATTGGCGTGTCACTGCTGTCGTTCTTCGTCTGGCAGCACCACCTCTTCCAGAGCGGCATCAACCCTGACATGCGACCGCTGTTCATGTTGACGACCGAACTGATCTCGATTCCCACTGGCTTCATCTACCTGGTCGGTATGGGCACGTTGTACAAATCGAAGATCAGATTCGAGATACCGATGCTGTTCGCGATGGCGCTCTACTTCAACTTCTTGATCGGTGGCGTCACGGGCGTGTTCCTGTCGGACGTCCCCGTGAACGTGACGGTGCACGGCGGATTCTTCGTGCTGTCGCACTTCCACTACACGATCATGGGTGGACTGCTCTTCGCCTTCATGGGTGGCCTCTACTACTGGCTGCCCAAGATGACCGGGCGGATGATGAACAAGAAGATCGGCCTCTGGCACTTCTGGACGATGTTCATCTTCTTCAACCTGACCTTCTTCCCGATGTTCATCATCGGACTGCTCGGCCAGCCACGACGGGTGTTCACGTACGCGAAGAACCTCCAGGGCCTGAACGACTTCTCGTCGATCAGCGCCTTCTTGCTGGGCTTCTCGTTCCTTATCTTCTTCTTCAACCTGGTGTGGTCGCTGTACATCAGTCCCCAGAAGGCGCCCGCCAACCCGTGGGACTCCCTCGGCCTGGAGTGGCAGACCGCGACACCGGTGCCCGCGTACAACTTTGAGCGGATCCCGGTGATCCTGACCGACCCGTATCACTACAGCGAGGCGAGCGCTCCCGCGGTTGCCGACCTAGGCGGCGACGAACGTGTACCGGTCGTGTCGTCTCACGACGGCAGTGGCGTGGCGTAGGAACGGAGAACAGCTGATGAGTGGAACTATGAAACAGTCAAACGGGTACACCTCGACCCCGGAAGAGGATGAGTTCGAACTACGCGCGCACATCGGATCAGTGTGGTCCGGCGGGCGGTTGTTCATCGGGATGTACACGTTCCTGCTGGCCTCGCTCGCCTTCGCGTACTTCTATCTGCGATCGAGCAACAACGGTCTGCTGTGGCGCCCGAATCACGTCACGGCACCGACGGCCTACGGCTGGACGATCTTCTCCCTGACGATCCTCGCCGCTCTGATGGCGATCTACGGGCAGTGGCGACTGCGCAAGGGTGGCGTCGTGGACTGGCAGGTGGCGGGCTGGACCGCGCTCTTCGCCGCGGTGCTGGCATTGGTGCTGCAGATCTGGGAGTTGACGGCGTTGTCCTTTTACCCGGGCTCAAGCGGCTACGCGTCGACGTTCATCGGCTTCGTCGTCATCAACATCGCGACGTTGGTTGTTGGTGCCTACTGGCTCGAGACCGCCCTCGCTCGCTCGTTGCGCCTGCACCGCGAGATCGGCGGCGATCGACCCGAACTCTCGGCGCACGCGACGGCCCAGTCGTTCCGGGCCAACGTATCGGCGATGACCTACTTCTGGGGCTTCGTCGGATTGAGTGGCGTCCTGTTCTTCGCCATGTTCTATCTGCTGTAACTCGAGTTTGACGAGAGGAGGAAGCGATCGTGCAGGGAGTTGACATCTACATCGGACCGCAGGTCCAGACGATGGTGGTCCTACTCGGCGTCTTGTTTGGCGTGCTGATCTGGGGGTTCTTCCAGCGACACCCGTCGGAGTAACGAAAGGGGGCGCCGAAGATGTTGGGGCACCGAGGATTCCGCGACGTGCTCGCGGTCCTAGGGGTCGTGTGGTGGTTCATTTGGTTGGTCCCGCCACTCGGGTCGTGGGCCCGCCAGTACGAATACGTCCAGACCCTGCAGTTCGAGTCGTTCGCCTTCGTGGCGCCGGTGTTGTTCGTGGCGGGGGGGCCGTGGCGCCGCCTCGGCGTGCGGCGCTGGCCGGTCTGGTCGCGCTCGACGCCGTCGAGCGTCGCTGATCCGGACGGTTCGCGTGATCCGGTGGCGACCGGTGTCAACCACGGTCGATCGATCGTGGCGGCGGGAATCTTCCTCGCCATCGCCGTGTTGTGGCGCGTGTCGCCCGTGGTCGACGCCGTCGTTCGGCACCCGTGGCTCACCGTCGTGGAGTTCGTCACGCTCGGCGTCAGCGGTGTGGCGCTCTTTCGTGACTTGATCGAGTCCCCGCCGCTGACGCCCCGAGCCACTCGTCCATATCGAATCGGCATCTCGGCGGTGGTGATGTGGGTCGTGTGGATCATGGCGTACATGAATGGCATGTCGCGATCGTCGTGGTATCACGCCTTCACCCACGTCCCGGGACACGGTCCGTCACTCGCGGCCGACCAGCAGCTGAGTGTCAGTTCCATCTGGCTCGTGTCCGCGGCGGTCTTCCTGCCCATCATCTTCTGGAACCTGGTGCAGTGGCTGCAGTCCGAAGAAGATCCTGACGCCGAGTTGTATCGGCTGGTGCGCCGCGAGCGGGCTCGGGGCTTCTTTGGGACGAAGAACTAACTAGGTTCCAAGCAGCGGGGCGAGTTGGGGAACTTTGACCGGCGTGAGCGTGACCCCAACGAGGTGACTCGCCTCGGCGACCAACTTGACGATGCGCGCGCGGTCCTGGGCTAGGTAGCGCTGGCGGGTGGTGAGGTCGCGTACCCACTTCTGATTGGTGGGCTGGCGAACGGCCATCGCGATATCGTAGATGGCGTCCTTAGCGTCGTTCGTCGTCCACGTGATGACGACGCCGTACATCGCATCGATCTTCTTACCCGCGGCGGTGTCGACGGGTTGGATGTTGGTCGCGAGGTCGTAGATCGGGCCAGTGGCCAAGGTGCACGAAGCTTGATCCTGGGTCAAGAGATTGGCCGACATCTGAATGTCTCCCGACGTGAGTGTCCCCGAGCGAAGCCGGTTGTAGATGAGAAAGCTTTCATGGAGCGCATAGGCGCACGGCGCGATGTCGGTGTTGATGAGCGCGATCGTCCCGTTTTGCTGGGCCGCGTCCTCACTCTTGGTCACCGTATGGGGCAAATCTGAGACGACCGATACCGCGATGGCGACGACGATCACTATCGCGATCAGGAACCACGGGCGTCGGTACCAGACCGCCTTGCTCGCGATCAACGACGACGCCGGCATCGACGCGGGGTCGTACGAACTCGCTCGGACCTCGCTCTCGGGGGTACTCACGGCAACAGACTATCGGCGACTTCTGCGACGCCCGCGGCGAAGGCGCGCCGTGAAGCGGCATCGAGTGAGAACACCCCCTTTCGACTCTCATTGGCAAACGGCGTCGCCAACGCGTGGAGTCGCCCGTCGGCCGTAATGAAGTACAGCAGGTCGTTGTGGAGGCTCGGGGTCGGCGCGGGACCCACGCGAACCTCGACGCCGTAGTGCGTCCAGACGGCGTCCAGCTCGGCGAGGGTTCCAGTCAGGAACACGACAGTCGGTTGACCGATCAACCCGGGTCGCACGAGCGCCGCGGGTAGGGCGACGACCGCGGCGTGGGTCGGATCGGTATTGACAATCGCCACGTCGACGCGCCCGGCGTTGGTGCCGAGGAGCGAGATCGTGGAGCGCAGTTCGGCGCCAAGGACCGGGCAGATGTCGTTGCACGTCTGGTTGTAGAAGGCGAGGATCACGACTCGACCCCGTTGGGCCGCGAGCCGCCAGGTGGCGCCGCGTTGGTCCGTCAAGGTGATCGGGGGTGCGGGACGGCTCGGGAGCAGCTCAAGGCCGAGTATCGAGTGGGTCGTGCTCGGCAGGGAGGATGGCGTCGTCGTGGCGGGAGGACTCGCGATGGGTGTCTGGCCCGGCGTGCCGACAACGCGCTCGAGCACGACGCCGCCCAGGCCCAGCACAACGAAGACCACGGCGACCAAGAGAAAGAACTTCGGCGGTATCGGGGTTCGGCCCGCGTGAAAGGCCGCGCTTCGTTCATCGGAAGAAATGATCGGCGCCGAAGTCACGGAGTCGTGGTCATCGGGGGCGTCGTGGGGGGCGCTGGTCATCGTCTCGCACTCTACCCAAGCCGAAAGTTTTCTCAGCGTCGTGCGACGACCGCCAGGGATACAGTCAAGTAATGAGTGGTGCGAAGGGTCAGGACGCGCCCGGACAGCCGCCGCGCCGGCTTCGCGGGGCCGAGGCGTGGCGCACCCATGCGGTGTTGGTACTCGGACTTGCGCTGTGTTCACTGGCGTTCTGGTTCGAGTTGGGACGGGCCGAAAGGGGCAATACCCTGAGTTGGGCCTACGTGTTCGAGTGGCCACTGCTGGGAATCTTCGCCGTCTACATGTGGTGGAAGGTGCTGCATGGCGACGCCACGCCGAAGCGGCGCCGCAAGACCGAGCCCGGCCTCGCGCCAGAGTACGACGGGATGCTGCGGGCCTGGCAGGCTCACCAGGCCGAGGTCGCCGACGCCGAGCGGGCCGACGCCGAGCAAAGCGATAGCGGGGCGGCATTTCGAGGCGAACGCCTTGGCGACCAGACACCCACCGAAACGCCGTAACGGATGGCGCCGTGAACTACCTCGTGCACCACTGGACGTTCGATCCCATGATCGTCGTACTTGCAGCCACCGCGTTCGCCCACGAAGTCGGGCTGCGCCGAATGGCGAGCCACTCGACGCCCGCCAATCGACGGCGCCGCCGGAACCGGTCGTACCGGTTCTACGCGGGTCTTGCGCTCCTGGTGATCGCCATCGCGTCGCCACTGGACTACTGGGCGGCTCAGTACTTCTTCGTGCACATGATCGAACACGTCGTGATCGCGTTCTTCGTTCCGATGCTGATCGTCGCGGGTGCTCCGTGGATCCCCCTGCTCTTCGTGCTGCCCGTCGGAGCGCGACGACGCGTTGGACGGTTTCTGTTCCTGCGCCGGTCCACGGGTTGGCTGCGGGCTGTCGGGCGATTCGCGCGCAACCCGTGGTTCGCACTGTTCTTGATGAACGGGGTGATGTTCGCGTGGCACGTGCCGGCCCTCTTTGACCTCAGCGAGCGAAACGGCCTCGTGCACGTCTGGCTGATGCACGGGAGCTTCGTCGTAGCGGGCACCTTGTTCTGGCTCCAGATCTACCCCTCGGCGCCGATGAAGCCGGCGAAGGGGACCGTGTGGAAGATCGGCGCCGTGCTGCTCACCAACGGGCTCATGACAGTGCTCGCGATCTCCATGAGCATCCTGACGACGGTCAGCTGGTACGCGGTCTACGCCCACGTGCCTGGCGTAACGTTGTCGCCATTCGCCGACCAGCAGATCGGCGCGGCGATCCTCTGGATCTGCGGCGACTTCTGGGCGCTGCCGACCCTGGCGATCGTCATCCGCCGGGCGATCGAGACCGAAGGTTCGATGGGCAGCGTGCTCGACCGCTTGACGGGGCGCGCTTCGACGCTGGATCTGACGATCTCGACACCGACCGCGCCCGCGGACGGTTCTCGGTAGCCGGTCGTCGTCTGTTAACCTTGGTCCATCGTCGTGAAGCGGGTCCCGTGAGGCTCGTACGACGGGAGGAACTGTGACCACGAGACCGGGCACGCCGAACGTGCCGAATAGTCAGTTTGAGCCCCGTTCACAGTTGCTCTCGCGAGACGAAGTCGACCGAGCGATGCGGCGCATGGCCCACGAGGTCATCGAGCGAAACGCCGACGAGTCCGAGATCGTCGTGCTCGGCCTCCAGGTCGGTGGCGTGGTGCTCGCCGAGCGACTCGCCGCGGACATCGCGGCCATCGGCGCGCTAGCGGTCCAGGTCGGACGGCTCGACGTCGCGTACTTTCGCGACGACCACGACCGGAGGCCGCTGCTCGGCGCGACCGCAACGACAATCCCGGTCGACCTGACCGACCGGACCGTCCTGCTGGTCGACGACGTGCTCTACACCGGCCGAACGATCCGCGCGGCGCTGAATGCCCTGGCCGAATGGGGCCGCCCCCGCGCCATACAGCTCGCAGTGCTCGTCGATCGGGGCCATCGGGAGTTGCCGATTCGCGCCGACTTCGTGGGCAAGAACCTGCCCACCGCGCAGCACGAGGCGATCGTGGCGACGGTGGACGGGGTCTGGATCGGTGAGGAGGCGGGCTCGTGATCGAGAGCATTCGGGGTCAGAGCTTGTTGTCGCTCAACGGTGTCAGTCGCGGCGCGCTGGTCGAAGTGCTCGACACGGCGGAATCCTTCGTCGAGGTTCACCAGCGAACGATCAAGAAGGTGCCCGCACTGAAGGGCCGAGTCGTCGCATCGCTCTTCTTCGAGGAGTCGACGCGGACACGGCTGAGTTTCGAGACGGCGGCCAAGCGGTTGAGCGCTGACGTGCTCTCGCTCGCGGTCGCCTCGAGCAGCGTGAAGAAGGGCGAGTCGCTACGAGACACGATCGCCACTATCGACGCACTCGGACTCGACGCGGTGGTGCTGCGCCATCGATCGAGCGGTGCCGCCGAACAGGTGAGTCGCTACGTGCCCCACGTGCGCGTGATCAACGCGGGCGATGGACTGCACCAGCACCCGACCCAGGGCCTCTTGGACGCGTTCACCGTGCGCCAGGTGCTCGCCGAACGCCGTGGCCTGTCGGGCGCCGAGACTGGCGCGACGCTGTTCGACGGGTTGCGCGTCTTGATAGTGGGCGACATCGTGCACAGTCGAGTGGCGCGCAGCGACGTCGACGCCTACGTGGCCCTCGGCGCACAGGTCCGGGTCGCGGCGCCGGGGACGCTGCTGCCCGTCGATATCGAAACCTGGCCCGTCGAGGTCGTGGGGGACTTCGACGAGGCGCTGGAATGGGCCGACGTCATCGGGCTGCTACGGCTCCAGAACGAGCGCGGGACCGGTCTGTTCGTGCCGAGTCTGCGCGAGTTCACCGCGACCTTCGGCCTCACGGCTGCGAGGGCTCGGCGACTGCGACCCGAGACGCTCATCATGCACCCGGGTCCGATCAACCGCGGCGTCGAACTCGATTCGATCGTCGCGGATCTTCCCGCTGCGATCATCGAACGCCAGGTCAGCAACGGCGTACCAATTCGGATGGCGGTGCTGTACCTCACCGTGGCCGGAGCGAACCGGGAGGTGGCCTGATGGCGTCGGTAGTCGTGCGAAACGGGACGGTCGTCGGTCCGCGGTCGGTGGCCGTAGCCGACGTGCTCGTGGTCGACGGCGTGATCGCCGCGGTCGGGGAGCACCTCGAGGCACCGCGCGATAGCCGCGAGATTGACGCGACGGGCTGTTGGGTCGGGCCAGGCCTCGTGGACCTGCACACGCACCTGCGCGAACCGGGACGCGAGTCGGCCGAGACCATCGAGAGTGGCTCGCGGGCGGCCGCGGTCGGTGGCTTCACCGCCGTGATCGCCATGCCCAACACCGAGCCAGCCATCGATAACGTCGCGCTAGCGACCTACGTCTTGGACCAAGGTTCGCGAGCGCTCGTCGACGTCGCCGTCGCCGGCGCCATCACGCACGGGCGACTCGGCGAGCGACTCGCGCCCATGGGCGAACTGGCGGCACTCGGCGTACGGCTCTTCACCGACGACGGAACCGGCGTGCAGGACGCGGCCGTCATGCGCCGCGCGCTGTGCTACGCGCGTCCGCTCGGCGTGCGCCTCGCCCAGCACTGCGAGGATGGGCACCTCGCGGGCGAGGGATCGATGAACGAAGGTGCGCTCAGCAGCCGACTCGGCCTCATCGGACGACCCGCGGCCGCCGAGGAGATCATGGTCGCGCGCGACATCGAGCTGGTTCGGCTGACTGACTCGCCACTGCACTTCTTGCACCTGTCGACCGCGCGGTCCCTCGCCATGGTTGGTGCCGCACGCGACGAGGGACTACCGATCACCGCCGAGGTCGCACCACACCACTTCACGCTCGACGAGTCCGCGTGCGCCAACTATGACGCGCACTTCAAGGTCAACCCACCCCTTCGCTCGAGCACCGACGCGGCCGCGGTGCGCGCGTCACTGACCAACGGACTCGCGGACGCGGTCGCGACCGATCACGCGCCGCACACGGCGGAGTTGAAGGACCTGCCCTTTGACGAGGCACCAGCTGGAATGCTCGGCCTCGAGCACGCGGCGTCGCTGACCCTCGAGGCACTCGGCGCCTCCCAGGCCGACCCGATTCGATTCTTCGCGCTGCTGAGCCGCAACCCGGCGCGCATCGCGCAGCTGCGCCGCGAGGACGCCCCCGTTCGCCACAGTGCGCACGGTGGTTCAGTGGTCGCCGGCGAGGACGCGAACCTCGTCGTCTTTGACCCGGCTGAACGGTGGGCAGTGCGCGCAGAACGCCTGCAGAGCCTCGCCGCCAATACGCCCTACCACGGTCGTGAGCTGGTGGGACGGGTGCGCTGGACGATTGTGCGGGGCTCGCTCGTGGTCGCCGACGGAGCGCTCGCGTGAACCGTCAACCTGCAACACTCGTACTCAGTGATGGCGCCGTCTTCGAGGGCTACGCGGCCGGCTACCTTCCCGACGATGGCGTCACGACCGGCGAGTTCGTGTTCAATACGGCCCTGAGCGGCTACCAGGAAGTGATCACCGATCCCAGCTACGCGGGCCAAGTCATCGCCTTCACCTATCCCCACGTGGGCAACTACGGCGTCACGCCCCGAGACGACGAAGCGGTGCGTCCATGGTGCCGGGGCGTCGTCATGCGCGAACTGACGGCACGCCACTCGAACTGGCGTGCCGAGAACGACCTCGAGCCGTTTCTGGTCGAGCGCCGCGTCCCGGCCATCATCGGGGTGGACACGCGTCGACTCACCCGCCACCTGCGTGCACACGGGGCCCTGCCGGGCGCGTTCGGGCACGCGAGCCCCGGCGTCGTCGCCGCGGCGGCCGCGACCGCCCAGGGAACCGACGGGATGGACTACGTGTCACTCGTTACAACGCCAACGGCCTACGTGCGGGGCGAAGGACGCCGTCACGTCGTGGCGATCGACTACGGCATCAAGACGACGATGGTCGAGCAACTCGCCCAGCGCTTTCGCGTGACCGTGGTGCCCGCGGGCACCTCGGCCGACGGCATCCGATCCCTCGCGCCCGACGGCGTCTTTTTGTCCAACGGTCCAGGTGATCCCGCGGCACTGCGCTCGTACGTGGGTGAGATCGAAGGCCTCGTCGGGACGGTCCCCATCTTCGGGATCTGCCTCGGGCACCAACTGCTCGCGACGGCACTCGGCGGTTCGACCTACAAGCTGCCTTTCGGCCACCACGGCAGCAACCACCCGGTCCAGGACCTCGCGACCGGGCGGATCGAGGTCACCGCCCAGAATCACAACTACGCCGTCGACCCGGACTCGCTGAATGCGCAGGTGAGTCACCGCAACCTCAATGACGGCGTCGTGGAGGGGATGGTCTCGCCGAAGCTGCGCTGCTTCTCGGTCCAGTACCACCCCGAGGCCGGCCCCGGACCCCACGACGCGCGGTACCTGTTCGAACGCTTCGAGTCGCTGCTTCGCGGCGAAGACCTGAGGGCCAACTAATGCCGCGTCGCAACGACATCCACACCATCATGGTCATCGGGTCGGGCCCGATCGTCATCGGCCAGGCCTGTGAGTTTGACTACTCAGGCACCCAGGCCTGCCAGGTGCTACGCGACGAGGGCTACCGCGTGGTGCTGGTCAACTCGAATCCGGCGACGATCATGACCGACCCCAGCACCGCGGACGTGACCTACGTCGAGCCGCTCGACCTGCGAGTCCTCACGGACATCATCGAGCGCGAGCGGCCTGATGCGCTGCTGCCGACCCTGGGTGGCCAGACGGCGCTCAACCTGACGATGGCCCTGGTCCACGCGGGGGTGACCGAGCGCTTCGGCGTCGAGGTCATCGGCGCGCGACCCGAGGCGATCGAGACGGCTGAGAACCGCGAACAGTTCAAGGCCGCCATGGCCGACATCGGACTCGGTGTGCCCGAGTCGGGGTTCGCCCACGACGTGACCGAGGCGCTCGCGATCGCCGAGCGAATCGGCTGGCCCATCATCGTGCGTCCGAGCTACATCCTCGGCGGCGCCGGGACCGGGATCGCCGACAACGCGACGGACTTCACCCGGCTCGCGGCCGAAGGGATCGCCGCGTCGCCGGTCGGCGAGATCCTGGTGGAGCGGTCCATCGCCGGATGGAAGGAGTACGAGCTCGAAGTGATGCGCGACGTGCACGACAACTGTGTCGTCGTCTGCAGCATCGAGAACGTCGACCCCATGGGCGTGCACACCGGTGACTCGGTGACCGTCGCACCGGCCCAGACCCTTTCGGACGTCGAGTACCAGGCGATGCGCGATGACGCCTTCGCGGTGCTGCGCCGGGTTGGGGTCGAGACCGGCGGGTCGAACGTCCAATTTGCGGTGAATCCGACCACCGGCGAGCGACTGGTCATCGAGATGAACCCGCGGGTCAGCCGCTCGAGCGCCCTGGCCTCCAAGGCCACGGGATTCCCGATCGCCAAGATCGCCGCCCGGCTCGCGGTCGGCTACGCGCTCAACGAGATCATCAACGACATCACCAAGTCCACGCCAGCCAGCTTCGAGCCCGTGATCGACTACGTGGTGACCAAGATCCCACGCTGGGCCTTTGAGAAGCTGCCGGGGGCGTCCTCGGCGCTCGGGACCCGGATGCAGTCCGTTGGGGAGGTCATGGCGATCGGTCGAAACTTCGCCGAGTCCCTGCAGAAGGCCATCCGGTCCCTCGAGCAGGGCCGTCCGGGCTTCGCCGCGGGACCGAACCGCGAGTTCGCCGACCTGGACGACGATGCCCTGTGGCATCGCTGCGTCGTGGCCACCCCGGAGCGGCTCTACGCACTGCACGAGATGCTGTGGCGTGGTGCGTCCGTCGAGGAGGTCTCGGCCCGCACGGGCATCGACCCGTGGTTCATCGACCAGATGGCTGTGATCGTGGCGTGCGAGCGCGAGTTGCGCGACGCCGACGTCCTCGGCTTTGACGCGCGCACCTGGCGTCGTTACCGCCAGTGGGGCTTCACCGACTCCCAGGTCGCCGCGATCAGCCGGACCGACCCGGCGCTCGTTCGCACCGCGCGCAGTGCGCTGGCGCCAGTCACGTATAAGACCGTCGACACCTGCGCGGCCGAGTTCGACGCGGCCACGCCGTATCACTACGGGACGACTGAGGACGAGACCGAGGTCAGGCCCTCGTCTAAGGATCGGGTCATCATCCTGGGCTCGGGGCCCAATCGGATCGGCCAGGGCATCGAGTTCGACTACTGCTGCGTGCACGCGTCCTACGTGCTGCGCGACATGGGCTATGAGTCGGTGATGGTGAACTGCAACCCCGAGACGGTGTCGACGGACTACTCCACGTCAGACCGCCTCTACTTCGAGCCACTCACCCCCGAGGACGTGGCCGAGATCGTTGCGGCCGAGCAGGCGGCTTGCGTCGACGGCGCGCGTGTCGCCGGGGTCATCGTGTCCCTGGGCGGCCAGACGCCCCTCAAGCTCGCCCACACCCTGGACCCGTCGCTCGTGCTCGGCACGCCCGTCAGCGCCATCGACGCCGCCGAGGACCGCGAGCACTGGTCGGCGATCTGCAACGAGATCGGGCTTCGCCAGCCACCCGGCGACGTCGCGGTGACCCTGGAGGAGGCCATCGAGGTCGCGACGCGAATTGGGTACCCCGTCCTGGTACGCCCGAGCTACGTGCTGGGCGGGCGGGCCATGGAGATCGTCTACAACGAGCAGTCGTTGCGTCGCGTCATGGCGAACCTCACCGGGGCCCACGGCGCGTTGGCGCGCGAGGGGGGCGTGAGTGCTACCAGGCCGATTCTGCTCGATAGCTTCCTCGAAGACGCGGTCGAGATCGACGTCGATGCGATCCGCGACGCGGCCGGGGAGACCTACGTCGCCGGGGTCATGGAGCACGTCGAGGAGGCGGGAATCCACTCGGGCGACTCCGCGTGCGCGTTGCCGCCGCAGTCGCTCAGTGCGACCATCATCGAGACCCTGCACGACTACACGAGGCGGATCGCCGATTCGCTCGGCGTGATCGGACTGGTCAACGTCCAGTACGCCGTGAAGGACGACGAGGTCTACGTGCTCGAAGCGAACCCCCGTGCCAGTCGGACCGTTCCCTTCGTCGCGAAGGCGACGGGCGTCGCGTTGGCCCAGGTCGCGGTTCGTGTCATGCTCGGTCAGACCCTCGCATTCCTGCGAGACGAGGGCGTCGTGCCGCGAGAGACCCCGCAGCCCGACTACGTCAGCGTGAAAGAAGCCGTGCTGCCGTTCAATCGATTCCCGGCGGTCGACACGATCCTCGGACCCGAGATGCGCTCGACCGGCGAGGTGATGGGGATCGGCGAGAGCTTCGGCATCGCCTTCGCGAAGTCCCAGTTAGCCGCCGGCACCGGCCTGCCCGACAGTGGACAGGTCTTCTTGTCCCTCGCCGACCGCGACAAGGTCGGGGGGCTCGCCCTCGCACGCCAGCTGCTGGAGCTCGGATTTAGCATCGCGGCCACCGTCGGAACGGCGGGTTACCTGCGCGCCAACGGGCTGAGCGTGGCGACCCTGGTGGGCAAGGTCGGTCTCGCCGACCTGGGCGCCGATGCCGTCACACTCATCGCCGAGGGCGCGGTGCAGCTCGTGGTGAACACCCCCTCGGGCGGCAACGCCATGCTCGACGGCGCTCAGATCCGACACGCGTGCGTCGCCCACGCCGTGCCCTGCCTGACGACCCTGAGCGCGGGACTCGCGGCCGCGCGCGGTATCGCCGACACGCGGGCCCGGGGATGGCGTGTGCGTTCCCTGCAGGAACTGCACCGATGAGCGAGGCATCGCTCACGACGCGCGTGGGCTCAGTGGCGCTGCGCTCGCCGATCCTTACTGCCGCGGGCACCGCGGGGTTTGGCGACGAACTCGCCGGTTACGGCGACCTCAGCCGCCTCGGGGCCTTGGTCACCAAGTCGCTGGCGAGTTTCGCCTGGCCCGGCAACCCGGCGCCGAGAATCGCGGCGGTCGGCGAGCATCTGATCAATTCCGTCGGACTCGCGGGGCCCGGCGTGGCGGCGTGGCGTCAGGACTATGAACCGTCGCTCGTGGCCACGGGTGCGACGATTGTCACCTCGATCTGGGGACGCAACACCCAGGAGTTCGCTGACGCCGCCGATGGGCTGGCCGAATCGCCGGCGATCGCGCTCGAGGTGAATGCGAGCTGTCCGAATCTCGAGGACCGCGCGACGATGTTCGCCCACTCACCGGAGGCGACGGCCGCGATCGTGCGCGCGACCGTCAGCGAGAAGCGGCCGGTGTGGGTCAAGCTGAGCCCGAACACGCCCGATCTCGTGCGCATTGCCGCGACCGCGGTCGACGCGGGCGCCGAGGCGCTGGTGCTCGTGAATACCGTGCTCGGTCTCGCCATCGACGTCGAGCGCCGCCGTCCCGTCCTCGGCGGCATCGGGGGAGGGGTGAGCGGTCCCGGGATCCACCCCGTCGCATTGCGCGCGATCTTTGACTGCCGCCGTGCCCTGCCCGACGTGCCGATCGTGGGCGTGGGCGGCGTGCGTTCGGGCGAGGACGCGATCGCGATGCTGATGGCCGGCGCCAGCGCCGTGGAAGTCGGAACGGCGATCTTCGCGTCGCCTCGTGCGCCGTGGCGCATCCAACGCGAGGTCCTCTCGTGGCTGGGGTCACACGGCGTGGCTGACGTGCGCGAGATTATCGGGGTGGCCCATGGTTGAATCGTTCGGCGTGCGGCTGCAGGAACTGATCACCGAGCGCGGTCCGCTGTGCATCGGTGTCGACCCCAGCGCGACAGTGCTCGAGCAGTGGGGTCGACGCGATGACGT
The DNA here is from genome assembly GCA_021818025.1 of Actinomycetes bacterium. Classification (GTDB taxonomy): domain Bacteria; phylum Actinomycetota; class Acidimicrobiia; order Acidimicrobiales; family RAAP-2; genus RAAP-2. The sequence continues at coordinate 26,921 of JAKAFH010000008.1, read as the reverse complement.
CGAGGGACTCGAATTCGCCGCGTTGTCCATCGTCGAGGCAGCGATTGGCACCGCCGTGGCCGTCAAGCCCCAGGTCGCCTTCTTCGAACGATTCGGCTCGGCCGGGTATCGGATCCTCGAGCGGGTGATTCGCGAGGCCCGTGACGCGTCGCTCGTCGTCGTCGCCGATGCCAAGCGCGGCGACATCGGCTCGTCGGTCGAGGGCTACGCCCAGGCGTGGCTCACCGACGGCTCGCCACTCGCCGTCGACGCGCTGACGGCCCACCCCTACCTCGGTGTCGGATCGCTGGCGCCACTCGTGCGCGCGGCGCAAGGCAGCGGCCGGGGGCTCTTCGTACTCGCCGCGACCTCCAACGCCGAGGGTCGCGAGGTCCAGGGCGCGATCGTGGACGGCGAGCGCAGCGTTGAGGTCGCGGTCCTGGGTGCGATCGCCGCCCTGAACGCCGGTGCCGAGTCGCTCGGCGCCATCGGTGCGGTGATCGGCGCGACCAGGGATCGCCCGGATTTTGACCTCACGCGGCTGCAGGGGCCGATCCTGGTGCCAGGCGTGGGCGCCCAGGGCGCCACGCCCGAACGGGTCCGCCGGCTGTTCGGCGGTGTCCCTCGTGCATCAGTCCTGGTCAACGTGGCTCGGTCGATCCTCGAGCGGGGTCCGGATCGCCGCGCGGTGCACGACGCCGCTCGGCGCTGGCGCGACGAAATATCTGACGCCCTGCCCTAGTTCTTGAGTGCATTTGCGCTCGTCACGATGTATTCTGTGCCCGTGACACCGACTCCGCCAACACTGTCGCAAGAGCAGCGAGTTCAAGCCTCACGACTCGCCGTGGCGAACCGGCGACGCCGGGCGGAGGTGAAGCGGCAGATCAAGTCCGGTGAACTTTCTTTAGAGGAGTTGTTCGAACTTGCCGACCGCGAGGAGTGCGTCGCCCAGATGCGCGCGTATGACTTGATCAGCGCGCTTCCGGCCATCGGTGACGTGAAGGCCGAGCGCATCATGCAAAAGGCCCAGATCGCCAAGTCGCGCCGGATTCGCGGGCTTGGTCCCAAGCAGCGCGCCGAGCTGTTTCGAGCCCTTGTGCGCTGAACCGCTGCTGGCGGTACTGATTGGTCCTGGTGGAGTCGGCAAAGGGACAATAGCCCGGCGACTCGTCGAGGCCGATCCCCGGCTGTGGCTCAGCCGCAGTTGGACGACGCGCAACAAACGCGAGACCGAGACGGGTGACGAGTACGTCTTCGTGGACCGGGAGACCTTCGAGCGCGCGATTGACGAGGGCCGATTCCTCGAGTGGGCGCAGTTCCAGGGCAACCTCTACGGCACGCCCGTTCCCACGGGAACCGGCGGCGCCGATGTGCTGCTCGAGATCGAGGTCCAGGGGGCTGAGCAGGTGCGGCGACACTACGACGACGTCGTGATCTTCCTTGTCGTTCCGCCCTCGATGGACCATCTCGAAGCCCGCCTACGCGGGCGCGGTGACACCGAGGACCACGTCCAGCGGCGGCTGCACAGCACGGCGGGCGAGATGCGCGTCGGCGAACGCCTCGCGACCCACGTCATCGTCAATGACGACGTGGAGCGGGCCACCAGCGAAATCCTCTCTATACTGGAAGAACTCCGACGAGACCGTCGAACCCTCGCGTAATCAAAGGACTGAATCCATGACCGAGCGCCCATCGCTTGTCGATCCGCCCATCGAGGAGCTGCTGGCCAAGGTTGGCAACTCGAAGTTCACCCTGGTCGCGGTGTCGGCGATTCGCGCACGCGAGATCAACGACTACTACAACGGACTCGGAACGGGCCACGGCGCGATGATCCCACCCCAGGTGACGTCACTGTCGAACAAGTCGCTGTCGCTGTCGCTCCAGGAGCTCTACGAGGGCAAGCTCGAATTCCACCGTCCGACGCCCGAGGAGCTCGAGCAGGAGCGTCGCGACCGAGACGCAGCCCAGGCGCACCAGGACGAGGCGAACGAGCTGGACGCCTTCACCGATGCCCTCCGCGACGCCTGAGCCGACACCTCGAATCGTTCTGGGCGTCGCCGGCGGCATCGCGGCCTACAAGGCCGTCGAAGTGCTCCGGCGCCTGCGCGACGCCGGCTATCACGTCGCTCCGATCCTGACTCCTGACGCCACGCGCTTCGTGGCGCCGCTGACTTTCACCGCGCTCGCGAGCGAACCGGCGCGCGTCGGCCTGTACGATGACCCGAACCTGCCGATACCCCACACCAAGCTCGGTCAGTCGGCTGATCTCATCGTCGTCGCACCCGCGACCGCCCACCTGATCGCGCGCTTCGCGGCCGGCCTCGCCGACGACCTGCTCACTGCGACCCTGATGGCGAGTGCGTCGCCCGTGCTGCTGTGTCCGGCGATGCACACCGAGATGTGGGAGCAGCCCGTCGTCCAGGAAAACTTGGCGACCCTGCGTCGACGTGGGGTGCTCGTGCTCGAGCCCGAGCGCGGCCACCTCGCGGGCGGTGACGAGGGGGCCGGACGACTGGCCGATCCCGCGACGATCGTCGCGCTCGTGCAGCGAATCGTCGAGGGGTACCGTGGCCCGCTGACGGGCCGGCGGGTGCTGGTCACCGCGGGTGGCACGCGTGAGCCGATCGATCCCGTTCGGGTGATCACGAACCGGTCCTCGGGCCGCCAGGGTCACGCCATCGCCGAGGTCGCCGCACGCCTGGGAGCCGCGGTCACCCTGGTCACAACGACCGTCCGGCCGCTCGCCCTCGACGTGCAACGCCGAATCGACGTGGTGCCCGTCGTGACCGCGGCCGAGCTGCGCGATCGCGTGCTCGCGCGGGCCAGCGAGTCTGACGTCATCGTGATGGCGGCGGCCGTGGCGGACTTCACGGTCGCGCCGGCACCCAACAAGCTCAAGAAGGCGGCGGGTCCGCCCAAGCTGTCACTGGTGGCCACCCCAGACATCCTGGTGGAGTTGACCGGCGCTCGGCGCGACGGCCAGGTCATCGTCGGTTTCGCCGCGGAGTCGACCGACGTGCTCGCCAATGCGCAGTCGAAGTTCGAACGCAAGGGTGCTGATCTGCTGGTCGTCAACGACGTCACGACCCCCGGGGCGGGCTTCGAGTCCAGGACCAATGAAGTGGTGCTGCTGCTTCGCGACCACGACCCGGTGACGGTGTCGATGCGAACAAAAGAGGACGTTGCGCTAGAGGTGTTGACTAGGGTGGTTGCATTGTTACCGCAAGGAGACCAATGAGCGATCGCACCCTCTTCACGTCGGAGTCGGTGACGGAAGGACATCCCGACAAGATCGCAGATCAGGTCTCTGACAGCGTCTTGGACGCCATCTTGACCCAGGACGCGCACGCGCGGGTGGCCTGCGAGACACTGCTCACGACGGGACTGTGCGTGGTCGCGGGCGAGATCACGACCACCGCGGTCGTTGACATCAACGCCATTGCGCGTAAGACGATCCTGGACATCGGCTACGACAGCGGTAGCAAGGGATTCGACGGCCGTACCTGCGCGGTCCTGGTGTCCTTGGACAAGCAGAGCCCCGACATCGCCGGCGGCGTCGACGCGGCCCTCGAGCTGCGAAGCGGCTCGGGCGGCGAGGACCAGTTGAACGCGCTCGGCGCGGGTGACCAGGGCATGATGTTCGGCTACGCCTGTGACGACAACGATGACTTCATGCCCGTGCCGGTCTGGCTCGCGCACCGGCTCTCGATGCGCTTGGCCCAGGTACGCCGATCCGGCCTGATCCCGTACCTCGGTCCCGACGGCAAGACCCAGGTCACGATTGCCTTCGAAGACGGTCGTCCGGTCGCGGTCGACACCGTGCTCGTTTCCACCCAGCACGAGGATGGCTACGACTCCCAGACCACGATCCGCCACGACGTCCTCGAGCACGTGATCAAGCCGGTCCTGCCGTCCAACCTCGACACCAGCTCGATGCGGGTCATCGTCAACCCGTCGGGCAAGTTCGTCCTCGGCGGTCCGCACGCCGACGCCGGCCTGACGGGGCGCAAGATCATCGTCGACACCTACGGCGGGATGGCTCGCCACGGTGGTGGTGCCTTCTCGGGCAAGGACCCGTCCAAGGTCGACCGGTCCGCGGCGTACGCGGCACGCTGGGTCGCCAAGCACGTCGTGGCCGCCGGCGCCGCGCAGCGTTGCGAGGTGCAGGTGGCCTACGCCATCGGCGTGGCCCGTCCCGTCTCGGTACTAGTAGAGACCTTCGGGACCGAGACCGTCGACCGGGCCAAGATCGCCAAGGCCGTTGACGCCATCTTCGACCTGCGTCCCGCCGCGATCATCCGCGACCTGGACCTTCGTCGACCGATCTACCAGCGCACGGCCGCCTACGGGCACTTCGGGCGAAGCGATCAAGGCTTCACGTGGGAACAGACGCCGCGGGTCGACGACCTGCGTCGGGAGCTGTCGCTGAACTAGTGGCCCAGCCGCGGGCGGTTCGCGTGGTGACCGAGGTCGCCGCCGTTGATCGCCCCTTTGACTACCTGGTACCAGAGCGCATCGCCTCGCTCGGCCTGGGCGACCGCGTGCGCGTCGATTTCAATCACCGCAGCGTGCGAGCCTGGGTGCTCGACGAGGCGACGCCCACCCCCGAGCTCAAGCCGATTGGCAAGTGGTTGGGCTACGGCCCGCCGGCCGAGATGCTCGGGTTCCTCTCGTGGGCGAGCGACCGCTGGCTCGCGCCCTTGGCGCGTCTGCTCGTGTCGGCGTCGCCGACCCGCCTGGTGACGTCGCTGCCCACGCCACCGGTGGCGAAGCCGCTGCTCGCCTCCATTAGCGGCCAACTCGTCGACTACGAGCCAGGCGTGATCCAACTCGCGCCAACGACCGATCCGCTCGGGCTGGTGCTCGCGGCCTATCGCGCGACGCGTTTGGCGCCCGGCAGTCTGATCGTCGTTGCCCCGACGGACTCGTGGGCGCGCCGGCTGCGCGGGCGCCTCGAACAGCGAGGCTGTGACGTCGCCGGCGCCGATCAGTGGGAGCGAATGCGCGCCGGGTGGCCGATCGTCGTGGGAGCCCGCGGCGCCGCGATGGCGCCAGTCGCCCACGTGGCGGGCGCGGTGGTCTTGGACCTCGAAGACGAGTCGCTCCGGTCTGACGCGGTTCCCACCTGGCACGCCTTCGATGTGCTCGCGGAACGGTGCCGGCGCGAGGGAGCGCCGCTCTGGGCCACGTCGATGTTCCCGGAACCGCGGTTCATGTTCGGTGGCTTTCGGCGCGACGCGGGCGTCGATGGCGGGTGGCCGCGATTGACGGTCGTCGATCGTCGAGGCGGTGACCCGCACGACGGCGTGCTCGCCCGCGAGACGCTCGACGCCGTGCACCGCGCGCTCGCTCAGAGCGAACCGGTGGCCGCGGTCATCGTGCACCAGCGCCTGGGACGAGGTCGGCTACTCGCGTGCGCGCAGTGCCACGAGCTCTATCGCTGTGCCGTCTGCACGCAGGCCGAGCAGGAGGTGCCCGAGGGCGTCGCCTGTGCCAACGCCCACCAGCCGCGCGAGCGGTTTTGCCGGTCCTGTGGATCGACGCGGGTGCGGCGGCTACGTCAGGGCGTGAGCACCACCCAGCGCGATCTCGAGGCCCAGATCGGTCAACCGGTGAGCGTCGTGACCGCGGCCGACGCGCCCGACGGTGCGCTGGCGCGGGTCGTGGTCGGTACCGAGGCCGTCTTCCAGCGCGTGCGGCGGGCCCCGCTGGTCGTCATTGATGACTTTGACCAGTACCTGCTCGCGCCACGCGAGTCGGCTCGACGCCAGGCGGTGAGCGTGCTGGGTCGCGCCGGCCGGCTCGTCGGCTCGCGTCGCGAGGGTCGCGGACAGGTGATCGTCCAGACGCGCCGCGGCGATGACCCGGTGATTCGAGCCGTCGCCGAGGGCTCCTTCGACCAGCTGCTGGCCGACGAGCTCGAGACGGCGCGCCTCCTCGAACTCGCGCCCTTCGGCGCGGCGGCGTCACTGCGTGGCGACGGGGCGGCCGCGTTCGCCGAGACACTCGATCGCGCGCGAGTGCGCGTCAGCGAGGGTGCGTCGGACGTGTCGGTGCGCGCGCGAGACCTCGCCACGTTGCTCGAGGCGCTTCGGGCACCGAATCGCCCGACCTCCCTGCGTATCGCCGTCGACTGAGCCGGTAGCCTGGGGCCGTGAATACACTGCCCATCCGCGTGTACGGTGACCCGGTGCTGACCCAGGTCACCACGCCCGTGGAGGACATCAACGGCCGGATCGCCGCGCTGGCCGAGGTCATGATCGAGACCATGTACGAGGCGCCCGGCGCGGGCCTCGCCGCCAACCAGATCGGCGTGCAGAAGCGGCTCTTCGTCTACGACCAGGGCGACGGACCCGTCGTGGTGGTGAATCCCGTCATCGTCGAGACCGACGGCGAGTGGACCTTCGAGGAGGGTTGCCTTTCCGTACCGGGGCTCAGCTGGGAGATCACGCGTCCCAACGCCGTGCACCTGCGGGGCTACGACCTCGACGGCAACGAGATCGACATTGAGACCGACGAGTACGAGGGCCGGATCTTCCAGCACGAGATGGACCACCTCGAAGGGGTCCTCCTGGTCGAGCGCCTGGACGAGGACCAGCGACGCGAGGCGAAGAAGCTGCTGCGCCATCGGCGCCTCACGCTCGGACGCGACGTCGACGGTCTCGGTCAGCTGCTCGGCGAGTAGATGCGCCTGGCCTTCCTCGGAACACCGGCGCCGGCGGTGGCGTCACTCGGGGCGCTCTGTGACGCGGGCTACGACGTCGCGGTCGTCGTAACGCGACCGGACCGGCGTCGGAGTCGAGGGTCGGGGCAGACCCCGAGCCCGGTGAAGGCTGAAGCGGTGTCGCGGGGCATTCCGGTGATCCACCGGATTGCCGACCTGGCGGCCTACGACGTCGATCGCGGCGTCGTCGTGGCCTATGGCGCGATGATCCCCGCCGCGGTCCTCGAGCGGGTCCCGATGCTCAACGTCCACTTCTCGCTGCTGCCGCGCTGGCGTGGCGCCGCGCCGGTCGAGCGCGCGATCCTCGCCGGCGACCGCGAGACTGGTGTGTCGATCATGACGCTCGACGAGGGCCTCGACACGGGCCCCGTGCACCTCGAGCGACGCATCGAGATCGCCGACGCGACGCTCGGGGTATTGCTCGAGCGTCTGGCTCGACTCGGCGCGCAGGCGCTGCTCGAGGTGCTCGGCGACTCCGCGCTGCTCGACCACCCCGTCGCGCAGTCGGGCGAGGTGACCTACGCGACGAAGTTCGACGCTGAGACCTTCCATCTCGACCCCGCGCGCTCGGTCGACGAGAACCTTCGGATCGTGCGACTGGAGCGTTCGTGGCTGCTCGTCGATGACCAGCGGATCCGGCTGATCGAGGCCCACGCGCTGTCCGTTGACGCCGCGACCGCCCCGGGGACCCTCTGCCGCCAGGATGGCGAGATCCTGCTCGGCGTCCAGGGTGGCGCACTCGTGCTCGACGCCCTGCGTCCCGAGGGCGGTCGCACCATGCCGGCCGCTGACTGGTGGCGGGGTCGGGTTCGATCGGACGAGATCGTGCGGTGGCGGTGACGGGGCTCTCTAGGCTGGGGGGCATGACCACCATTGACGCCGGTCCGACGGGCCGCCTTCGTGTCGCCCCGTCGATCCTGGCGGCGGACTTCGGATCGCTGGCTGCGCAGGTTCGCGCCATTGACGACGAAACGGACTGGTTGCACGTGGACGTCATGGACGGTCACTTCGTGCCCAACGTCTCGATCGGGCCGCCCGTCGTGGCCTCACTTCGTCGCTACAGCGACCGGTTCTTTGACTGCCACCTCATGATGACCGAGCCCGGCCGGTACTTCAAGGCCTTCAAGGCCGCCGGCGCGGACGGGTGCACGATCCACGTCGAGATCGGCGACACGGGAGCGTTGATCGCCGAGGCGCGCGCCGTGGGACTTCGGGTGGGGCTGGCGGCCAACCCGGACACGCCGTTCTCGGCCGTCGCCCCGTTCCTCGGCGGGATCGACCTGCTGCTGCTCATGACGGTGTTCCCGGGCTTCGGCGGACAGTCCTTCATCGGCGAGGTCATGGACAAGGTCGTCCAGGCGCGCGGCGAGATCGACGGTCAGGGCCTCGCGGTCGACCTGGAGGTCGACGGTGGCATCGACGAGCGCACGGCCCCGGTCGCGGTTGGCGCCGGCGCGAACGTGCTCGTCGCGGGCTCGGCCATCTTCGCCAAACCCGACCCCCTGGCGGCGGCCCGGGCGCTGCGACTCGCGGCGGGGGCGGCGTGATCGATCTCGAGGACCTCATGGCTCGCGCCGTGGCCGAGGGCGAGAAGGCCCGCTACCACGCCCCGCCCAACCCTTGGGTCGGCGCGCTGGTCGTCGATCGCCGGGGCGGCATCGTTGGCATCGGCCATACGCAGGTTCCCGGGGACGCCCACGCCGAGGTGGTGGCGCTGCGAAACGCCGGTACGTCGGCCGCTGGCGCCACCCTCGTGGTCACCCTCGAGCCGTGCAGCCACACGGGTCGAACGGGCCCGTGCACCGAGGCGATCGTCGCGGCCGGGGTGGCGTCGGTGGTGGTCGGCACCCTCGATCCCGATCCACGCGTGTCGGGATCGGGCGTCGCCGCTCTGCGTGACGCGGGTATCGAGGTGACAGTCGGCGTGGGCGAGGCAGCGGTGCGCGAGCAGCTCGCGGCCTACCTCTGGCACCGCGAGACCGGGCGGCCGTACGTGGTCATGAAGGTCGCCGCAACCCTGGACGGCGTCGTCGCCATGCCGGACGGGTCCAGTCAGTGGATTACCGGGGAGGCCGCGCGCCGAGACGCCCACGTGCTGCGTGCGCGCAGCCAGGCGATCATCGTCGGCGCGGGAACCGTGCGCCGTGACGATCCGCGTCTCACGGCACGCCTCGAGGACGTGGTGCTCGAGCCGCTGCGCGTCGTGCTTGGTCGTGCGCCAGAGCACGCCAAGGTCCGACCGTGCTGGGAGCGTTCGGGCGACGTCGGCGCGGTACTCGACGAGCTCGGCGCGAGTGGCGTGCTCCAGGCGTTGGTGGAAGGCGGGCCCAAGACCGCGAGCGCCTTCGTGGCCGCGGGTCTCGTCAACCGGATCGTCTGGTACGTGGCGCCGGCGCTCGCGGGCGCGACGGGCACCGTCGGTGCCCTCGTCGACCTGACGACGTCGACGATCGGCGACCTGCGGCGCGGCCGATTGGTGGATGTGCGAACGGTCGGCGAAGATGTTCGTATCGAATTGGAGGTCTAGTGGCGTTATCGACGATTGAAGAGGCAGTCCGCGCAATTCGCGACGGCGGAATGGTCGTGGTCGTCGACGACGAGGACCGCGAGAACGAAGGCGACCTGATCATGGCCGCCGAGGACGTGACGGCCGAGTCCATGGCCTTCTACCTCGAGTACACGTCGGGGGTCTTCTGCGTTCCGCTGGAGTCGGCCCGGGCCGACGAGCTCGACCTGCCCCTGATGGTCGTGGCGAACACCGAGGCCCAGCGCACGGCCTTCACCGTGACCGTGGACTACCGACACGGCACGACGACCGGCATCTCGGCGCACGACCGCGCCGCCACGGTGCGCGCGCTCATCGATCCCGACACGCGCCCGACCGATCTGAACCGCCCCGGACACATCTTTCCGCTGCGCTACCGACCCGGTGGAGTGCTCAAGCGTGCCGGGCACACTGAGGCGACCGTTGACCTCTGTCGGCTGGCGGGCAAGGCGCCCTCGGGCGTGCTGTGCGAGATCGTGAGTGCCGACAAGTCCGACATGGCCCGCCTCCCCGAGCTCGAGGCGTTCGCCGCGCGTCACAACCTGCCGATCGTGTCGATCGCCGACCTCATCCGCTATCGGCGCCACCACGAGAAGTTGGTGAAGCGGATCGCCGAGGCGGCGCTGCCCACGGAGTTCGGCAACTTCCAAGCGGTGGTGTTCGAGTCGATCCTCGACAGCGAGCAGCACCTGGCCCTGGTCTACGGCGACATCGAGTCGACGCCGAACGTGCTCGTGCGGGTGCACTCGGAGTGCCTGACGGGTGACGTGCTCGGTTCGCTGCGCTGTGACTGCGGTCCCCAGCTGCAGGCGGCCATGATGAAGATCGCCGCCGAGGGTGCCGGCGTCGTGGTCTACCTGCGCGGCCACGAGGGACGCGGGATCGGCCTTGGTCACAAGATCCGCGCCTACGCGCTCCAGGAGAACGGTCACGACACCGTGGACGCCAACCTCGAACTGGGCTTGCCGGTCGACTCGCGCGAGTACGGCATCGGCGCCCAGATCCTCGTGGACCTCGGGGTGACCTCGATGCGGCTCATGACCAACAACCCGAGCAAGTACGGGGGGCTGGAGGGCTTCGGCCTGAACATCGTCGAGCGGGTGCCAATCGAGAGTACGCCGACCCCGTACAACATCGACTACCTGCGAACCAAGCGCGAGCGCATGGGCCACATCCTGGGAGGTCTCGATGACGTCGAATGACCAGACCGAGTTCGACCCCGCCAAGGGCGAGGCAATCCGCGCCGCCGTTGGCAGCTACCTCGAAGGCAGCCACGACGGGCGAGGCTTGCGCATCGCGATCGTGGCCGGGCGATTCAACGGTGGGGTGACGACGCGGCTGATCGACGGCGCTCTGGCCGCGCTCGACGAGGCTGGTGTCTCGCGCTCGGACATCACCCTGGCCTGGGTGCCCGGCGCCTACGAAATTCCCATGATGGCCCTCGCCTTCGCCGACGGGCCGTCACCGGTTGACGCGGTCATAACCCTCGGCGCCGTGATTCGCGGGGACACCGGTCACTACGAGGTCGTCGCGGGCGAAAGCGCCCGTGGCGTCCAGGACGTGCAGCTGACCACCGGAGTGCCAGTGATCTTCGGGGTGCTGACGACGAACACCGTGGCGCAGGCGCTCGAGCGATCGCTGCCTGACGAGACCAACAAGGGACGCGAGTCGGCGCTGACGGCACTGGAAATGGTCTCCCTGCTGCGCCAGCGATCGGGTCGATGAGGATAGAGGGCGTCGTCGTCGATTTCGACGACGACCGGGGTGACGGTTGGATTGACGACGGCGACGGCCGGTGGTACTTCCACTGCGTGGCCATCGCCGATGGCAGCCGCCACGTCGACAACGGACTCGAAGTCAGCGGAATCCGGGTGGCCGGACACCGAGGCGCCGACGAGGTGAGTGAGGTGCGCCCGCGTCGCTACGAGGCGGGCGAGCCGCTCGCCGCTCGCACATAGACCTGCTGGACCTCGGCCAGGGCGCTTCGGTAGAGGCCGACGTGCTCACCAAGCCGGTCGCCACCGGCCTCGATCATGGCGTGGACGAGGTCGATGCTGAGTTGCGCGGCGGGCAGGTTCGGCGGCGTGTCCGCCAGGTGTACGGCCGCCATCTGGATCATTCGGAAGAGGTGGTTGCCGAGGATGACCTCAACGGGGGTGGAGCGAATCCACTCGATCTCCTCGTCGACACCCTTGTCGTCGCTCATGGTTCCACGGTAGCGGCCCACGACCCACCACCGATGTCGTGGCTCGGAAGGTCACGACTAGGGGATCGGACCCTGTGTGGCGGCGATCGACGGCTCGATGGGTGAGATGGCCACGACATTACCGACCTGCGCCGAGGGTCCGGTGCACAGGGCGATCGGACGGCGCAGCGTGAGTGCCAGCGCGCGGCGGTCGCTCGGAAGCGTAACGGCGATGTGCCGGCTGATCGTGGCGTAGCCCGTGTAGCAGGCGTTTTGGGCCACGAAGACGTAGCCCGACGCCCGAGTTGCGATCGCGAACGACCTCGGCACCACGGTGGCCATGGGCCAGCCGCCGGTCGGGTGATGCGCGAAGCGCAACGGAAGTGGCCGCCCGTGCTCACCGTAGACGACGAGGCGGACGTAGCCGTGCAGTGAGCAGGCGACCGACGAGGTGTTAATAATTGCCAGGGAGTGTGCCTCCTCCTGGGTCGCACCGCCGACGTAGGGTCCGTTGGTGACCTCGACGAGACCCGCCCGACAGGCCCGTGTCGCCCGTGGGGTGTCACCGACGCGATGCACCGCGGCCGATCGAAGCATCAGCACGCCGCCGACTGCTCCAACGAGTGCGAGAAACAGCGCCGGCCACGCGAGCCCCCGGCGACCGACGCGCCGGCGGGTCTCAGGCGTGGGCGCCGACCAGCGGCCCATCGAGTGCTCGGCTCCGCTGCGGGCATCGAGATCGATCCACGTCGCGAGCCTACCGAGGGCCCTGGTGGGCGCTGCGGGCCTGGACGGTTGTCGTCTCGAACTAAGTGCTGATCAGGAGCGAAATGCCTCCAAGGCGCCGGAGTCGGTAGTCGGTCGATACTAGGGTCGGCACTCGTGGTCCGCTGGGCTCGCCCGACGTCGTTGTCGAAGTCGTCGCTCTGCTAGCCTTGTCAGGCAGTTCACAGCAAGTGAGGTTGGCGACGCCAACGTCCACCTGGGTATGCGCAGTACGCCGGGTCCAGAGTCTTCGCCTCGCTTGCCGTGGCGGCGCCATGGCGTCGCATAGAGCAAGGAGAGGCATATCGCAACAGGACCTGGAGACCACCGCGTCAATGAGCGTATTCGAGTCGAAACCGTTCGGCTCATTGACAACGAGGGCAATCAGCGTGGCGTGATGTCGAGCCGTGAGGCATTGGCGTTAGCGCGGAGCTTGGACCTGGACCTCGTCGAAATCGCGCCAACCGCGAGCCCGCCGGTCTGTCGAATCATGGACTACGGGAAATTCAAATTCGACGAAGCCCAAAAGGCTAAGGAGTCGCGCCGCAAGACGATGAACGTCGGTGTCAAGGAGATGAAGTACCGGCCGAAGATCGGTCCTGGCGACTTTGACACCAAGACCCGCCTCGTTGAGAAGTTCTTGGCCGAGGGTCACAAGGTGAAGGTAACGATCATGTTCCGCGGTCGCGAGTCCGCGCACCCCGAACTGGGTCGCAAGATCCTCGACCGAATCGTCGAGAAGCTGGGCGATGCGGCTCGGGTGGAGTCCGCGGCCAAGATCGATGGTCGCAACATGATCATGGTCCTCGGCCCCGAGAAGCGGGTCAAGGCCAAGGGCACCGATGCCTCGAAGGTCGAGGAGTCGGTGGACGGGTCCGCAGATCCGTCGAAGAGTTCGAGTGAGGAGGGCTGAGATGCCGAAGATGAAGACCGACAGTGGTGCCAAGAAGCGCATCAAGATCACCGGTACTGGCCGCCTGCGGCGTCGCAAGGCGTTCCGGGGCCACATCATGGAGAAGAAGACCTCGGTGCGCGCGCGTCGCCTCGGACGCGAGGCTGACATCTCGCCGGGCATCGAGAAGAACGTCAAGAAGATGTTGGGTCTGTAAGGAACGAGTGAGGAGACACTGACATGGCACGAGTCAAGCGCGCAGTAAACGCCAAGAAGCACCACAAGGCAGTACTCGAACAGGCCAAGGGCTACTACGGTGATCGGAGCCGCACGTTCCGCGCGGCGAACCAGGCGGTCCAGCACTCCGGGGTCTACGCGTTTCGCGACCGTCGCGCACGCAAGGGCGAGTTCCGCAAACTATGGATCCAGCGCATCAACGCGGGCACGCGACTCCACGGCGTGAGCTACAGCCGCTTCATCGCGGGTCTCAACGCCGCCGGCATCGAAGTCGACCGGCGCGTGCTGGCCGACCTCGCCGTGAACGACCAGGCCGCGTTCGGCGCCCTGGTCGCCCAGGCCTCGGCGGCGCTGGCGAAGTAGGCCACCCTGCTCGAATCGATCGGATCATCACACCAGCGAGTACGACGACTCCGTCGACTCGTCCAGAAGCGCTCGCTTCGCTGGAGTGAACACGTCTGCGTCCTCGAGGGTCCCGACCTGGTGGTCGCGGCCCTCGAGGCCGACGTCGAATTCGAGGCGCTCTTCGCTGACACGTCGCTCGCCGACCGGTCCGATATTCGCGCGATCGTTTCGCGAGCCAACGCGCGAGGCGTGCGAGCCTTCGGACTGGAACCCGCGGTCTTCGCGAAGGTCTCTGATGCCCTCACGCCACAGCCCATCTCGGCGACCGTGCGCTTCGTCACACCGGCGTTGTCCGAGTTGCCCACGGGTGGCTTGACAATGGTGCTGCACGACTTGCGTGACCCCGGCAACGTCGGCACGATCATTCGCTCGGCCGACGCTGCGGGCGTGGACGCGGTGGTGCTGACCGGCCAGAGCGTCGATCCGTTCAATCCCAAGACCCTGCGCGCGACGGCCGGCTCGATCTTCCACCTGCCCGTCGTCGTGGGCGACCTTGAGCCCACGCTCGCGCACTACGCCGCGGCGGGGTCGCACACCTGGGCGACGGTCGTGCGCGGGGGGACCGAACTCCTCGACTGTGAGCTGTCGGGGCCGTCGGTCGTGGTCATCGGCAACGAGGCCGAGGGGCTAGACGACGAATCGGTTGGACGCTGCCAGTCCACGATGAGCATCGCCATGGCGGGCGCAAACGAATCGCTCAACGCCGGCGTCGCGGCGTCGCTAGTCGCCTTCATGGCGTACTGGCAGCGCGGGGGTCGAGTGGCGGGGCTGATTCCCCGTAGCCTGGGAGGGTCATGAACGAACCCGATGATCAGATAACAGCAATAACGGCTGAGGCGCTCGCGATGCTCGCCGACGTGGCGAGCATCGAGGAACTGGACGAGCGCGTCGCTTCGATCGTCGGCAAGCGCTCGGCCTTCGCTGCGGTGCAGAAGTCCTTCGGCTCGCTTGAGCCCGACGAACGGCGCACCATGGGTGCGCGGCTGCAAGAGGCTCGACGTTCGGTGGAAGATGCCGTGGAGCGTCGGCGGATCGAGCTGCGCGCGATGGAGCGCGCGGCGATGCTCGAGGCGGACCGGCTGGACCTCGGCGACGTGGTGGTCGAGACCCGTGCATGGGCGGTGACCCCCGGGCACGCCGGTCTGGTCGGTTCGACCCAGGCCGAACTCGAGGACGTCTTTGTGGCGATGGGCTTCACCGTCGCTGAAGGTCCCGAAGTCGAGAGCGACTGGTACAACTTCGAGGCCCTCAACATTCCGCCGGCGCACCCGGCGCGCGGGATGTGGGACACGTTCTACGTCGACCTGGGCGACCCCGAGACCGTCGTGCTGCGTACCCACACCTCGCCGACCCAGGTCCACCTGATGGAGGCGGCCGTGTCGGCCGGTTCGCTGCCGATCCACTCGGTCGCTCCGGGACGGTGCTACCGACGCGACACGCCCGACGCCCGACACCTCGCCGCGTTCCACCAGATCGAAGGTTTGGTCGTGGATCGCGAGATCACGTTCGCCGACCTAGCGGGCACGATCGAAACCTTCACCCGTGCTTACTTCGGGCCCGACATCGAGTCGCGGCTCCGGCCGGCGTTCTTCCCCTTCACCGAGCCCTCCGCCGAGTTCGAGATCACCTGCACGATCTGTCGCGGTGCGGGCTGTCGAACCTGTTCGAACACGGGTTGGATCGAGCTAGGAGGGTGCGGGATGATCGACCCGGCTGTCTTCGAGGCCGTGGGCATCGATCCCGATCAGTGGAGTGGCTTCGCTTTCGGGTTCGGCATCGATCGGTGCGCGCAGATGCGACACGAACTCTCGGACATGCGCGCGCTCGTGGACAACGACGTTCGATTCCTGGGGCAGTTCGCGTGAAGACGCCCCTTTCGTGGCTGCGCGACTTCGTCGACCTACCCGAGTCGGTCGAGCAGATCCGCGCGGCGCTCGACGACCTCGGCCTGGTGGTCGAGGGCATCGACTACGTGGGCGAGGGTCTCGAAGACGTCGTTGTCGCCCGGGTCGACGAGATCCATCCCATTGACGGCGCCGATCGAATTCGGCGCATCGTGGTCGACGCTGGTAACGGACCGCTCGAGATCGTCTGTGGAGCGTGGAACTTCGAGGTCGGCGAGCACGTACCCCTTGCCCCCGTGGGCGCGGTGCTGCCCGGCGGTTTCGCCATCGCGAGGCGCTCGATGCGCGGCGTCGTGAGCAACGGCATGTTGTGCTCGGCGCGTGAGTTGCGCCTGAGCGAGGAGCACGAGGGTCTGATGGTCCTCGACGGGATGATCGAGCCGCGACCCGGCGAGCGGCTCATGGAAGCCCTGGGCATCGAGGCGGACGTCGTCTTTGACCTTTCGATCGAGGGCAATCGTCCCGACGCCTGGTCGATCGCCGGCGTGGCGCGCGACCTCGCGGCGCGCTTCGGTCGCCCGGTTCGAGAGCCCGCGCTGGCAACACCTCGTTCGGACTCGTCGAGTGACGCGGTGGCGGCCGGCGTCATCGAGGCACCCGACCTCTGTGGGCGACTGACGGTGTCGGTGCTGCGCAACGTGCGCGTGGGCTCCTCACCCGCGTGGGTGTCGAACCGCCTCGAGCGAGCGGGTATGCGACCCATATCGAACGTGGTCGACGCGTCGAACCTGGTGATGCTCGAGCTCGGTCAGCCGACGCACCCCTACGACGCCCACCGGGTCGCGGGACGGACCCTGCGAGTTCGCCGGGCTCGCGCTGGGGAGACCCTCGTGACCCTCGACGGCGTCACGCGTTCCCTGGCCAACCCCGGGCGGGGCTTGGGAGACACCGGTGAGGACTGTGTCATCACCGACGGTGACGACCAGGTGCTGGGTCTGGCTGGCATCATGGGCGGCGCGACGAGTGAGATCAGCGACACCACGACCGAGGTGCTCCTCGAAGCGGCCTACTTCGATCCCATGACGATCGCGCGCTCGTCCAAGCGCCACGGTCTGCGCAGCGAGGCCTCCCACCGGTTCGAGCGGGGCGTGGACCCCGAGCTGGCGTTGCGCGCGGTCGCGCGATTCGTCGCCGTCCTCGCCGAGAGCGTTCCCGAGCTCGAGTGGATGGGCGCGCCGATCGACGTTCGAGGCGTCGTCCCGACGCCGTCGACGGTGACGGTTCGTCGTGACGACGTCGAGCGAGCCCTCGGAACGGCGTTACCGACCGCGGCGGTCGTCGCCAACCTGGGTGCCTTGGGATTCGTCGTCGCCGAGTCTGACGACGGCGCCCTCGTCGTGACCGCACCGTCGTCGCGACCCGACATTCGAACTGGCGCCGCGGGTCGCGCGGACGTCATCGAGGAGATCGCCCGGGTGTGGGGCTATTCCCGGCTGGCGCGTCACACGCCGACGTGGCCCCAGCCCGGCGGCATGACGCAACGCCAGCGGCTTCGACGCCAGGTGCGCGCGATCGTGGTGGACGCCGGAACGTTCGAGGCCTGGACACCGACGCTCGGCAGCGAGTCCTCGTTCCAGCTGACCCACGAGACTTCGACGCCGGTCAGGATCACGAATCCGCTCGCCCAGGAAGAGTCAGTCCTTCGCCCGACCATGATCACGGGGCTCGTCGCCGCGTGGGGGCGAAACGTGGAGCGCGGATTCCCCGACGTTCGCCTCAGTGAGATCGGCGTCGTCTTCACCCACCCCGACGACACCGATCAGGCGCGACTCACCCGGGGCGGTGCCGGTGGATCGGTCAACCTTCGCTTGCCGTCAGAGAACGAGCGCGTAACGGTAGTCCTCGGCCATCGCACGGACGACGCCACGAGTGCCGTGGTGCTCTGGTCCCAAGTGGCCAATCGGCTGGGGCTCGCCGACGTGGTCGTGCGAACGACCGACGGTCCTGGCCCAGGGCTTCACCCCACGCGATCGGCCACGTTGGTCGACCGTTGGAGCGGAGCGATTGTGGGTACCGTTGGCGAAGTCGATCCGCAGCTCGTCGAGGCCGTGACCGGGCATCAGGGTCGCCGTCTCGGCCTCTTGGACTTCGACCTCGACGTCCTCGCCGACACCGACGCGGTGCGACGACGCTCGACGCTCGCCGTCGTGCCGAGCCGGTACCCGAGTGCGGTCATCGACCTGGCCTTTGTGACACCCCAATCGGTGCACGCCGCTGACCTCGGTCACGACCTCGCCTCGTCGTCGCCGCTCGTGGAGTCGGTCGTGCTCTTTGACGTGTACCACGGCGCGGCACTCGCCCCGGGAACCCGGAGCCTCGCCTTCACGGTTCGTTTGGGCGCTACGGACCGGACGCTTAGCGACACCGAAGTGGCGAGCGCGCGCGAAGCGTTGATCGCCGTCGGCGCTGGTCACGGTGCAGTCTTGCGCTAGAACCTGGCCTAAGGTTGACGGGTAATGGCTGACGAGTTCGCACCACTCGGCACGGGGCGGCGCTTCAGCGCCCGTCGCCCGGTGCGGCTCAGCGACTGCGGACCGAATGGCTCACTGCGACCCGACGGCCTCGCGCGATATCTCCAGGACATCGCCACCGACGACTGGGACGACACGGGCATCGAGTCGAGCGACACCTGGCTGGTGCGGCGTGCGGCGTTCCGAGTTGTCGCTGGCGGGTCGTGGCCCCGCCTCGGGGACGAGGTGTCGCTCACGACGTGGTGTTCGGGCTCGGGGGCGGCGTGGGCGCAGCGGCGCACTGACGTTGCCTGCGGCGGCCGGGTCGCGATCGAGACGGTGGCGCTGTGGGTCCCCGTGAACCCCTCGGGTCACCCGGTTCGCATCGGCTCCGCCTTCTACGACGCCTACGGCGAGGGTTCGCGTCAGCGGGTTTCGGGTCGGGTGGAGCGAACCGAGCCCGGTGCCGATGCGGTCCGACGGCCGTGGCCGATTCGTCGCACCGATCTGGACGTCGTCGGCCACGTGAATAACGCGGCCCTGTGGTCACCGCTCGTCGAGGTCGCCCCGGAGCCGTTGGCTTACGGGTCGGTGACCTTCCACGGCTCGGTGGAGTTCGGCGAGGCGGTGACGCTCGTGAGCGAAGGCGCGCGCTGGTGGCTAACCGTGGATGAGCTCGTCCGCGTCGCTGGTGACTTTCTCCGCTGAGGATCCGCGACTGGTGGCGATCACGCTGCCCACGAGGACCAAGGGAAAGCCGATCAGGATTCCCGTCGTGATCGGCTCGCTGAGGAACACGACCCCGAGCACGACCGCCAGCGCCGTGTTCACGTAGGTGACGACGACGCTGCGCGTGGAGCCGACCTCTTGGACGAGTTCGAAGAAGGTGACAAAGGCGGCCGCGGTGCACGCGACGGCGAGGATCGCCACGGACTCCCAGGTCTCGTGGTCGACGTGGTGGGGCCAGTGCAGGATGCTCCACGGGAGCCACGCCAGTGCGACGACACCCGTCGCACCCGCGACGACCGCAATGCCGGGCACGTCCGCGAGTTTCGTGGCGAGCAGGATGGGTCCGAGGGTGTAGCCGATCGCGACGAGAAGCATCAGGCCGATCCAGCCAACGGAGCCGCCGTGGATACCCAAGCCGACGAGCAAGGCCACGCCGAGCGCGCCGACGCCGAGGCCGAGTAGCCGGCGACGACTGATGTGCTCCTCGGTGCGCCGGAACCGCTGCGCCACGACCGAGAACAGTGGAACGGCGCATATCAACAGGCTCGTCAGCGAGCTCGTGATGTGCTGCTCGGCGGTCGCCATGAAGTACCACGGCACGCCAAACTCGACGAAGGCAAAGACCACGATCCACCCGAAGTTGCGAACGATCGCACGGAATTGACCGCGGGCGATCACGAGCGGGAGCAGGAGCAGCGACGCGGGGCCCGTGCGTCCAAAGACCAGCACACCGGGGTCGAGTTGGCGAACGGCCACTCTGATCAGTAAGTATGGGATGCCCCACAAGACGGCCATCGTCGCGAAGAGCAACCAGCCGCGCCGTGACATGTGCTCAGCCTACTGTAGAAATTCGGTGTTGCGCAATTGTTCTCTCACATGCATAAAATGTCACTATGCGAGTCGGGATCATCGGAGCCACTGGATACGCCGGTGCGGAGGTGCTGCGGCTCTGTCTGACCCACCCGGCGATGGACGTCGTCGTGGCAACGGGGGAGTCCAACGCGGGCAAATCGGTAGCCGAGCACGTTCCGGCACTCGCGGCGCTCGCTCCGACCCTCGTCTACGAATCGACCGACGCGGCGCTGGGAGCGGCGCTCGACGTGGTCTTCGTGGCCTTGCCGCACGGCCATAGCCAACGCCTGGTACCCGACCTGTTGGCGACCGGGGCCGCCGTCGTCGATCTCGGCGCCGACTTTCGCCTGATCGATCCCGTCGAGTACGAGCGGTGGTACGGCCACGCGCACACGCGGCCCGACTTGCTCGGTCAGGCCCGCTACGGCCTCGTCGAACGGCACCGGTCCGAGCTCGTCGGTGCGTCGCTCATCGCCGCTCCGGGCTGCTATCCGACCGCGACGTCCTTGGCACTCGGGCCGTTCATCGACGCCGGCGTCGTGTCGCGCCGGGGGATCGTCGTCAACGCCCTCAGCGGCGTCTCGGGAGCGGGTCGGGGGACCTCTGATCGGCTGCACTTCGCACGCCTGGCGTCCAATGCCGAGGCTTACGGGCTGCTGGACCACCGGCACACGCCCGAGATGCAACAAGAGCTAGGCGCGGAACTGCTCTTCACGCCTCACCTCGTCCCGGTCAGTCGGGGAATGCTGGTGAGCGCGTACGCGCCGCTCATCGGCGGCGCGACCTTCGACCCACTCGACGTGCTCCACGAGGCGTACGACAGCGATCCCTTCGTGGTCGTCACGGTCGAGCCGCCCACGATGAAAGACGCCGTCGGCAGCAATCTCTGCTTCGTCTCGGCGCGCGTCGACGAGCGGACCGGCTGGCTGCTGGCGATGAGCTCGATCGACAACCTCTTGAAAGGGGCGGCGGGTCAGGCGATCCAGGCCTGGAACGTCGCCACGGGCTTTGACGAGGCGCTCGGACTGCCCCGAAGTGGCGTGACGCCGTGAGCCGGATCGTCGTCAAGATCGGTGGTCACGCGCTCGATCAACTGGACCCCGCCTCACCGATCTTGGGCGACCTCGCCGAGGACATTGGCGCGATTCGCACTGACACCCCCGCGGTCGTCGTGCACGGCGGCGGTCCGCAGATCGCGAGCCTGCTTGAGCGGGTCGGATTGGCGAGTGAGTTCCTCGACGGACTTCGCGTCACCGATGGCGCAACGATGGAGTTCGTCGCCATGGCCCTCGGACTCGTGAACCAGCGCCTCACCGCGGCGCTGGAGCGGGGTGGGCTCGCCGCAGTCGGGCTGAGCGGCGTCGACGGTGCCCTCGTGCGCGCCGCAGCCCACGGCGGGCGGCTCGGACGAGTCGCCCGCGAAGTCACGGTCGATCCTCGACTCGTGACGAACCTGCTCGAGCAGGGCTGGACGCCAGTGATCGGGCCCGTGGCGAGCGACGCCGAGGGCGAGCTGCTCAACTGCAACGCCGACACGGTCGCTGGTTCGATCGCCGCCGCACTCGAGGCTGACACCCTGGTGCTCTTGAGCGACATCGACCAATTGCGTCGCGACCCCGACGACCCTGGTAGCGCCCTCGACTCGGTCACGGTCACCGACGTGCGCGCGATGCTGGCGGACGGCGCCATTCGCGACGGCATGATCCCCAAGATGCGAGCGGCGCTCGACGCACTGGACGCCGGCGCCGCACGGATCGTCCTCGCCAACGGGACGAGACGCCACGCGCTGGCCAGCGTGCTCGACGGCTCGGTTCCCAGTACGGAGGTGAAGCGATGAGCCGACACGTCGTGACGATCAGTGAGTTGGCGGACGACGACCTTCGAGCGATTCTCGAAGGTGCGCGTGCGCCGATCGACGATTCGCTTCTCGCGGGCCAGGGGGTGGCGCTCGTCTTCGAACGACCGAGCCTGCGCACCAGGGCCGCGTGTTCGACTGCGGTGCACGAACTCGGTGGCTACGCGACCTTCTTCAGTGACGAGGAGATCGGTCTGGACAGCCGAGAGTCTGCCGAGGACGTCGGCCGAACGATCGACGCCCTCTACGCGATCTGTGCGATGCGCATTCGCCACCATTCGGTCTTCGGCCGGATCCGCAGCGCGACGAACGACCGACTGTCGTTGATTAACTTGCTCAGTGACGTGGCCCACCCCACCCAGGCGATCGCTGACGTGCTGACGATCGCGGATCATTTCGCGGGTGGTGACCCGAGCCAGCTGGCGGGACTGCGCGTCGCCTACGTCGGCGACGCGACCAACGTGGCGCGGTCCCTCGCGGTGGCGTTGGTGCGACTGGGCGCCGAAGTCGTTGTGGGGGCGCCCGAAGGCTACCAACTCACGGCCGGGACCGACGAGGATCCCCTGGGGGTCCAAGGCGCCCAGCTGCGGCTCACGTCGTCGGCTCTCGAGGCGGTGCGCGGCGCCGACGTCGTCTACACCGACGCGTGGGTATCGATGGGCTTCGAAGCTGAGACGAAGCGCCGGCGCGCCGACCTCGCCGGATTCCGCGTGAACGAGGCACTCCTGGACGCCGCATCGCCTCAGGCGGTGCTGCTGCACTGCCTGCCCGCCCATCGCGGTGACGAGATCACCGACGACGTGCTCGACGGACCCCAGTCACTCGTCTGGCGGCAAGTGGCGCATCGGCGTTCGGCGATGATCGGCGCACTTCGATGGATAAAGGACGGTGAACGATGACCAAGACGCAACGACAGCATCGGATCAACGAGCTGATCGAACGCGAGGTGATTTCGACCGCTGCGCAACTGGTGACCCGGCTCCAGGCCGAGGGCATCACCGCAACCCAGGCGACCGTCACGCGCGATCTGCAGGAGCTGGGCACGATCAAGGTCCGCGACGAGCACGGCTCGAGGCGAATCGTCGTCGCCAGCTCACCAAAAGTCAGTTCGCCGCCACTCGACCACCTGCGTCGGATGATGGGCGAGTGGGTGGTGTCGGTCGATAGCTCGGCCAACCTCGTGGTCCTGCGCACGCCGCCCGGCTGTGCGCACGTCGTAGCGTCCGCGTTGGACCGAAGCGCCCTCGAAGGCGTGCTCGGCAGCGTGGCCGGCGATGACACGTTGGTGGTCATCGCGAGCGATGAGCATGGGGGCGCCGCGATTGCGGAGAGCTTCCGTGAACTCGCCGGGTTGGAATGAACGGGTGTTGAGAAAGGAACGTCGATGACGAAACGTGTGGTACTGGCATATAGCGGAGGGCTGGACACGTCGGTGGCCATTCGCTGGATGATGGAAGAGTGGGACGCCGAGGTGGTGTGCGTCCTCGTCGATGTGGGCCAGGACCCCGAGAGCTCGGAGAGTTTCGAGGACATCAAGCATCGGGCGCTCGCGGCCGGCGCGATCGACTGCGTGGTGGTCGACGCTCGCGACGAGATGGCCGAGGCGTTCTGTGCGCCGGCGATCATGGCCAACGCCCGCTACGAGGGCAAGTACCCGTTGGTGTCGGCGCTCTCGCGCCCGGTGATCGTGCGACACCTCGTCGACCAGGCGCGCAAGTTCAACGCGACGGCGGTCGCGCACGGCTGCACGGGCAAGGGAAACGACCAAGTGCGCTTCGAAGTCGGCACGCACGCGCTGGCGCCCGATCTGGAGGTCTTGGCACCGGCGCGCAACTGGGGCATGACCCGCGCGGACTCCGTGGACTACGCCGAGAAGTGGGAGATCCCGATTCGGGCCACCAAGGAGAAGATCTACTCGATCGACGAGAACCTGTGGGGTCGGGCGATCGAGTGCGGCGAGATGGAGGACCCGTGGGCCGAACCACCGAGTGAGCCCTACACCCTGACGCGGGTGACCACCCACGAGCCGGTGGAGCTCACCATCACCTTCCGCGAGGGGGTGCCGGTGGCCCTCGATGGCATCGTGATGTCACTCGCCGACCTGATTCGCACGCTCAATCACCGGGCGGGCTCTACGGGATTCGGTCGGCTGGATATGGTGGAGAACCGCCGCGTCGGAATCAAGAGTCGCGAGGTCTACGAATGCCCGGCTGCGCTCGCCCTCATCGCCGCGCACGCGGACCTCGAGGATCTCAACCTTGAACGCGACGTCCACCACGAGAAGGCCCGCCTCGAGCCTCGCTGGTCCGAGCTGGTCTATGACGGCATGTGGTTCTCGCCGCTCAAGGAGGCGATCGACGCCTTCGTCGCAGAGACCCAACGCCACATCTCGGGCGACGTCCGGCTTCGCTTCGAGGCACCGGGGGTCATGCGCGTGATCGGACGGCGCAGCGACGAGGCGCTCTACGACTACGGGCTCGCCACCTATGACGCGGCGGACACCTTCCGTCACGCAGACTCCGAGGGCTACGTGAGGATCTATGGTCTAGGTGTGAAGACCTGGGCGGCCCGCCAAGGGGCGAAGAACACGGCGCCACGCTCGAAATGACGTTGTGGCACGGTCGCTTCGAGTCGTCCATGGCGAGCTCGCTGTGGCAGCTCTCGGAGAGCTATCCCTTCGACCGCGCGCTGTACCACCACGACATCGTGGGGTCGCGGGCCCACGTCCTAGGACTGGTTGAGGCGGACTTGCTCTCGGCCGACGAGGGGCGAACCCTCGTGGCAGCGCTCGACGAGGTCGAGAGCGAGTTCGACCGGGGCGTCTTCGTGCGGGCTGGCAGCGACGAGGACATCCACATGGCCATCGAACGGCGCGTGACGGAGCTGGCGGGGCCAACGGGTGCGAAGCTGCACACGGCTCGTAGCCGCAACGATCAGGTGGCGACGACGGTACGGCTCTTCGTGCGTGATGCGCTGGTCGACGTTGCCCAACGCGTCCTGGCGCTCGCCGAGACCCTCTTCGCGGTCGGTGAAAGCGACCCGGAGCGGTACTTGCCCGGCTACACCCACCTCCAGCGGGCCCAGCCCGTACTGCTGGCGCACCACCTCGGAGCCCACGCGTGGGCCCTGACGCGCGACATCGATCGACTCCTCGAAACCCGCCGCCGGCTCAACGTGTCCCCGCTTGGCGCGGGCGCAGTCGCGGGAACGTCGCTGCCGATCGACCCGGGCACGACGGCGGCGCTGATGGGATTCGACCGGGCGTTTGCGAACTCGATGGACGCGGTGAGCGACCGGGATTTCGTGGCCGAGACGCTGTTCGACATCGCACTGCTTGGCGTACACCTCTCACGAATGGGCGAGGAGCTGGTGCTCTGGACGAGTGCGGAGTTTGGCTTTGCCACGCTCGGTGACGCCTATACGACGGGCTCGTCCATGCTGCCCCAGAAGAAGAACAGCGACGTCGCCGAACTGGCTCGCGCCAAGACGGGTCGATTCATCGGCAACCTGACGTCGCTGCTCGTCGTGCTCAAGGGTCTCCCGCTCGCCTACAACCGAGACCTCCAAGAGGACAAGGAGCCGCTCTTTGACTCCTTGCGAAACATCGGACTCGTGCTCGACGCGCTGCGCGGCACCTATGAGTCGATGACGTTCAATGACGTGGTCGCCGCGCGGGCCGCGGACGACCCGTATCTGGCGGCAATCGACATCGCCGAACGACTCGTCGAGACGGGGATGCCGTTTCGCGAGGCCCATGAGCTGGTCGGCGCGGCGGTGGGGACCTCGATCAGGACGGGACATTCGTTTCAGGACGTGGTCGCCGAGACGCCAGCTCTTGCCAGCTTCCTCGCGGTGTTCGATTCGCGAGAGACGCTGCGAAGCCGGCGCTCACGCGGTGCGTCAGGACCCGTCGCGTGGCCCAACCAGGCCGAAACCTGGCACCGCGTGGCGGCCGATTTGCACCGTCGACTGCGTGAGGTCGGCGGAGACATCGCCGAGGCGAGTGCGTGAACATTCGATCGGTCGAGAACCTGCATCCCAACGGACAGTTGGTGCGTGATGCACTCGATCGTCTTGGGGTCGCGAGCCCGATTGTCGAGACGATCGACTCGTCGCCGACAGCCGCCGCGGCGGCGGCCCAACTCGACATCGAAGTCGGCCAGGTCGCCAACTCACTGATCTTTGAGGCTGATGGCGAGCCGATCCTGGTGATGACGTCGGGTGCACACCGCGTGCACACTGATCGACTGGCGACGTTCCTCGGCGCACACGCGGTGCGTCGTCCCGACGCGGTCTTCGTGCGCACGCACACGGGACAGCCGATTGGTGGTGTTGCACCCGTCGGCCACCCCAACCCGATTCGGACCATCGTTGATACGACGCTGGGTGACTGGCCGGTCGTCTGGGCGGCCGGTGGCCACCCGCACTACGTCTTCGCCACGACCTACGAGGAACTCGTGCGCATCACCAACGGCGTCGCCTTCAACGTGGGAGACGACTGACGCTCAAGGCGTAATCGCCGTTCGATACGGTTTGCCCGTGTCGCAGGCTATGAGGCGAGCAGTGGGGACGACGCTGGAGAACTCACTCGCTGTCGGGGTCACGCCGGTGCGTTTGGACACAATGTCAAGCTCCTGTTCGTCGTACGCTTCGGGCGACCTCCGGGCGCATCGGTGCCGCGTTTTCGCGCGCCAGTGGGTCGATGGCGAGAGGGAAGAAAAAACTCTGGGAAATGCACGTTCGTCCCCGAGGCAGTTGCTACACTGGTCTTCCCGTCAGAGACGCCGGTCACGCGATTTGCACGCGACCGTAACGCGCTGATAGGGTAAGTATCCCGCAGCCGGGAGGTTTACGGCGGCGGGAACCGGGAGAGATCCTGGTGGTGTACTTCGCACCTCCGACTTCGGTCGTGTGCGATGTCGCTCCTTGAAAACGGAAGAACGAGAGCCAAAAGCCAGTACGGGCGACGATGGACGGACCTAACCGGACGCGTCGTTCGTCAAAAAGAAGTAGGCAGTGGAATCCACCCCGTGGAGGAAACTGTTGTCGAATGGATATTAGAGTCGTCCATTCGGCTCTCTGATTCGAAGGGGAAACCCTGAAGATCTTGATGGAGAGTTTGATTCTGGCTCAGAATGAACGCTGGCGGCGTGCTTAATACATGCAAGTCGAACGGAATCCAAGGAGCTTGCTCCGAAAGATTTAGTGGCGAACGGGTGAGTATCACGTGAGCAACCTGCCCCGAAGATTGGGATAACACCGGGAAACCGGTGCTAATACCGAATACCTCCCCTCAATCGCATGGTTGGGGGAAGAAATGAATTTTGCTTCGGGAGGGGCTCGCGGTCCATCAGCTTGTTGGCGGGGTAACGGCCCACCAAGGCTACGACGGATAGCTG
>JAKAFH010000007.1 GCA_021818025.1 Actinomycetes bacterium | reverse complement strand
ACCAGTCCGCAGCCGGGGGGGGGGGGTCGCGAGCCGCCACCGGTGTCCCGGCCACGGCCAGCGCGGCTGGCGTTCGACCGCGGACGATCGGCTAGTCGGCGCTCGCGCTGGGCGTCGACGTTGCCGTGCTTGAGCGGCTGTCGTTCTTGTAAAATCCGCTGCCCTTGAAGACGATGCCCACGGCCGAGAAAACCTTGCGCAGCTCGCCCCCGCAGAGTTCGCACGTTGTGAGCGCCGGGTCCGAGAATCGCTGGACGGCCTCGACCCGCTCATGACACGCTTGGCACTCGTATTCGTAGGTTGGCATACGTCGGTACTCCCGCAGACGAGATAACCGATCCAGTGTACCGGAGGCGTCGCGGGTCTCAGCCGTGGCTCGGTAGCATTGCGCCGTGGACGACTTCCACCAACTCCGACGAACACCCCACGACGGGACATTCCCGCGCGAAATCGGGCCAACCGAAGTGATGGCGAGACGCGCGTTGGCGCGTTGTCGCATCAACATGCTTGCGACCACAACCTCGGCGGTCGCGGCCAACGCCGTCAACAAGGGCGACGTGCTGGCCACGGCGCGAGTGGCCGGTATCCAGGCCGCCAAACAGGCGGCGACGCTGCTGCCCATGTGCCACCCCGTCCTCGTCGGCAACGTCTACGTGAATTTCACGATCGCCGACGCGCACATTGACGTCGAGGTGAGTGTTGACACCATCGACCGAACGGGCGTCGAAATGGAGGCTCTGGCCGCCGTGACGATGGCCGCGCTGACCGTCTATGACATGTGCAAGTCGATCGACCGCACGATGACCATCGAAGCCGTTGCCCTGTGGGAGAAGTCGGGCGGTCGAGCCGGTGTGTGGCGCCGCGACGACGAGCCGTCTCGGTCGTGACGGACTTGCCCGTCGGTTGCCCGGCGATCACGAGGATCCAACGATGATTCGAAACGCGGTCGAAGAGAGTCGCGAGCGTCTGGTCGCGCTGGCGCTGCTGCTGCAGAGTGCCACCCAGCAACGTCCGCTGACCCAAGAGACCATCGTGTCTGAGCTCCTGATCGACGAGTATCCCGTGAAGTCGAGCGGCCCGCGCAAGGTTCGCGCCTACCAGGGCGGCGACGTCGCCACCCGGCAGAAGTTCGAACGCGACAAGGCGAAGATTCGCGAGCTGGGCATGCAGATCGAGACGGTCGTGCTCGGTGACGGCAGCGTCGGTTACTGGGTCGAGTCCGATGCGATGTACGCACCGCCACTCGCGCTGACCGAAGCCGAGCAGCGCGTGGTTCGACTCGCGTTGCGCCTCTGTGGTTTCGGTCGCTCCGGCGCATTCAGCCTCTTTGACGAGGGTCCCGCGCCCGACACCGGGCTCGAGTTCTCGAACTACTACAACCCCGTGTTGCGGGCCTTGCGTCTGGGCCGCGTCCTTGCCTTTGACTACCAGTCCTCGGCCAACAAGTTACGGGTGGTTGAGCCGCTCGCGCTTCGCGTGATCAACGGTGCCACCTACCTCGTCGCCCGGGTTCGCGGCACCGCCGAGGTCAAGGGCTACCGAATGACTCGCATCACCTCGATGCCCGTGGTGCGTTCCGAGTCCTTCGAGTCCGATGACGCCATTCGCGCGGTTGCGGCCGCGTGGCGCCCCGAGTACTCGCGCACCCTCAAGCCCGTCGACGTGGTGGTCGTGACCTCGGCGGACTACGCCTCACTACTCACGCGTGAGTACCCGAGCGCTATCGCCGCGACCAAGAAGGGCGGGCTGCGCGAAGTAGGGCTCTCGTTCGACAACTTGCGCGAGGCGCTGCGCTTCGTGGTGAACGCCGGCGCTCGGGTGCGATTGGTGAGCCCCAAGATCCTGAAGGTCGAATTGGCGACGTGGCTCGGTGGCGTGAATCGGGGCGCCGTGCCGGCACTCGACGGGGTGAGGTTCGACCCGGTCACGACCACTGACGCGCTCGGTCAAGCCCTGCAGTTGCTGCACGCCGTGCACCTCAGCGGCGACGGGCTGCGCATCAGCGAACTGTCGAGGCGTTTCGACCTCCCAGCGGACGTGGTCCGACACGTGATGGACCGACTGGTGTCCTTCGAGCCGCTGCACGGACGGTACGGCTTCCCGGCCCACGTGATCAAGGAGTGCGACGACTGGGAGAATGAGGCCGAGGACGACTCGCTCTACCGGGCCGAGTATGGCGTCGAAACTGACGCGGCCGACTTGGCGACCCTGACCTGGCGCGAGTTGTTCGAACTGAACATCGCCCTGCGAGAGGCGTCGCGTATCTATGACGCCCCGGAGGTGCACTCGGCGATCGAGAAGATCGAGTCGGCGATCGGGTCCCAAGTTCGCGTCGAAAACACGAATTCCGAGCAGTTGCTCGACGTCGTGCGCGGCGCCATCGAGTCGGGCGAGCGGATCAAGATCCACTACACGCCCGCGACCGCGGACGAGTCCCAGGAGCGCACCATCGAACCGCGTGAGATCCGCGTACTCAACGGCCACGCCTACGTCCGTGCGTTCTGCCTGACGCGAGGGGCGTGGCGGACGTTCCGCGTCGATCGAATTAATGACGTCGTGGCCAAGTCGCCAGCCGACGAACCACGCGCCGCCGACCCGGTGCCGAACTGGCTCACGGCCGTTGGCGAGTCGGGCAGCGACGTCGTGGTCGTGGTCGAGGCGTCGTCGCGTTGGATCTTCGAGCCCCTGCCGAACGCCCAATGGCGCGCGCTCGACGACGGACGTCACGCGGTGCGGTTCCGGGTTGCAGATCGGACGTTCCTCGACCACCTCATGGTCCAGGCCGGACCGGGCGCGGTCGTCGCGACACCCGAATTCGCCGACGCCGGTCGCGATCTCGCCCGCCAGATACGAGCTTTGCTGTCGTAGCGACCGTTGGGCCGCGGAGGTCCACGGTGATTCACGTCTTCGTACGTCGGTCGACCGACGTTGACTACTTGGTACAGGATCGCGGCGACGAACTGGCCGGCGTTCGCCGCGGCGACGCGGGCTGGTGGCTCCGAGGCAACGGAGACGCCCAGTCGAGCCTCGACGTGGCGAGCGTGTTGCAGACGAGTGCACGGGCCAGCGTCGTTGGCTATGACATCGTCGTGGCGGCGCCCCGCCCGCTCTCGATTCTCGTCGCCCTGGACGAGTCGAGCGCGGCCGACGTCGTCAGCGCCCATCGTGAGGGGGTCCTCGCTGCGCTGAACTACCTCGAGGACCGCGCGTTCGTGGTTCGCCATCGTTTCGACGACGGGGCGTACCTTCGCCCCGCCCGCTGGGACCGAGTCGTCGGATTCACCCACGGAATCAATCGCGCGGGCGAACCGCACGTGCACGACCACGTCCTCGTCGGCGCTCGTCCCAACAACGAGTCGACGGTCGCTGATTCGCGTTCGCTGTTCACTCACCTGCCCGCAGCTGACGCGATCTATCGGGCGACCTTGCGCTGGGCGGTCAATCAGCGAACGTCGCACACCGCGTGGCGCAGCTTCGCCGGCGTCGAGGGTGTGTCGGGCCTGGATGAGGGCTACCGGGCCATTTGGGGTGGCCACGCCGGCGATCGCGGTGCGAAGGGTACGTGGTCTCGCGACCAGGTGTTGGCGCGATGGCACGCGGACCTGGGCCAATTCGAGCCGATCAGCGCGCCGGTGGAGCCACCTCGTCGTAGCTTCGACGCCCACGGGTATGCGGCGGCCTTCGAGGGGGCGACTCGTATTACGCGCCGGGATCTCGTTCGGGCGTTCGCCGACGCGTCGACCTTCGGGGCCGAGGCGTCCGTGGTCGGAGCGGCAATCGACGCCGTGCACCCACACCTGCGCACCGCGCACGGTCTCGACGAGCGGCCGTTGCGTCTCGTCCAGGCCCGCCGCCTGGTTCCCGAGCTGAGTCGGACACTCGCCCACGAGCGCGCCGCAATCGACGAGGACCGCTACCTGGACCGGGCGAGTATCTCGGGACTTCGCGAATCGCGAAATCGCTCGGAGCGGTGAGCCGGGGTGAGGGCGATCCATCGCATCGAATTGTCACTGTCTATGCCAAGCGCCCAGCCAGGTCGCCCAGTGGCCAAGTCGCCAATGGTGGCTCGGTCGCGTTCGACCCAGCTCGTCGCGTAGGTGGTGTTTCGCCGCCGGCCCCGGTGGATCGACGTCGTGGGCACCAGCGTGCGGCCCGCGAGACGTTGCAGCAGCTCGAGGGTTTGGCGGTCGGCGATGCCGGGCAGGACGACGGTCGTTGGGAACAGTGAGACGAACCCATCGGCAATCGCGCCCCATCGGGCGCGAGCTTGGCTCAAGTCTTGGAGACACGCGAGCGTCAAGACTCCTTGCCCACCGCCTTCGGAGACGATGCCGGCGAGCCGCGGCAGCGGCGCGACGTTCGCCAACTCGTCGAGCGCCAAGAGCAACCTCGCGCCGTCGGCGTGCCTGTCGTAGGTCGCATGAACGATCTGTTCGATCAGTCCGACAATGAGCGGTGTGGACACCGCTTGGAATCGACTTGGCGACACGATGTGTAGTTGATGAGGGGCGCGAAGAAACTCGTCGACGTCGAGCGGTGCGCCGCGGGCAGCGGCGCGAGCCGCGTCAGTGCGCAGACCGGCGAAGAGGCCCGATGCCGTTGACCAGATTCCTGATCGTTCTCGCTCGTCGGTCTCCATGATTCCCTGCAGCAATGCGACCGAAGCGTGGCCATCGCCGTAGCGATCACGCAACGTGGCCAGCGCGTCGTCACCGTGGCGCTGATCTATCGCGGTCGCGAGCTGGCCGAGTGAATCACCGCGAAGCGCCGTCGCGTGAATTAGCGGGGCGACCAGGGAGAAAGCCCGTTCAGTCCAGTGATCATCGCTCCGCTCGCGGTGCGATCGTCTCGCGACGTCGACGAGAGAACGCGTGGCGAGCACGGCGCCGTCCCAGACATGCGATTGGTTGACGGGCGAGTAGCCGATGCGCGTCACACCTCGAGGCGTTGGCACCGTGCCTGACGGATCGAAGAGCAACGTTGCGCCGTCGCTTCGACGGTTGGCCATCGCGGTCACCACGTCGGACTTAGTCGACGTGACAACGACCGAGCGAGTCGTGAGCAAGAGATTCGGAATGATGATCGATGACGTCTTGCCACTGCGGCTCGGACCGATCACCAACGTCGATCGTTCGT
Organism: Actinomycetes bacterium; assembly: GCA_021818025.1. Taxonomy (GTDB): domain Bacteria; phylum Actinomycetota; class Acidimicrobiia; order Acidimicrobiales; family RAAP-2; genus RAAP-2. Next base: position 36,646 of record JAKAFH010000007.1, on the reverse strand, counting down.
CACCACTCGTCGCGTCGCCGTGTTGAGTTCGTCCGAGATAGATGGTGGCGCTCGAAGTCACAAAAAACAATTGTCGCGGATTGCGTCGAAATGCTTGACATTGGTGGATGAACCGAGTGAACTTTTACTTGTTCTTCTACGGAAGCGTTAGACGAAATACGAATCGTCGCCGATGACGACAGCGAACATCGTCTTTCCGCATAAGAACCGTGCACTGCGATCGGCCATCGTACAACTGGGAAGTTGGCAGATGGACGGACGAGTTCACGCTCTTCAACGCGGTTCCTTATTGCAAAATGCAAGTCGACGTAACCGTCGATGAAGGCCCCAGATTGATTCAATGTTGAGTCCCAAGGAGGGAAAGTGGCAACAGCCGCCAAGAAGGCTCCGGCCAAGAAGGCAGTAGCCAAGAAGGCACCGGCCAAGAAGGCCGCCGCTAAGAAGGCACCGGCCAAGAAGGCAGTAGCCAAGAAGGCGCCGGCGAAGAAGGCACCGGCCAAGAAGGCAGTAGCCAAGAAGGCACCGGCCAAGAAGGCCGCCGCTAAGAAGGCACCGGCGAAGAAGGCCGTAGCCAAGAAGGCACCGGCCAAGAAGGCCGTAGCCAAGAAGGCCGTAGCCAAGAAGGCCGTAGCCAAGAAGGCACCGGCCAAGAAGGCTGCCGCCAAGAAGTAGCCGCCAGCTTTACAGTGCGGTACCAAGCGAATGGGGGGCCGTCGGCCCCCCATTCGCTTCGATTGCGGTCAAGTCCTCGGGCACGTCGACGTCGAATCGCCATGGGCTGTCGGTGATCGTAACGACCTCTAGTCCCAGGCGCTCGGCCTCCCGCGCATGGCGACGCGCCGAGCCGGGGCCGTAGTGGAAGCGGAATGGCAGGCCGGTGGGCAAGGAGAGAACGTTCGTGCCCGTGCCGTGCCGGTCCGCGACAATCGTGACCGTCGCGGTGGGTTCGAATCGACCCAATCCATCGGGGAAGCGCAGGTCGCCGTGGGCGATGGCGATGCGATGGTAGTCGTGCGCAAGGTGTTCATAGGCGAAGTTAACGGCAGCGTTGAGCCCGGTGTGGGGCGAACGAAGCACCGCGGCGCCGTTGGCGACGGCGAAACGTTCGATGTCGTCGGTCTCACACACCACGACCACCGGTAGAGGTTTGCAGCTCGCCAACACGGCGCGCGCCAGCTGCTCGGCGATGGATGCCACGTTCGAGGTGCCCGCCGCGCGTAGCCGGGACTTGGCCGAATCGAACGATCGAAGGGGGACGACGACGACGCGCCGGGGGGCGGGAGCGAAGTGAAGGTCTCCATCGAGTGGGTCCACCTCGCCACTGTACGGCCCGATGGATCGAGCCTCCACCCTCAGCGCCACTCGTAGGATGTCGATCACGACTAGCGGAGGACCGGGAAGTTCAGTGAACGTCGTGCCACCAACCCTCGATGTCGAGACCCAGCTCTTCAGCGATGGCTACCCGTGGATCGGGTCACTCGACGAAGTCGGCACGGGCAGTGCCGTGGGGCCGTGCCACTGCGCCATTGTCGTCATTGGTCCCTCGTGCGGCCCGTTTCCATCGCGGCTTCGCGACAGCAAACTGCTGAGTGCGCCGGCACGCGAGTCATTGGTTCCCGAGATTGAGCGATGGGTGAGCGACTACGCGATCGGATCGGCCAGTGCCCAAGAGATCGACCAGTTCGGACTCACCGCGGCGTTGGGGTTCGCCGGCCGGCGTGCATTGGCACAGCTGAGCGTGGTGCCGTCGATCGTGCTGCTCGATGGTCAACGAGACTGGCTGACCGACAAGCGGCCCAGCCTTGCCGGGGCCGATCTCACTGCGGTGCGCGTCCCTCGCGTCATCACCCGGGTGAAGGCCGACCGGCACTGCGCGAGCGTGGCGGCCGCGAGCGTGCTCGCGAAAGTTCGTCGCGATGCGCTCCTCAGCGAACTTGCGATGCAGTATCCGGGCTACGGGTGGGAGCGGAACAAGGGCTACGTGACGGCGGCTCATCGCGACGCGATCATTCGCTTAGGACTGACGCCTGAGCATCGGCGCTCCTGGAACCTGCTGGACTGAACGGCGACGGCACCGTCGCTGTACAGCCTCGGCCGCGCGTCGCGTGGGACAATACCCCTATGCCAAAGTCCAAGGCCATCGTGGCCGCCATGCTCCTGGTCGCTGCGATTCCGCTGACCATGGCCGCTACGTATACGAGTGCGTCCGCTGCGCCGACCTCGATGACCGTGGCCGAAGCGCCGGGTGCGACTCCGAACTACATCTTTCCGTTCATGAGCTGCGCGTACGACACGTCCAACAACGTCAACTACCTCCAACGCCTGCTCTACCAGCCGCTCTACTGGTTCGGTGCTGGCTCGTCGACCGCCGAGGTTCCGTCGCTGTCTCTCGCCTCTGACCCCGTGTTCTCCAGGTCGCGCACCACGGCGACGCTCACGGTCAAGCCCTGGCGATTCGCCGACGGACAGTACGTCACCGGTCGTTCGGTGATGTTCTTCCTAAACCTGTGGGTTGCCGACCCCACGGGATTCTGCCCGTTCGAGCCCGGCCTTGGGATCCCGGGCGAGCTGCGGGGCGCGACGGCCGTGGGCAACACCGTCCATCTGTATTTCACGCGTCCGGTCAATCCAACGTGGATGGTCAGCGACTTCCTCTCGCTTGTCACACCGCTTCCTGAAGCGTGGGACCGCACCTCGGCCAGCACGGCCGCGAACTGTTCTGCCGGTGCGCCCCGAGTGGCGGCCACGGTGGCCACCTGCAGAGCGGTGGGGGCGTACCTCGAGTCCATCGCGACGGCGACGACGACCTTCACGAACGGGTTCTGGCGAAGTGGGGTCGACGGTCCCTGGATCCTCAGTGCGCTCGATTCGTCGGGCAACGCAACCTTCGGCGTGAACCACGGCTACTCGGGGACCGTCCACCCCCACCTATCGACGTTCAACGAAGTCGCCTATCGATCGGCGACCCAGGAGTTGCGCGACCTCGAGTCGGGGGCGCTCAACGTGGGCAACCTCGATCTCAGCTCGCTCACGAGCGCCGCGGCGCAAGTGAATCCCACGACGAACGCCGTGCAAGCCATTGCGCCAACGGACACCGTCAGCGCCGTCAGTCCGTGGTCCATCGGGTACATCCCGTTCAACTTCGGGGCCGCTGACAGCGAGCGGGCGATCGTGGAACAGCCGTACGTTCGAGCGGCGATGCAGATGGCGATCGATCAGGCATCGATCGTGCGCAACCTATTCGGCGGCTACGCCGTCCCGGGCAGCGGACCGCTTCCGGTGGGCGCGACGACGACCTCGGGCACTTCGACGCCGGCGACGAACGGGTACGACCCGTCGACCGCCGCGACGAACTTGAAATCCCACGGGTGGCAGATGAGTGGTGGCGTGCTGGTCTGCGAGAATCCCGGCGGCGGCGTAGCCCAGTGCGGAGCGGGCATTGCCGCCGGAACCTCGATGACCCTCACACTGCTGCTACCCAATACCTCGCCACTCTTCGTGCACGAAATGGACGTGCTTGTCACGGACTGGAAATCGATCGGCATCGACGTCAACCTCCAGTTCGCCAGTTTCAATCAGGTGGTCACCACCTGTTCGACGTCGGCGTCGGCCCAACTGTGCACCTGGGATACGGGATGGTCCTACGCGCCATCGGCCCTGCCAACGGGTGAGGCGCTATTCGCGACGACGGGTCTGGCCAACGTCGGCGCATACAGCTCGACCTCGGTCGATGACCTCATCAGGCAGACGCTGCAGGCACCCGTGTCACTCGCGCGCTACGCCGCCGTCGTGTCCACGCAGCTACCGGCCCTCTTTATCCCTCAGGCCGACGTGCTCGCTGAGACCTCCAAGAACCTCCAGAGTGTGGTTGGGCTTGCTCCCAATCCTCTCGGTTCGTTCACGCCCGCGTACTATCACTGGTAGGCATAGCGAACGATTCCCATTCGACGCCGCCGTCGAGCGGCGGGGGTGGCGTGCGGTTCAATTCCGGCTACGCGCGGGACTCACTCGAAGAGCCCTTTGCCGACATTCGGGCACGAAATTCTCGCGACGCTTTAGAATCGGTAATCTGGAACATGCCATTGACCAGGGAATTTGATGGATCGCACGAGCACCTTGCGCCACAAAAGTGGTTCACGCTGCTGCTAGCATTCGCACGTGCTGCAGTACATCATTCGTCGACTTGTTCAGTCATTTGTCGTGCTCCTCATCGTCATGTTCTTCACCTTTTCGCTGCCGTATTTTCAGCAGGGGGGAATTCTCGCGCCCGCGTACGCCATCATGGGTACGAACGCCACGAAGGCGCGCGTGGCCTATTGGGGGCAGACACACGGCATGAACCACCCGTTCATCGTCCGGTTCTGGAACTACTTTCTCCAGACGTTCGTGCACTTCAACCTGGGCACCTCGTACAAGCAAAACATGACCGTGTGGCAGATCATCTCGCTCTACGTGCCGCGCACGGTCTGGCTCGCCGGTGCGGCACTGCTGTTCACCGTGCTGATCTCGATTCCCCTCGGGATGTACCAGGCGGCCAAACGAAACTCCTTCGTGGACTACGCCGCCACGGGCTCGGCGTTCATCCTCTACTCCATGCCCTCCTTCCTCCTCTCGATGCTGATCATGGACGCCTTCAGCTTCCACTGGCCCCATCTGCCGAATTCGCCGCCGTCCGGTGTCGCACCGTGGGCGATGTTCACCGACCCGAAGGGCTTCATTTTGCCGGTGGCGGCACTGACCCTGCTGTCGGTAGCGGGATTGAGCCGGTTCATGCGTGGCACCGTCCTCGAAGTCCTGGTGCAGGACTACATCCGAACCGCCAAGGCCAAGGGCTGCTCGAACCGGCGCGTCCTATTCCGTCACGCGTTTCGTAACGCCCTTGGACCCATCGTGACGATCCTGGGACTCTCGATTCCGGCGCTCTTCGGTGGCGCCCTAATCATCGAGAGCGTCTTTAACTACGAAGGGCTGGGAATGCAGACCGTCAACGCGGCGGTGAACGTCGACGTGCCGACGGTCTTGGGCATCACCCTGCTCGTGACCATCATGACCTTGCTCGGCAACTTGATTGCCGACGTCGCGCTGGGATTGATCAATCCCCGCATTCGAATAGAAGGAAAGAATTCGTGACCGTCGTGGCGAGTTCCCCCAGTAGTCCCGTCGCGCTCGAGACCGATGTCGTCATCGAACCGCTGTGGCGACAGAGGCTTCGGATCTTCGTGCACAACAAGTTGGCCGTTGCGTCTTTGGCCTACGTGGTCCTCATCACGCTCTTTTGCTACCTGTGGCCGATCTTCCACCCCACGAATCAGACGAATCAAGCCGCTACCTTCAACGTCACCTGGAACGCGCCGCCATCACTGCACAACCCCCTGGGCACCGACTCGAGTGGCTTCGATGAACTGGGTCGCATCGCCTTCGGCGGCGAGTACTCGCTGGCGCTGGGCTTCTTGGCGGGAGTCATCACCATCGTGGTTGGAACCATCTACGGCATGGTGTCAGGATTCTTCGGTGGTGTTACCGACACGGTGATGATGCGACTGCTCGACGCCTTCTTGTCCATTCCCTACCTCTTCTTGCTCATCGCACTCTTGACGATCTTCAATCGGACCACGATGCTCCTGATCTTGGTGATCGGGCTGACTGGTTGGTGGGGCAACGCTCGAATAATCAGAGGTGATGCCCTGCTCATTCGAAACCTCGAGTACTCCCAGGCGGCGCGGTCCATGGGCGCGAAGCGCATGCACATCATTCGCCGCCACGTCTACCCGAACTCGATCAGCAACATCGTGACCGTGGCGACGTTCTCCATCGCTGACGCCATCTTGTTCCTGTCGGCATTGGGTTTTCTTGGACTGGGCATCGTGGCGCCCCAGACGGACTGGGGCACGATGCTCCAGCAAGGGACTGAGCAGCTCCAGAACGGCTACTGGTGGGAGATCTATCCGGTTGCGGCCGTCTTCATCCTCGTTGTCGTGTCGATCAACTACATCGGTGACGCCCTGCGCGACATCTTTGAGGTCCGGCTCATCGAGCGCTAGGGCGGTTCACGGCGACGTTGTCGTCACGAGCCACGAGCTGTGTCGTATTGCGCGGTGGTACGTGGCGGCGGGCGGGAGCGTGACGAGGTGGGTCCGGAGAGGCTCTCACAGCCAGTCGAGCGTTTGACCGTGCGCTCCGCCAAGGGCCACGGGGACGCCGTCTCGCGCAACGACGAAGGGTGTCGGGTTGTTGTCGTGCGCCGACCGGCTCACTGGCGCAATCGTGTCGATGACGCCCGATCCTTCGTTGGAGATCCACGTCACAGGAATGGACCGGACTTGGTCGACGAAGGCGCGTCGGCGGTCGACGTCGAGGTAGGTCAGCACGGCGCTGTGAAAGATCACCAGCGCCGCGTCGCGGGTAGCCGTATTGGCCACGCCGCGCAATCGTTCGACGAGATCGCCTTCGACGAGTCGTGGCGGATCCGACCTCGCGATATCGACTGCGCGCTCGAGCCGGGCGAGACGGAACGCTTGATCGGGCCATACCAGTGCCGTGAGCCATCGCGTCGCCGCCTCGTCGCGAACGTCAAGTGGGTGGAGATCGATTCCCGCACGCCAGACGACTGTTGGCACGGCGTCGGGCAGCGGAGGCGTTCCCCGCGTGGCGCACGCAAGCAGCACCTCGCTGGCGCCCTCGGGCGGATCGACGCGGTGCGAGGCGTCATAGAGGTAGCTGTAGCAGTCTGGATAGAGGCAAAGCCCGGCGGAGGCGCCGACTTCGAGCAGCGCCACGGGCTGGGGCAGACTCGCGAGGATGGGGAGCAACACGGCGCAGCGCCCCGGCTCGTTGGTTTGGGTCCGACGCTCGAGCGCAATGTCGGCGATGGCGGGCCACTGGGCGAGTAGGAACTCGCGAAACGTGGCGTAGGAGCCAGGCTCGGCACCGAGGAATCGGCAGGCGGCGAACACCAAGTTCGGTTGCCGGCACCGTGGGGGCAGCCCTTCGATGAGGGCCAACACCGCGCGATCCTGGGCGATCGAACTCGCCCACTCGAAGTAGGTGGGCGAATAGCCCTTGACCTCGCGCTCGGCGAACACTGCGTAGGTTGTGGCACTGTCCACGAGCCGAGGTTAGGAGCACGACCGCCAGGACCGATCGCTCGACCCGCGTCGAGGACGCCGCGGCGATTGAACGTTGGATCCCGAGGGTCACGAACCTGGGCGACCGCGTGGCAAGGCCGACGATGTGGAGCCCGTGCGTGATGTCCGTACGAGACGGAGTGAGTGAAGCCTGTTCGGACGGCATCGTCGATCGCGCTCGGGGCAGTCGGGTCGTGGGCCTTTCGCCGACGTTAATGGGTCTCAGACGTGGGGGACTGACGTCACGAGAGTCCTCGGTATCGCCACCTCACGCTGGCGTCGCTCAGCGGATTGAAACCGGCGTCTGGAGCGGGAAGTGGCACGCCGCGCGGTGAGAGTCGCCAAAGGACTCGAACTGGGGCTCCTCGTTCGTGCAGATATCTTGCGCTCGCGGGCACCGGGTCCGGAACCGGCAGCCCGACGGCGGGTCCACGGGAGAGGGGAGTTCGCCCTTCACCTGGCGACCACGGCGCTGACGCGATGACTGCGGGTCGGGGACCGGAACCGCGTCCAAGAGGCCCTGGGTGTAGGGGTGGGCCGGCCGGCGGAAGACGGACTCCGCGTCACCGATCTCGACCAGCTTGCCGAGGTACATGACACCGATGGAGTCCGCCATGTAGTAGACCACGGCGAGGTCGTGGCTGATCATGATGTAGGAGAGCCCGTGCTCGCGCTGGAGATCCTTCATGAGGTTGAGGATCTGGGCCTGGATGGAGACGTCCAGGGCCGAGACGGGCTCGTCGGCGATGACGAGCTTCGGATTGAGCGCGATCGCCCGGGCCAGGCCGATGCGCTGGCGCTGGCCACCCGAGAACTCGTGGGGGTACCGGTCGGCCGCCGAGGGCTCGAGTCCCACCGTGAGCAGCAACTCCGAGACGCGCCGGCGCTGCTCGGCCTTGGTGCCCTCGCTGTGGATGGCCAAGGGCTCGCGGACGACCTCGCCGACCTTCATGCGGGGGTTCAGCGACGAGTACGGGTCCTGGAACATCATCTGACGGTCGCGGCGCTCCTGGGTGGTCGGCTTGTGTCCCTTGCCCGACACCTTGGTGCCCTGGAACGAGATGGTGCCACCGGTGATGTCCTCGAGGCCAACGATCATGCGGCCGACCGTCGTCTTGCCACAGCCGGACTCCCCGACGAGTCCGAAGGTCTCACCTTCTTTGATGGTGAACGAGATGTCAGACACGGCGTGGATCGCACCGACCTTGCGACGGATGAGTCCGCGCTTGATCGGGAACTCCTTGACGAGGTTCTCCACCCGCAAGATCTCGGTCTGCGAGCCGGCGGTCGAGGAAGCAACTTCGTCGACTCGGGTCTCGATGCGGGGTCCGTCAACGGGGTGAAAGCAGGCGAAGCCGTGGGCGTCTTTGACGGTGAAGTCGGGGTCATTGACCCGGCAGTCGTCTTGGGCGTACCGGCAGCGCGGCGCGAACCGACACCCGACGATCTCCTTGGTCAAGTCCGGCGGCAGTCCCGGAATCGAGGTGAGGTGCGTCTTGGACGCGGTCTCGATGCTGGGCATCGAGGCGAGCAGCGCCTGCGAGTACGGGTGGTGCATCGACGCGAACAGCGTGTCGGTCGTCGCCTCTTCGACCTTGCGCCCGCCGTACATGACGACGACGCGGTTGGCTCGCCCGGCGATGACGCCCATGTCGTGGGTGATCAGCAACACGCCCATGTTGAGCTCGCTGCGGAGCCGGTCGAGCAGGTCCAAGATCTGCGCCTGGATGGTGACGTCGAGCGCCGTGGTGGGCTCGTCGGCGATGAGGAGCTTGGGCGAGCACACGAGGCCCATGGCGATGATGACGCGCTGGCGCAGTCCGCCCGAGAGTTCGAACGGATACTGGCTGAGTCGCTCGGCGGGGCGCGGCATCTCGACCATCTCGAGCACTTCGATCGCTCGTCGACGGGCGTCGGCGTCACTCGCACCGGTGTGAATCTTCAGCCCTTCGGCGATCTGGGCTCCGATCTTGGTCGTCGGGTTGAGCGAGCTCATCGGGTCCTGTGGGATGAGCGCCACGGAGCGTCCGCGTTCGCGTTGCATCTCGCGCTCGGAGAGGTCGAGGAAGTTCACACCGTCGAACACGATCGAGCCAGCGGTGATGTGACCACTGCCGGGCAGGAGTCGCATGATGGCGAGTCCTGAGGTCGTCTTACCGCATCCCGACTCGCCAACGAGCCCGACGCATTCGCCGGGCTCGATATCCATCGAGAAGTCATCAACTGCAGTAGCGAATGACTGACGAGTCGTGAATTGGACCTTCAAATTCGAAACCGAAAGCAACGGCGACATGGGAAACGAGTCTAGCCAAAGACGGGCGCGACCTAAGGGCGGAATAGCGATTCTGACCTTGATTTCAAGGGTTTTTGGACAATTGTGTGGGATGGGAAAGAGCGTTCAAAGGGACTGGCTCCAAGCAGCGCCACGGGTCGATTCCTGGGGCGCTAGTCCGGCGGTGTACCGTTCTTCGACCGTGCGACGCGGACGCACGGTGGGGCCGCTGAAGCTCGATCCTCAGCATCGTAAAAGAGCCCCCGGTCTTTGCAGACCGGGGGCTCTTTTACGTCAGCGTGTGACGGCATTTTGTCTAGAAGTGCAGGTACTCCGGCATGAAGTTCTGCAGAACGCTTGGAACGAGCGCCGATGGGTCACCCTTGAGGGTCTTGATGAACTCACCAATTGGCGTCTGCGTCGGCTGGTAGAGCGTCGGGACCTGGTACGCCGCGTACTTGGCGTACTGGGTCAAGGTCGAGTTACCAGAGAACGTTGCCTTGATGATGCTGTCCATCTTCGGGTTCGAGTAGCTGCCGTTGTTGGAGCCGGCACCCGTCATGAGGAGCTCCTCACCCGACGGGTAGTAGTCCGGTGCGTAGATCCAGCCAGCACCCCAGGTGCAGATCTCCCACTTCTGGGTACCCGACTGACCACAGCCACTGATGACGTTGTTGAAGGTGTTCGTCGACGTGGTGGTGTTGATGCCAATCGTCTTCCAGTCAGAGACCTCAGCATTCACCGTGTCGGTGACCGCCGGCGCGCCCGAGACGTACTCAAGCGTGAGGTTCAGCTTCGTTCCGGCCTTGACGCCCGCTCCACAACTCGAGGAGGTGGTTCCGGGCTTCACGCAGGTCATCACGCCGCCTTCGATCTTCCAACCGTGCGACGTCAACAGCGACTTGGCCTTCGAGAGGCTGAACGGATACGGGTTCGACACCGGCTTGGCGATCGACGTCGGCGTGCCGTAGGGAACCGGGCTGAATGTCGGGATACCGTAGCCCTTGAAGATCTTCTGGATGATCCCGTTCTGGTCAGTCGAGGTCTGCAGCGCCTGGCGGAAGTACAACTGCTTGAACACGGCCTGGAGCGGGTTGCTCTTGGCGAAGTTCAGCGGGTCGTAGTTGTACGCCCACGAGAGACCCGAGGTCAGGTTGTACTTGCCCGCGAGTGCGGCAATGTTGGGGCCGGCCTTGCCAATCGCGGGTGCCGGCGAGGTGATCTGTGTCGAGTCCACGTAGCCGAGGTCGATCGTGCCCGCGCGCAGCGCGTTGAGCTCAGCCGCAGCGGAGGCGAACGGCACTTCCTTCACCATGGCGACCTGGGCCTTCTGGGGGCCCGAGTACTTGGTGTTGGGCACGAAGGTCACGTTGCCCAGGGTGTCCATGGACTTCAGCTTCCACGGGCCGTCAACACCGCTCTGCCACATGGCGTCGGTGTAGGTGCTGATCTTGGAGGACTGGCCGTCGAGGTACTTCTCCACTGCCTTGCACGCCGCGTCAGTCGACTTGGCGCCAAAGGCGCCAGTGGCGCACGTCGAGGTCTTGCCCGGAGCCGTGATGTCCCACGAGTTCGGGAATGGCGTGATCTCAGACAGGTAGTTGTAGAGCAACCATCCCTGGTTGATCGGCTTGTTGAACGTCATCGTGACCGTGTTGCCCTTGCCGACCGCGCTCGTCACCTGGTCCGGAATGCCATAGCCGGGAACGTACCCGGCGTAGGACTTCGGGTCGGCCTTGTAGAGGTTCAGGAAGAACATAACCGACTGGGCGTTGACCGTCTGACCGTCAGCGAACTTCCAGCCCTTCATCTTGATGACGAGCTTGGTGTTGTTCTTGCTCCACTGCGGCGAGTACGCCAGGGAGACCTTGGGCACATAGGCAGGGGAGGTTCCCATACCGAACCAATACATCGGGCGGAACATCAACATTTGGAACTGGTTAAGCGTTGAGACAGAGAAGTTCGCGAAACCGACATACGGAAAGATGTAGTTCGGAGGTGTTTGGGGCGCTTCGGCGAACGTAATCGTTCCCTTTGGCGCAGAGGCACCGCTCGGGCTCTGACTTGCCAGTGTTAGACCCAGCGCCAACGAACTGGCCGATAGGGCCAGCGTCGCGCCGAGTCGCAAACTTCGACGAACATTCATTGAATCAACCTCCCCTAGTGGGTACATCGCTGTGCCCAGTTCTCGCCACCCTTTTGTGACGATGCCCTCACCTTATCCCACTCTTATGTTCGATCGGGGTGGCAGGAGCAACAATTCACAGCGAAAACTAACTCGGCAGAAAGGCCTCCTGACCTGCTCGTTACGAGCGTGTTAGTCGGTGGATGGCCCAGGTCGTGCTCGCGAGTGTGACCACGCACGGGCTCGAACATCGCGGTACGAGGGTGCGCCTACGGTCTCGCCTCGACCCGCGCCGTACTGGTGGGTAGGGCGATAGAGAACTAACGAACTTGTCTTTCGGTCACCGCAGTGCCGCAGCGAGCAGCTCAGTCGTCGTCGGGTACAAGAAGTTGAAACCTCGTTCAACCAGTATCGCCGGCGCGACCCGCTGGCTGGCCAAGACTGCGCCGTTGGCGAGGTCGGACCCGAAGACGAGCGCGAGCGCAAACGCTGGAACGCGAAGGACCGCCGGGCGCCCAAGCACGCGCGCGAGTGTCCGTGTGAAGTCACGATTGGTGACTTGATCAGGAGCGGTCAAGTTGACTGGCCCGTCGTGCGGGCGATCGATCAGCGAGAGAATCGCTCGAACTTCATCTTCGAGGGAGATGGGACTGATCCACTGGTTTCCGTTACCCAGCACACCGCCGAGGCCCGCTTTAAAGAGGGGCAACTGGCGCTTCAGCGCGCCGCCGGCGCTGCTCATCACGATACCGGTGCGTAAGAAGGACACCGTCGTTCCGTTGTCTCTCGCCGGCTGGGCGGCCGCCTCCCAGGATCGGCAGACCTCGGCGAGAAAGTCATCGCCACGCACCGAGGTCTCGGTGAGCAGTTCACTGCCTCGTGAGCCGTAGTAGCCGATCGCCGAGGCGCTGGCGAGGATCCCGACGCCGCCGGGCAAGTTCTGGATCGCCCGTAGCACCAATGCCGTAGAGGCGAGGCGGGAGTGCCGGATGAGCGCCTTACGTTCGGTGCTCCACCTTCGATCACCGATGCCGGCGCCGGCGAGATTGACGATGGCGTCAAGACCGCCCACGCGGCGCAGGTCACCGTCGTCGAGGACGTCGGCGTCTGGGTCCCAGCGAATGGTCTCACCGGTGCCACCACCACCCGAGGGCCGGACGAACGTGACCACGATGTCGCCGCGTTCGCGCAGGGCGGCGGCGGTCGCTCTCCCGATCAGGCCGGACGCACCCGTCAGGCCGACGCGCATCGTTCCATCCACGTTTGCTCGATGAGTGAGGCCAGTTGGTCCGGGTGACTGAGGTGCGCGCCGTGCCCGGCGTTGCGAAGTTCGACCGCTTGAAAGAGCGGGTTCGCCCGACAGAGGATGTCGGTCAACTGGCGGTAATAGGGCGCGCGCGCCCAGTCGCCGAAGGCGTAGACGCTGGGTACCTCGATGTCGGTGACCTGAAACGGCGCGGGTTGGCTCAGTACCGCCAGATCAGCGACGAGCGCCGGGCCATCGAGTCGGCGCGACTCACGCTCGGCGACGCTCAGTCGCTCCCACGTCTCCACCGAGACGATCCGCTTGAAGAACCGCTCCGCCTCGTCTGACGGATTCGATCCGGGGGCGATCCGACGATGGTCGTGCGCCAACACCCACGGCAAGGGCGCTTCAAAATTGATCAGCTGGGCGAAGAGCGATGGGTCGCGCAGAGCCGCCCCGAAGCTGACGACGCCGCCGAAGCTGTGGCCGAAGACGATGACGGGTCGCCGAGCCGCCTCACTACTGGCCAGGGCGATCAGGTCGTCGATGTGCTCTATGAGCGTCGCGGGTCCGGCCCCCCTTGATCCCTGATAGCCACGCCGGTCGTAGGCGACGACGTCCATGTGTTCGAACCGTCGAGCGAGTCGCGCGAACGAACCGCCGCGGTCGAGGCCCCCGTGCACGCAGACGAGCGTCGCCACCGGAGCCTCGACACGGCGCTCGGCGACGGCGAGACCAGTGACGGGCGACGCGGCCGCGCGCAGTCCGCGAGGTGGGTCCGCTGAGGTCACGTAGGCAATCTACCGTCTGAGGTTGGCTCGTCGACCAATCGAAAAGGGTCGCGTGGGCCCTAGGCTGGTGAGGTGACGACGCCACCCTCGAACCCTTCATCCTCACCAGTAAAGGGGTCCTTCGGACCCAACGCTTGGCTCGTGGACGACATGTACGACCGTTTCCTCGCCGACCCGGAGTCGGTCTCGGCCAGCTGGCGCGAGTTCTTCGCCGACTACCAGCGTTCGACGGTGCCGACGGTGGCTTCGGCCGTCGTGGCCCGCCCGGCGATGCCGAGCCCCGTCGCCTTCGAGGTGAACGAAGCGGCGACCCCACTGCGCGGTGCCGCGGCGCGCATCGTGTCCAACATGACCGCCAGCCTCGCCGTGCCAACGGCGACGAGCGTTCGCACGGTCTCGGCGAGACTGCTCGAGATCAACCGGTCGGCGCTGAACGAGTCGCTGAGCCGGGCGAGCGGCGCCAAAGTCTCCTTCACGCACCTCATCGCCTACGCCATCATCAAGGGACTCGTGGCGATCCCCTCGATGAACACCAGCTTCGTGGATGCCGTCGACGAGAAGGGGACGCCGGGGATCGTGCGCCACGATCACGTGGGCCTCGGCCTCGCGGTCGACGTCGAGAAGAGCGACGGGTCACGCAATCTCCTGGTCCCGGTCATCCGAGACGCCGACGCCATGGACTTCCGGACGTTCTTGCTGGCCTACGAGGACCTGATCCGAAAGGTCCACGCTGGCAAGATCGGTGCCGACGACTTCGTCGGGGCATCGGTGTCCTTGACCAATCCCGGCACGCTCGGCACGGTCCAATCGGTCCCGAGGCTGATGCCGGGTCAGGGCGCGATCATCGGCGTCGGGGCGCTCACCTGGCCGCCGGGCTTCGAGGCGGCCGATCCGCGCACGCTGGCCGAGCTCGGCGTCGGCAAGGTCATGAACCTCACGTCGACCTACGACCACCGGATCATTCAAGGCGCCGAATCCGGTCTCTTCCTCAAGTTCGTCGCCGATTGCCTGACCGGGGCGAACCACTTCTACGACGAGGTGTTCTCGTCGCTCGGCATCCCGTACGAACCGTCGCGGTGGGCGAAGGACCACAATCCGACGGGTGCCGAAGACGAGTCAGAGCGGATCCTCAAGCAGATCAGGGTCCAAGAGCTCATCAACATGTACCGCGTGCGTGGCCACCTCTACGCACACCTGGACCCCCTGCACAGCGATCCGCCGCCGGTGCACGAGGAACTGGAACTGTCCACCTACGGGCTCTCCATCTGGGACCTGCCTCGCCGGTTCGTGACCGGCGGGCTCGCCGGTCGCGACGAGGCGACACTTCAGGAGATCCTTGACATCTTGCGCGACGCCTACTGCCGCACGACCGGTATCGAGTACGGCCACATCATGGATCCCGCACAGAAACGGTGGATCCAGACTCGCGTCGAGGGCGTCACGGCGTCCCTCGACGCCAAGGCCCAACGCCGGGTGCTCGGGGCACTCAACGAGGCCGAGGTCTTTGAGCGCTTCTTGCACTCGCGTTACGTGGGTCAGAAGCGCTTCGGACTCGAGGGTGCCGAGTCGACCATCGTCGCCCTGCAGGCGATTCTCGACGCCGCCGCGGACGATGGCGTCAAGGAGGCCGTGATCGGCATGGCGCACCGTGGCCGGCTGAACGTGCTCGCGAATGTCGTCGGCAAGTCCTACAGCGACATCTTCTCGGAGTTCGAGGGCAACCTCGACCCCGAGAGCGTCCAGGGCAGTGGGGACGTGAAGTATCACAAGGGCGCCAACGGGACGTTCCACAACGCGAGCGGCCAGACCATCGACGTCTCGATGGCGTCGAACCCCTCGCACCTCGAGGCGGTGAGTCCGGTGGTCGAAGGGATTGTGCGGGCCAAACAGGATCGCGTTGTTCGCCCCGGCGACGGTTCGACGCCCAACGCGACGGTCGATCGGTACCCGTACCTGTCGATCCTCGTCCACGGCGACGCGGCCTTCGCTGGTCAGGGTGTGGTGGCCGAGACGCTGAACCTGTCCCAGCTGTCGGGTTACCACGTCGGCGGCGCGATCCACATCGTCATCAACAACCAGGTCGGCTTCACCACAGCGCCCGAGTCGGCGCGATCGAGCGTCTACCCGACCGACGTCGCCAAGATGATCCAAGCGCCGATCTTGCACGTCAACGGCGACGACCCCGAGGCCTGCGCCCGTGCGGCGCGCCTGGCCTTCGACTATCGCCAGACGTTCCAGCGCGACGTGGTGATCGACATCGTGTGCTACCGGCGCCACGGCCACAACGAGGGTGACGACCCGAGCTACACCCAGCCCCAGATGTACAAGATCATCGACCAGATGCGCTCGGTGCGAAAGAGCTACACCGAGACCCTGGTGCGCCGTGGCGACATCTCGCTCGAGGAGGCCGAGCAGGCCCTCGACGAGTTCAACGCCCGACTGCAGAGTGTGCTCGACGAGGTGCGCACCGTGCCCGTGCCAACGCTCCAGGGTGTCCCGATCGCCGAGGTCACCCCGGACGCGCCAGCGCCCGAGACCGGCGTCGAGCACGACCAGCTGCTCGCGGTGGCGTCTGCGACGATGACCGCGCCGGCCGGCTTCACCGTGCACCCCAAGCTCGAACGCCAGTTCGCCCAGCGTCGCACCCTGCTCGAGGGCGGCGAGGTCGACTGGGCCCTCGGCGAGGCGCTGGCCTTCGGCTCGCTGCTCATGGAGGGCACCAACGTGCGACTGATGGGCCAGGACTCGCGTCGCGGCACGTTCTCGCACCGCCACGCGGCGCTGATCGACTACGAGAACGGCAATCAGTACATCCCCCTCGCCAACCTCGACGCGCCCGGCGTGTTCACCGTGCGCGACTCCTTCTTGAGCGAGTACGCGGCGCTGGGCTTCGAGTACGGCTACTCGGTCGAGGCGAACCGGTCACTGGTCGCCTGGGAGGCGCAGTTCGGTGACTTCGTGAACGGCGCGGAGATCATCATCGACAACTTCCTCGTCGCGGCCGAGGACAAGTGGGGTCAGCGCGCCGGACTCGTGATGCTGCTCCCGCACGGCTACGAGGGTCAGGGACCGGAGCACTCGAGTGGTCGCATCGAGCGCTTCCTCTCCTTGAGTGCGCGCAACAACCTGCGCATCGCCCAGCCGACGACCGCCGCGCAGTACTTTCACCTCCTGCGTAGCCAAGTCGCGCGCGAGACCGTGACGCCACTCATCGTCTTTACGCCCAAGTCGATGCTGCGCGCGACCCAGACCCGCTCGCCGCTGGCTGAGTTCGAGCACGGATCGTTCCAAACGGTGCTCGACGACGCCGACGTGGCGCACGAGCAGGTAACTCGCGTGGTGTTCGCCTCGGGCAAGATCGCCCACGAGGCGTTCGCGCGCCGGGCCGAAGCGGGCGCCACCCACGTCGCCATCGTTCGCGTGGAGCAGCTCTACCCGTGGCCCCACGACACGATCGACGCGGTCCTGGCGTCCTACCCGAACCTGGCCGAGGTCGTGTGGCTCCAGGAGGAGCCCGAGAACATGGGACCGTGGCCCTTCGTGCACCACCAGGTGCACCGCCAGTTGCGCGATGTCGCGCTGAGTCACGTCGCGCGCGCTGAGTCAGCGAGCCCGGCGACGGGCAGTTCGCTCATCCACGTTGCCGAGCAGTCTGACCTACTGACCAGGGCGATCGGGTGAGCGCGTCACGAGCGCGGCTTCGCGTCGTGATCGACGGCTCGAACCTGGCGACCGAAGGCCGTACGGATCCGAGCCTGAGCCAACTCGACGATGCCATTACGGCCTTTCGCGAGGAGAACCCGCGCGCGGAGATCGTCGTCGTCGTGGACGCGAGCTTCGGCCACCGCGTCGCCAGCGGCGAGCGGGCGCACTTCAAGGAACGCGAACTAGACGGCACCATCGTGACCCCGCCGGCCGGGGCCATCGGCCGCGGTGACGCCTTCATCTTGAAGATCGCCGACCGGATCAGCGGCGTCGTGCTCAGCAACGACTCATTTCAGGAGTTCCACGCCATCTATCCGTGGCTGTTCGACGAGGGACGCCTGGTTGGGGGTAAGCCAGTGCCGGGCGTCGGCTGGATCTTCACTCCGCGGCTCCCGGTTCGCGGCACCAAGAGTGCGCGGTCGGTCAAGAAGCTCGCGGTGCTGATGCCCGATGGGGTGGCACCGTCCATCGGCGCCACCATCACCCCGGCCAAGCCCACTGCGAAGTCCGCGGAGGGCAAAGCCCCCGCGGCGAAGAAGACCATCGAGAAGGTGCCGCGCTCGAGCAAGCGCGCGGCCAAGGTGCTCGCCGCCGAAGCACTCCCAGCGGCCAAGGTCTCGGTGACCAAGATCGCCGCTAAGCCCGCCAAGAGGGCCGAGGTGCCCAAGAGGGCCGACGTGGCCACGAAGGCCGACGTGGCTAAAAAGGCCGAAGTGGCCAAGAAGGCGCCCGCGAAGCGAGCATCGGCCAAAAAGTCGCCGACGACCCCGACCGCGAAGCGCACTGCCAGGGCCGCCGCGCCGGTCAAGGGCGTCCCGGGCAACGACGCGGCACCGGTCCCAGCAGTCGCACCATCGACGACGGCTCCGACGGTGGCGTTGCGTCGCGGCCGCCAGCCGGTCAACCCCGAGGACGTCTTTGCCCGCTTCCGGGCCGCCTTCAAACTGGGCTCGCGCCTCGAGGGCGAGGTCACCACGTTCACCTCCCACGGCGCGGTCATCACCGTCACCTTCAAGGGTGGACAGGTTGAGTGCTACGCCCCGACGACCCTGCTCGGTGATCCGCCGCCGGCGAGGGCGCGTGACGTGCTGAAGCGCGGCGATCGGCGCACGTTCCGGCTGATCACCGTGGACGCCGACCGGCGGATCGCAGAATTGGCCCTGACATGAACGAACGTTCTCTCGACCCGCGGGACTGGTTGCCCCATCGCGAGCCCTTCTTGCTGCTCGACGCGCTCATCGAAATCGAGCCGGGCCTGCACGCGACGGGCACCTGGACGCTGCGCGGCGACGAGTGGTTCTTTCCCGGTCACTTTCCGGGTCGGCCCACGACCCCCGGCGTCTTGTTGCTCGAGTCGCTCGCCCAGTGCGGCGGGGTCGCGGTGCTCGCCGACGAGCGCTACCGCGGGCGGCTCCCGCTGTTCGGTGGCGTCGAGCGGGCCCGGTTCCGTCGACAGGTCGTGCCGGGCGACACCGTCACGCTCTATTGCGAGATGACCCGGCTCTCGGCACGCGCCGGCAAGGGTCACGGCGTCGCCACGGTGGCCGGTGAGGTCGCCGCCGAAGCCGACCTGCTCTTCGTGCTGGCCGACCTGGCGTGAAGATCGCCACCTGGAACGTCAACTCCGTGGCGGCTCGGCTGCCCCGGCTGACGGGCTGGCTCGCCACGGCACAACCCGACGTCGTCTTGATCCAAGAGACCAAGTCCACCGACGAACGATTCCCGACCGGCGCGATCGCCGATGCGGGCTACGACGTTGCCCACTACGGCCAGGGGCAGTGGAACGGGGTAGCGATCCTCTCGCGCGTCGGGGTGGCCGACGTGCAGCGGGGCTTCGGCGACGACGATCCCGAGGCCCGCATCATCGGCGCCACCTGTGGCGGGGTGCGGGTCTACTCGTGCTACGTGCCCAACGGCCGGTCCCTCGAGGACCCGCACTACCGCTACAAGCTCGACTGGCTCGGCCGGCTGGGCGAGCTCGCCGCGACGCGTCCCGCCGGGCCCTTCGTCCTCGGCGGCGACTTCAACGTGGCGCCCACGGACCTGGACTGCTGGGACCCGGCGAGTTTCGTGGGTGCGACCCACGTGAGCGAACCAGAGCGCGCCGCGGTGCGCGCGATCGAGTCCACGGGCCTAATCGACCTCATACGGGTGCTACACCCGACTGAGCCGGCGTTCTCGTGGTGGGACTACCGCGGCGGCGCCTTCCACCAGAACCACGGGTTGCGGATCGACCTGCTGCTGGTGGACGCAGCCCTAAGCCAGCGCGCGACGGCCGGCTACGTGGACCGCGACGCGCGAAAGGGCGAGAAGCCGTCGGATCACGCCCCGGTCGTGGCCGAGTTCGACGCCCTAGAAAGTTGACGGCAGGGGCACCTCGATGAGCGAGGGCCCCTCGGTGGCATACGAGCGGCGCAGCGCGTCGACGAGGTCGTGCGCGGTTGCGACCAGCGTGGCGGGAATACCCATTGCGCGCGCGAGACCGCAGAAGTCGATGGTCGGCCGGTCCAGCGCGAGCAATCGCTCGCTGGCGTCGCCGGCGCCCGTCGCGCCCACTCGCTGGCGCTCGAAGTCGAGGATGGCGTAGCGGCGATTGGACAGCACGACGACCGTGACGTCAAGGGCCTCGCGGGCCATCGTCCATAACGCCTGCAGCGTGTACATCATGGAGCCGTCTGACTCGAGGGCGATGACCCGGCTGCTGGAGCCGATCGCGGCACCGACGGCCACGGGCAGGCCGAACCCGATCGCGCCGCCCGTGAGGGTCAAGAGCCGGTGGGGCGCGGCGAAGGCCGTCGCACCGTAGAGGTGGATGCCGCTCGTGTTTGACTCGTCGCTCAGGATCGCGTGCTCGGGCATCGTGGCGGCGATCGCCGCGGCGAAGCTCGCCGTAGTGAGCGCGCCGCTCGGCGGCTCGGGCGCGACGCCCGAGGGCGTGGCGGCGCTCGGCGCGTCGAGCTGGTCCACCAGCGCCGCGAGGGCGGCCCCGGCGTCGACGCCGGGTGGCGCGAGGGCGACGACGTGACAGTCCGGTCCGACGAGTCGGCTCGGCACGTCGGGGTAGGCGAAGAAGCCGACGGGCTCGTTCGCGCCGATCAGGACGAGCGTCTCGAGGTCCGCGAGCTGGGCCACGGCGAACTCGCTCAGGTAGATCAGCCGCTCCGGCTGCACGACGCCCGCGCCGCGATCCATGGTCGTCGGAAAGGTCTCGACCATGACCTTGGCGCCACTGGCCGCCCCGATTCGCTGGGCGAGGTCCATGAGCGACTGCGTGGTGGCGGCGCTCCCGAGGAAGATCGCCGAGCGGGTCGTGCGCAGTCGCGTGGCGGCGAGGTGGATCAGGCCCTCGTCAGGCACGGGTGCGCTCGTCGGCGCGGCGACGGGCCAGTGGGCCGGGGGTGTCGCGACTTCGCCCCAGGAGACGTCGGCGGGCAGGACGAGGGTGGCGACACGCGCGGGCGGGCCATAGGCGCCGGCAATGGCGCGCGCCGTCTCAGCCGCCACGTCCTCGGGTCGTTGGGGGTTGAACACGGGGCCGTCCAGCGCGCCCGCGACGGCGGCGATGTCGCTCTGCAGCGGCGCGTCATAGCGGGCGTGGTACGTCGCGTGGTCGCCGATCACGTTGAGCAGCGGCACGCGCGCGCGGCGCGCGTTGTGCAGGTTGGCCCATCCGTTGGCGAGCCCCGGACCCAGGTGCAGCAACGTGGCGGCGGGACGCCCGGTGACGCGCGCGTAGCCGTCCGCGGCACCCGTCGCCACGCCCTCGAAGAGACAGAGCACGGCGCGCACGTCGGTGGCGTCGTCGAGCGCGGCGACGAAGTGCATCTCTGACGTACCGGGGTTCGCGAAGACCGTGGTCACGCCGTTGGCGACCATCGTTGCGAGCAGCGAACGCGCACCGTTCACGGCCGGATCCGGTCGTCGAGGTGGCGGAAGGGGTTCAGCAGGCCCGACGGGTCAAAGGCCCGCTTCAGCCGGCGCTGCAGGTCGAGCACGTTGGGATCGCTGAGGGCGAGGAAGGCGGCCTGCTTGTCGCGACCGATGCCGTGCTCGCCCGAGATCTGGCCGCCGAGTTCCAGACCGGCGGCGAACAGCTCGAGCAGCATCGCCTCGCGGCGCTCGTCGTCGTTCTGGAAGATCGACAGGTGGACGTTACCGTCGCCGACGTGGCCGCAGCCCGCGACAAAGGCCCCGTAGCGCTCGCCGAGGACCTGGGCGCGCTCGAGGAACTCGGGAACCCGCGACCGGGGCACGACCACGTCGATGATCTCGTTCGCACCGGCGGCCTTGGAGACCCAAAAGACGCGCTCACGGGCCTCGATCAGCCGGGCGGCGGCCCCGCCGGGCAGCACGTAGACGTCGAGGGCGCCGGCCGCATCGACCAGACTCGCGAGGTCGGCGAGATCGTTCTCGAGCTGGGACGCGGTGCGGGTCTCGAGCACGATGACGAGGTAGGCCGACGTGCGCTCAGCCACGTCGGGGGCGACGCCGAGCTCAAGGTTCGACGCCTTCACGATCGCCGCCATGGTGAGCAGGTCGAGGTACTCGAGGATCGATGGCTCGAGGCCGGTCGCGACGATGCGCGGCACGATCGAGGTGACCTCGGTCAGATCGGCGAACGGCACGAGGACGGTGGCGGTGTGCTCGAAGCGCGGCGCGAGTCGCAGGGTCACCTCGGTGACAAGCGCGAGGGTGCCCTCGCTACCCACGATCAATTGGGTGAGGTCGTAGCCCGAGGACGACTTCATCACCGGACCGCCGACGCGCAACACCGTGCCGTCGATGAGCACGAGTTCGAGTCCGAGCACGTGCTGGCGCGTGACGCCGTGGCGAACGGCGCGCATGCCACCGGCGTTCGTGTTGACGTTGCCGCCCAACGAGCCAGAGGTCTCGCCGGGATACACGGGGTAGCGCAGTCCGAAGGGTGTGAGGGCTTCGTTGAGCTCGCGCAACGTCACCCCCGGTTGGACGACCACGACGTGGTCGCGCTCGTCGATGGCGAGTATCTCGTTCATCTTGGCGAAGCTGACGACGACGCCGCCCTTGACGGGCGTGGCGCCACCCGAGAGGCCGGTGCCCGATCCGCGCGGCGTGATCGGCACCTGGTGGCGACTGGCCAGTCGCGCGATGTCCGCGACGTCCTGGGTCGAGCGCGGGTAGGTGACCGCGAAGGGCTCGACGTGGTCGGGATGCAGTGTCTCGTCGTGCAGGTCGTCGGGATTGTGGTGCGGCGTGAAGGTGACTCCGCCGTCGCCGAGCAGCGAGGTCAGCGCCTCACGAAGTACTGGATCGCCCATCAGTGGGCCACGCTACTTCGTCGGTCGCCGCCGCGAGGTCGCGTCGAATGGCCGCCAACCGCGCCCTTCGGGCCTCGCCGGTCAGGGGGGCGTCCCGACGATTGATGGCGGCGATGACGCGCTCGATGGGTGCGAGGTAGCGCGACGGCACGCGATCGGGGTAGCGCGGGTCGTTGCGGCCGCGACTCCACGTGAGAAGCAGGGACAGCTCGGCGCGGCTGATGGCCACGTAGGCGAGGCGCTGCTCCTCGGCGAGCTGGATCTCGGTGGTCGCGTTGTAGTGAGGCAGCAGGCCCTCGGCCCAACCGACGACCGCGACGTGCTCGAACTCGAGTCCCTTGGCCCGGTGGATCGTCGAGAGCGCTACCGCATCGAGCGCGTCGTGCTCGACGCGCCGACCGTGTTCGGCCGGCGCGAACAGGTCCGAAGCGGGCGAGTGGTCCGCCCCGCGACGCTCGGCGGGAATCGACGCCGCTTCGAGCGCTTCGGCGATCAGGTCGAGTTGGGCGTTCGTACGCGCCAGCACCGCCATCGAGCGCCACGAGGTGCCCGGACGGTGGTTGACGCCGAGCCAGGTGGCGACGTGGCGGGCCTCCTCCTCGTCGGTGTTGTAGGCGCGAACGATCGGCGTGGGTCCGTCGTCACGAGCCGGAACGAGGCCGCGGGCACCCTCTTCGAGCAAGGTGTTGGCCACCGCCACGATGCGCGCGGTCGAGCGATGGTTGCGGGTCAGATCGAGGACCACCGTGTCGGGCCAGGTGTTCACGATCTCACCGAGTAGTTGGGGGTTAGCCCCGTTGAACCCGTAGATGGACTGGTTTGGGTCGCCGACGCTGAAGAGATCGGGATCGTCGCCGGCCATCTCGCGTAGCAACATGAACTGCAGCGGATTCATGTCTTGGGCCTCGTCGACGTAGAGCGATGGCGTACGGTGTCGAAAGGCGGCGCGAACAGCGGGCTCGTTGCGCAGCAGCGCGATCGCCTCGCTCAGCAGCAGGTCGAAGTCGAGCACACCGCGGCTGTGGCACAGTCCCACGTAGCGGTCAAGTACGTCGGCGAAGGTCGCCACGGGCAGTGGCGCGTCGCGATGGTGGCGTCGGGCCTGGCGCAGGTAAGTCCCGCCATTGAGTCCCTGGCTGAGGGCCCAGCCGATCTCGAGCTCCAGTCGGGGCAGCTGCCAGTCGTCGAGGCGCACGACCCCTGACTCGGCGAGTTGCGCCGCGAGGGTGGTCACGAGACGTCGCCGCGAGGTCTCGAGCACGACGGGTGGCCGACCGCTGTCACGCCGGTGCTGGTTCACCAACGTCAGGGCGGCGCGATGGAACGTGCCGGCGCGCACGTCGCTGATGCCGGCGGCGTAGAGGCGGCGGCGCAACTCGTCACCCGCCTTGCGGGTGAACGTCATGGCTAGTACCTGGTCAGGGTTGTAGTCACCCTCGGCGATCCGACGTTGAATGCGAAGGGTCAGCACGTGGGTCTTGCCCGAACCGGCCGTGGCGCGAACGAGCAGGCGTCGAGCGCTCGAGGTGACCGCTTCGCGCTGTTCGGGGGTGAGACCGACCAGCAGGTCGGTCGAGAACTCGGCGCCGTCGCTCACGTTCCGACGCTATCGGTCATTGCCGTCACGGCGCGCCGCGTCGGTAACCTTGGGGGGTGCTGCGGACCTTCGGCGACGGAACCATGTTCGGTGACATCGCCGGAGAGGGCCCCCTCGACGTGGTGCTCCTGCACGGCTGGGCCCGAAGGGGCCGCGATTTCGCGGCCGTCCAAGCGGCGCTCGCGCGCCGTGGGCGCGCCTCCTTGGCCCTCGACCTCCCCGGGTTCGGATCCTCACCACCCCCATCGGTCGCGGGTGGCGCGCGGTACTACGCGTCGCTCGTCGCACCGGTCCTGGCCGAGCTCGGCCGGCCGGTGCTCGTGGTGGGCCACTCCTTCGGGGGCCGGATCGCGACGGTGATCGCGGCCGAGCACCCCGAACTGGTGACCACGGTGATCCTGAGCGGGACCCCGCTCCTGCGTGACCGGGTCGCCGTGCGCTCGCCGCGTCCATACCGAGCGATCCGGTGGATGCACCGGCGCGGCTGGCTGTCTGACGAACGACTGGAGGCAGCTCGGCATAAGTACGGTTCGTCCGACTATCGAGCGGCGACGGGCGTGATCCGTGACGTCCTCGTCGCGACCGTGGCCGAGGGCTACGAGGACGAACTCGTCCGTATCGAGGTGCCGGTCGCTCTGCTCTGGGGCGAGTTGGACACGGTGGTGCCCGTCTCGGTCGCCGAGCGCGCCAACGCGCTCCTACGCGTTCCCGACCCTGACGGGCGGCGCCTGCGCGTGCTGGCGGGCGTGGGACATCTCGTGCCCCTCGAGGCGGCCGATGCGCTCACCGATCTCATCGTTGAGGTGGCGCGATGAGGATCGCGATTGACGTGGTGGCCGCCGTGGCGGTGGTGAGTGCGTACGGCGCCCAGCTGGTCCGGTGGCTGCGGGTGCTCCAGCGCGAACACTACGTCGCGTCGTCGCTCGCGCGATTTCTCGGTCGATGGACGTCGCCGCAGGTGGCTCGCGCCTCGGCACCCGCGCAGCGCAACCTGCGTCGCCCACTCACGCTCAGTCACGTGCTGTTCCTCGGACTCGTCGTCGGGTTCGTGCTCGCGAGCCCGCTGATCCTGGTCATCGACTCGATCCTCTACGGCTGGCTGTGCCCGACGGGACTCTCGCTGCGCGGTCGCACCAGCGCGTTGCACTGGACGCGGCGCTCGACGACGATCGCGGTGGTGGCGAGCGCGATGGCCGTCGCGATCGGGCTGCTCGGCGCGCTAACGCCCGAACCGTGGCTCGGAGCCGTCATCGTCGTGTGGGCCGTGCCCGTGCTGCTCGACCTCGCAACGAGGATCCTGACTCCCTACGAGGATCGGCGCGCGCGCGAGTTCGTCGATCGGGCGCGCGAACGCCTGGCGCGCGTGGCGCCGACGGTCGTGGGGATTACTGGCTCCTACGGCAAGACCTCGACGAAGAATCACCTGGCCCAGCTCATGGACGGCTCCGTCGTCGCTACGCCACGCAGCTTCAACAACCGGGCGGGTCTGTCGCGAGCCATCAACGAGAACCTCGCCGACGGCACGTCGGTGTTCATCGCCGAGATGGGTACCTTCGGCCCGGGCGAGATTCGAGCGATGTGCGATTGGTGTCCACCGACGATCGCGGCGGTCACCGCGATCGGACCGGTGCACCTCGAGCGGATGGGGTCACTCGAGGTGATCGACGCGGCCAAGTTCGAGATCACCGAACGGGCGTCGGTGGTCGTGCTCAACGTGGACGACGAGCGGCTCCGGCGGTGGGTCGAGCGCCTCGAAACGTCAGGCAAGCGGGTCGTGCGCGCGGGGTCGACGTCCCCGGACGCCCAGGTGCGCGTGGCGCCCGAGGGCGCGCAGTGGCGCGTCGAGGTTGCGGGACTGGAGGCGTCCACGCACCCGGTCATCGTCGGCGTTCAGCCGAGCAATCTGGCCGTGGCGATCGCCGCGGCCATCGAGCTCGGCCAAGACGCGCGACGAGTCCTCGGGCGTATCGGTGGCGTGACACCGGTCGTGAATCGAGCGAACGTCGTGGCGGCGCCTTCGGGCGTGCTCGTGATCGATGACACCTTTAACGCGAACCCCGCGAGTGCGGCCGCGGCACTCAACGTGCTCGTCGGCCTGGACGTCGCGGGTCGGCGGGTGCTCGTGACACCCGGGATGGTCGAACTCGGACGCGACCAGTACGGCCAGAATCTGGCCCTGGCGCGTCGTGCCCGCACCCTCGGCGTCGAACTCGTCGTCGTCGGGCGAACCAATGCGCTGGCGCTGGCGACGGGCTACGAGCAGCCGCCGCGACGCTTCGATCGGCGCGAGCAGGCGGTGGCGTGGGTTCGCGAAACCCTGACCGTCGGGGACGCGGTGCTGTATCTCAACGACCTGCCCGACAACTACCCTTGATAGTCGGTCTAGGAACGAGGTGAGCGGTGACCAGTGGTGTGATTTACGGCGGGCCGTCGCCCGAGCACGACGTGTCGATCCTGACGGGGCTCCAGGCGCTGCGTGAGTTGCGCCGCAGCGACAAGGGCGCCACGGGGATCTACTGGACCAAGACCGGTGACTTCTACCAGGTGAACGGCGACGTCGAGGCCGAGGCGTTCATTGACGGCGTGCCGCGCGGCGCCTCCGCGCTCACCCTGCGGGTCGGCGACGGCGGCGGCTTCTTCGCGTCGGGCGGCCGCCTGGGCAAGGATCGCCGCCTCGACGTCGACGTCGCGGTGCTCGCGACCCACGGCGGGCCAGGCGAGGACGGAACCCTCCAGGCCGTCCTCGACCTTGCGGGCATCGCCTACACCGGTCCGACGGTGGCCGGTGCGGCGCTCGGGATGGACAAGTGGTCCTTCGGCGCCGTCGCCGCGGCCGCCGGACTGCCGACGCTGCCGCGGATCCTGCTGAGCGACGCGACGACGACCCTGCCCTTTGACGGCCCCTACATCCTCAAGCCCCGCTTCGGCGGCTCCTCGATCGGGATCGATGTCGTCGGCGATCTCGAGACCGCCCTGGCCCGGCTTCGCGCCAACAGCCACTTCGCGCTCGGCTGTGTCGTCGAACCCTTCCGCGCCGACCTGGTGGACGTGCAGATCGCGGTGCGCAGCTATCCGTCGCTCTCCCTGTCGGCGATCGAGCGACCCCTGCGACGGGCGGTGAACGCTGAGATCCTCGACTACCGGGACAAGTACGTGGGCGGTGACGGCATGGTGTCGGCCCCCCGGGAGATCCCGGCGGTGCTGGCCCCGGGCCAGGCCGAGCGGATCGTCGAGGTCGCGCGCGCCGTGGCCGCGATCGCGTCGGTGCGTGGCGTGGCGCGGATCGACTTCCTCGCCAACGACGCCGAGGTGTACCTCAACGAGATCAACACGATCCCGGGATCACTCGCCAAGCACCTCTTCGTCGAGCCGGTCGTGCCCTTTGGCCAGTTGCTCGCCGACCTGGTGGCCGAGGCCCGCGAGCGCCCAGCGCATCGCTACAGCGCAGCCGGCGCCGACGGACTCGTCCTACGCAGTGCCGGTACGATCGCCGCCAAACTCGCGTAGCCGCGGCACACGCGCGAGCGCGTCGGTCAGGACGTCGTTGAACGGGTCGAGGAGTCGACCCCGCTCGATCGCCCAGTAGGCGCGCTCGACGTCGCCCGCCGCGAGGGCTGCCTCGTGCAGGGCGAGGGCCGCCCACTCGCCGTCGCGCTGGAGCCGCGCCAGGTGGCCCTCGATCGTGAACCACTCGAAGCCGTGGCGCACGCCGGCGAGCGGCTCACCGCGCACGAGGCTGAGCGCCTGGATGAGCAGCGGTGCCGCATCGACGTTCGAGCGTCGGCGGGCGTCTCGCACGAGGTCGTGCAGTCGACCGACGTCACTGGTGACGCCGTGGATGCGGTAGAGGCCGTCGGCCGAGACGGGGTGGAGCCGGGGGCCATCGGCGTCTGTGCCGAGACTGCGCCGAACGCTGGTCGCGGTATTGGCGAGCGTGCGCAGGGACGCGTCGACATCGGCGTGCACGAGCACACGCGATCGGAGCCGGTCGCCGCTGATGGCCTCGCCGCGGTGCAGCGCGGCGTAGGCGACCATCTCGATGCTGCGCCGGCGCAGTGACGGCGTGAACGGCGTCAGGAGTCCGTGGATGACTGGGTCGGATCGCAGCAACGCCACGAAGACGCCGGAGTCGTCGCCGGGTGCCTCGTCCTGGGCGAAGCCGGCGAAGGACGCCGCGGCCCGTGTGGGCTCGTTCTCCGAAACGTCCCCTGATCGATCGATGGTCACGGCGCACGCGCGCAGCACGTCGTCGAGCAGCGAGGGGTCACCGAGGTAGACGACGAGGTGGCGGCGCACCGAACGGATGGCGAGCGCGCGCAGGAAGTCGTAGTCGACGTCGGTTGCGACGATGCGCCCGCCGTCGTGCAGACCGACCATGTTCGCGACGAGATGGTCCCTCGTCCAGTGGGCTGGGACGCGAAGCGTTCCACCCTCGCGTGCGAAGGAGACGAGCGGCTCGCTGGCGTCGTCGTCCACGACGCAGGCGACGACGGGCGCGTCATCGAGCGCGGGTGCGGCGTAGGCGTAGTCACGAGCAACCCGAAGGACACCGTCGCGTCGCGTCCCGATGATCCGGCGCAGTTGGCCGACGAGTGACGGGTCGGCGCCGCGCAGCATGGCGATCAGCTCATCGATGTCATCGTCATCGGTCTGCTCGAACCGCGAGTGGTCCAGCCGCCGTTTGGCCATCAGCGCCAGGGGCAGTGCTCCGGTGGCGTCGATCGGCGTCGGGTGCGGCGACGGCGCATGACGGGTCACCGTCGTCGCGACCGCCTCGGGCCCCGTTGGTCGGACGTGGATCGGAGCAGATGGCGAGGGGCCGAGAGCGAGCGCGGCCACGATCAGGCCCGCGAGCCAGGCCGTCCCTCCCAGTCCCAGTACGGCGCCGTGTCGCAACTGGCCGACGTTGCGAACGAGTTGAACGACGAAGACGAGCCAGAAGAGCGCGAGCGCGACCAGCAGTGTTCGAACCACGGCGGTGTCGGCTCGCTGGATGGCCGACCATCGTGTCACGATGACGTAGGGGGTCAGCAGGAAGTAGACGCCGAGGGCGACGCCGTGGAGCGGTCCCGCTGCGAAGCGTCTCACGGGGTGGGAACGATCTGCCAGCGAAGGGGAGCGTTCGACCAGTTGATCAGGTGAATCCGACAGGTCGTCAGCGAGTTGATGGTGACGGTCGTGCTCACGGACTCGGTCCAACCCGGGCAGAACAGCTGCGCGAGCATCGGCGCGCTCGACTCGATGAGCCAGCTCCCGGGACCCTGTATGGGAACGTCCTCGGTGGCTCCGCTCGACGAGAGGTCGCCGACGAGCGCGCCGCTCACGGCGTTGGCGACCAGCGATGAGTCGGCTGGCGGCGCGGTCGCGACGGTCGTCGTTGGCGATGGCGCGCCGGGCGTCGCGATCGCGAGCGCTCGGCGCGACAGCGGAGCCGTCGGCGTAGGGCCACTCGCCCGACCACTGGTCGACGGCATCGTCGCCGCGGTCGTGGTCGTCGTCGTCGAGCGCAGCGTCGATGCCGAGCGTGGGGTCGTGACTCGAGCGTGCGCCGTGGTAGTCGGTGGACTCGAGACCGTGAAGACGAGGACGAGCAACAAGATCGGACTCGACCAGAGGACGAGGTGCGCCGCTCGAAGCGACGTCACGCGAAGCATCATGAAACCACGGTACTGACGCGTGGGTGCTGTCGCCAAACTGGGTGCGGTCATCGCGGCTCACACGAGGAACCGGTAGGCGAAGCGTTGAAGTTCGTTCTGCAGCGATTGCGGTGCCGAGTGATCGGCCGCGGCGAGGTCGCGCCACGACCGTCCTTCGTAGACGCGCGCGTACGTCAGTCGTGCCAGTCGATCGTGGGGTCCGCCGCGATGCGCCGCGAGACGATGTTCGAGCGAGGACGCCGTCGGGGCCGCGACGTCATCGTCGAGGCCGCCCGCGGTTCGCACCGCGGCCTTTTCCTTTAACAGCCAACGCCGCAGACGCCCGCGAAGCGCTGAGAGGATGTCGGGTGCCGCGTACGCGCGAGACTGGCCCGCCCATTCAACCAAGAGCTCACTCGCCAGCGCGATCGCCGAGCCAACTGTCTCGCTTGGTTCAGCGACGACGCCGGCGCCGAAACGCAACTGGCGACAGACGCTCACGATGCCCGGCAGGAGGGTCTGGAGCAGTGCGCGGCGCACGTCGGCGTCCCCAGCCTCTTGGAGCATGACCTGGACGAGTTGAGCTCGCTCCAGCACGGGTCGACCGGAGCGCGCCTCGAGTGCGTCAACGAGGTCGCCGAGGTCCTCGATCCCGCGCAGCGGCGCGTCGACGTGTCGATCACGCAGGCGGGCGAACGCCGCGACCGACGCGGGTCGGTGCGCGACGTGGTGCCAATCGGTGCGCAGGTGGGTGAGTACGTCATAGGTGGGTGTCATAGGACGAAGTCCACCGGGGTGTGCACGGTGAAGCGCGCACAGTCGGGTGACTCGCGACGTGCCAGTTTTCATGACCCGCATCGTGCCAATCGGCGCGCATAGCGGTGCGCACATACACGACGTAGGCTGCGGCCATGGACATCGAAGCCTTCTACCAGCAGAACGAGGCCCGACGTGAGAGCGCGGAGTTCGAGTTCGGCGACGAGTGGAGCGACGCCACGGGTAACACCTATCGCTTGTCGTGGGTCGAGGCGACCGGGGAGCTCTACCTGATGATCGGCCCGGAGGCGACGGTGAGTGAGGACATCTTCGGCGACTTCCTCGTCGCCGACGAGCCGGTGAGTGGCTTGACGGTCGTAGTCATCGGGACGGTCGGTTCGCTCGGCGCCCTCGAGGACCAGCTCGAGGGATGGGAAGACGCGATGCTCGACGAGAACTCCCTCGAGTGGCTCTACGAGCGATTCAACGACTAGGCGCGCCTCCCGGGTGCCGGCGCCGGGATCGGTGGCGGCGCTAGAGGTACGGCGTGGCCGACTGGGCGATTCGGCACAGGTGCGTGAGCGACGGGATCAAATCGACGATGGGAACGCGTTCGGCCTCGTTGATGGTGGTCATCAGCGGATTCCAGCCGCCGTCGATTGAGGTCGCCGACGCGGCGTAGGGCGTGGCGCGCAACAGCAGGGCGAGTGCGCGCGCCTGCTGACTCACCCGCGTGGACGCGCCGACGCCCGGTTGGGTGCTCTGGCGGTAGATGGTCAGGGACTGGTCCACGTAGCGGCAGGCGATTCGGGCTTGAGTGACGGCGCCGGACGTGCCGCATGAACTCAGCGCGAGCGCCGACGTGGCGAACAGGACGAGGGGAGCCAGGCGCCGAATCAGGCGAGCCACGAGTCCGCGGCTTGGAGCAGGACGTCACTGACCCTGCGCCCGTGCTCGAAGACGTCACAGAGCGGGTCCTCGCCCTTGGCTACCTGACTGAGCGAGATCGCGCGGCGCGCGACGATGGCGATGCGTCGCTCGCTTGACTCGGTGGGCGACGCGAAGGTGTCGGTCGCGGTGACCTCGAGGGGCATGTCGACACCGCCGATCGGGGCGAGGTCGATGGCTAGGCGCAGCAGATCCGGCCCGTGAGGCATCGGAGGCAGACTCCAGGTGAGGATCAAGGGGAAGTGGAATTCGTCAGGCGGATCGACGTCATCGGGCAGGCCCATCACGGCGTCCTCGAAGGCGAGCAGGGTCCGCGGATCGACGTCGAGCTCGACGTGCAGGTCGACCGGCCCGCCGCAGCCGTCCTCGGGGTGCAGGTCCACCTCCCAGGCCTGGCGCAGCGAGTAGGTCTCGACGAAGTGGCGTTCATCGTGCACGTGGAACCCGTGGGTGACCGCGTGGTCCTTGAGATCGGCTACGAACCCGGCAACGTCGATTGCGGCCATCACTACGAGATTAGTCGTCGCCGTGGGAGGTGTCGCATCGTCTGGCGAACCTACAGGCGCGCGGACAGTCGAATCGGGAGGTTGGCTGACGACTGGCCGATGTCGAGGTGATAGGTGCCGGGCACCACGGTGAACGAACCGTGCCGATAGATCGAAAAGCCCCGTCGATCCACGGCCATGGTGACGCGCGTCGTCTCACCCGCTCGCAGCAGGACCCGGGAGAACGCTCGGAGCTGATGGGGAGGTTCGCCGGCGCCCGCGGGGTAGGCCACGTAGAGCTGGATGACGGCCGCGCCCGTGCGATGGCCCGTGTTCGCGACACGCAGTGTCACGCTGACGCCGGTGCCCGTTCGGCGCAGGCGGGCGTGGCCCAGGGCGAACGTGGTGTAGGAGAGGCCGAAGCCGAAGGGAAACAGGGGGCGCACGTTGTTGGCCTGGTACCAGCGGTAGCCCATTTGCAGGCCGGGGCTGAACGAGACCGTTCCATCGACGCCGGGGTACAGATGCGGCGATGCGCTCGCCGCGAACTCCGCAGCGGTGGGGAACGTCAGCGGAAGGTGGCCCGACGGATCGACCGCGCCGGTGAGTACGGGGGCGATCGCCGCGCCATCCACCTGTCCCGGGAACCACGCCTCGAGCACCGCGGCGACGCGGCCGATCCAAGGCATCGCGACGGCGCCACCGGTCTCGAGCACGACGATGGTGTGGCGGTTCGCCGCGGCGACGGCTTGGATCAGCGAGTTCTGATCACCGGGGAGGTTGAGGTTGGGCCGGTCGGCCCCCTCGGAAGTGGGCGCGCTGGCGAACACGATGGCGTACTGCGCGCGACGCGCGAGGCGGACCGCCTTGGCGATCGCCGGCGAGGCATCCACCAGGTCGAAGGTCGGCGCCGGATGGTCGCGGATGTCGAACCAGGTGACGCGCAGCGTGTAGTCACGACCGGACAGCAATCGCACGGCGGTGGTGATCAAGTCCGGCGAGTGCAACCCGCGTGACGCGATGAGGAGCCGACCGTTGATGTACACCCAGGTGTCGCCGAACTGGCGGAACGCCACGTCGTAGATGCCCGTTCGCTTGGCCCTGAACCGCACCTGTGAGGTCATCCAGTTGTCACCCGTGCCCGGGGTCGCGGCGGTAGCGACGCTCGGCGTGACATTGCCGCCGCGATCGATTCCAATGTCGGCCTTGCCCGGCTCACCAACCTGGCTGAACCGGGTGATCAGCTTGAGTGGCGTACCCGACTCGATAACGATGTCGCGGCGTGACTTGACGTTGGGAATGTAGATGTCGCCCGGGGCGTAGGTGAGTCGGACGCGTCCCGCCATCGCGTGGCGAAGCGCGGCGAGTGGGGTGACGACGTTGCTGGCGACGACCGCGGCACTCCCACCGCCGGCGCTCATCGGATCCTGGTTGCCCGCGAGCCCGATGACGGCGATGGACCGCGTGGTCCCCGGCAGCGGGAGGATCCGACGGTGATTCTTCAACAACACGATGCTGCTCTCAGCGGCCCGCAGGGCGACGGCGACGTGGCTCGGGGTCGAGACGTGCGCGCCCAGCTCGAGTCGCAGCGGATGGGCCACGAGACCGAGCGCGAACATGGGAACGAGGACGGAATGGACCGCTCGATCGAGGGCTCGCATGGCGAGCCGGTGGTGCAGGACCGCCCCGATCAAACCGGCGGTCGAGATGGGCTTGAGCATGGCGATCCCGGCGCGCAGGGCGGCGACTGGATCGGGGACCGCGCCGAGGTCCGATCGGACGAATCCGGTGAATCCCCACTGGTGCAGCGTGCGATAGACGTAGGGATTCGAACAGGTATTGACGCCATTGAGCGACCCGTAGGAGCACATGAGCGATGCCACGTGGGCCTGGCGTACGGCTGCCTCGAAGGGGGCGTTGTAGATCTCGGCCAACGCACGCGCCGACACTTGCTGATTGAGACGCGCCCGCGCGGTCTCCTGGGTGTAGGCGGTGAAGTGCTTCGCGTCGGCGATCTCGCCGCGGGACTGGATGGCGCGAATGGCGGCTACGCCCAAGACCGCTGAGAGCTCCGGATCCTCGCCGTAGGTTTCGAAGATCCGCCCGCTTAGGGGAACGCGCGCCAGGTTGAGATTGGGCGCCTGCACGCCGTCAATGCCCTTGGCGCGAGCCTCGCTGGCTAGGACTCCGGCGACCGCGCCGGCGAGCGACGGATCGAACGTGGCGCCGACGCCGATCGCGGCCGGCAGCTGGGTGACGAACTGCAGCCCGTTGGCGACGCCATTGGGTCCATCGGTCAGCGTCAGGGGTGGGATGCAGAGGTTGGGAATGCCGACGTTGGCGTTCTCGAGCGGGGGATAGGTGGAGAGGGCGATGAAGCTCACCTTCTGGGCGAGGGTCATGCGGGCCACGACCTCATCGGCGAGCGTCGACGCCGACGCGCGATGACGTAGCGACTGCTGGACCCACGGGCATCGAGCCGCGGGTCGGATGACGCCGGCGGCCACGGGCAGACGCGGGCTCGCCGCGCCAGTGGGGCTGCCCGGGCCGACGCCGACGAGCGCGGTCGCGACGAGCACGAATGACACGACGGCCCCGAGGCGACGCGTATGGCGCCGCGCTCGAGTCCGGGTCATCCATGTCTCCAGTCGTCTCAGGTCCCGACGAGTCGGGAAGGGCCGCACGAAAGTGTACGGGCCCTCGGGTGAACGTCGACTGGTCCGAAACCCCGACCACACCCCGATACGGTGGAAGTGATGCGTGACCTCCTTGCCAACCTTCGCGTGTGCGCCGACGAGATCGGCCGGTCGATCGAGGCGCACCGCGGACGCGGCTACTCGGGTCTTCGAGAGACGCAGTACCACCTCGACGTGGTCGCCGACGAGGTCGCGCGGCGGGTACTCGGTGGCGCCGGACTTCGCGTGGTCAGCGAAGAGTCTGGTGTGACGGGCTCGGGGCCGTACACCGTGGTCGTCGACCCGATCGACGGCTCGACGAACTGCGATCGCGGCGTGCCGTTCTACACGACCAGCCTTGCGGCACTGCGAGACGGCGAGCTCGTCGCCGGCTACGTGGTCAATCACGCAACCGGCACCGCCTACGAGGCCGAGCGTGGCGCGGGAGCCACTCGTGACGGCCAGGCGATTGGCACCAGCGGCTGTGATCGGCTGGGCGAGGCCGTCGTTGCGTTCTCGGGACTGCCCGACCATCACGCGGGCTGGGCGCAGTTCCGGGCTCTGGGCGCGGCGAGCCTCGAGATCTGCCTCGTGGCCGATGGATCGCTCGACGCCTACGGTGTCGCGCAACGGTCGACCCTCAATCCCTGGGACTACCTGGCCGGCCTCTTGATCGCTCGCGAGGCTGGCGCGGTCGACGCGGACTACCGAGGCGAGGAGCTGGTGACCGATGGGGCCGTCGTTCGACGACCGATCATCGCCGCGACTGAACGTCTCCTAGGGGAGTTGGTGCAGATCGGGCCGCTGTGATTGGTGGACGTCCAAGTCGTCGATCAAGACCATCGCTTCGGCGAGTGGCTCGCGCCACGAGTCGGGGCTGATATGCCCGGCGGCGTCAACGGTTTGCAGCCACGCCTCGCTCGCGTCGACGGGGTCCACGCCGCGCGCGGCCTCCGGTGAGCCGTACCACGCGGTCACGAACTCTCGCACTGCCGTGAGATCGCGTTGGTGGCCAAGTGAGTCCTGGATCGCCACCAATCGCTCGACGATGGTGTGGGCGCCGTCACCGAGGAAAGGGGCGGCGATCTCGGTCGCGTAGCGGGCTCGCTTCGCGAGGATCCGGATTTGGTGGAGGGCTGTCTCGGTGCCGTTCACTTCCTGGGAGGCGGTGCGAAGGGCGTCCCACGATCCGATGAGCTGAGACGTGACCACCGTACGAGGTCCGAGGTTTGCCCGGCGCAGGGGCGGACGCACGACGCTTCGGGCGAGGTCGGCGATGAGCAACGCGTATCGCTCGCGGCTGAGGGTCCGCACGATCTTTCCCTGAAGTGCTCGTCGGTCATTCATCGCGCGATCGATGACCGCGCGATCGAGACTCTGATCTGCCGTTGCGAACTCCTTGAGCAGTGCGATTAGGACATCGCTGTCCCGGAATCCGCCCAGCGTGTGTCCCAGCCAGGCCAACTCCTTCATCGTCGTCGCGTACCACGGGGGCTCGAGCATCGGCTGCAGCAGGCGAAGCTCGGAGCGAAGTCGGCGTGACGCGACTCGGAGTTGGTGCACTCCCTCCGGATCGGTCCCGAGACGGGCAACCGGTGTGTGGCGCAGCATCTGACTGGTCTCGCGCCCGATCACGTCACCCACGAATTCTCGGGCCGACAAATTGGAGATGGTCACCATGACCCCACTTCCGCCACCAGCTTCGTTTCGCCTGATCTCGGTCTATCCCCAAACTACGCCTTGGCGGACAGGGGAGGTTAGTGGGTGGCGGCTGGTTTAGGCTGGTGACTTCGGGCGCTTAGCTCAGCTGGTTAGAGCAGCTGATTTACACTCAGCAGGCCGGGGGTTCGAGTCCCTCAGCGCCCACTCGGGGTCTAGTCTCCTAGAGGCGGGCTCAAGCAGCTTATGGCTCGACGCGTGTGATGGTTTTGACGCGGTCGATTGAGCGGTCAAATGACGCAACCCGCATTACACCAGTCGATTCGGCGG
>JAKAFH010000075.1 GCA_021818025.1 Actinomycetes bacterium | reverse complement strand
GGTTCGCGGGCCTGCTCTACATGGCCGTCGGTGGCGGCGCGATTCTGCTGGTGGCGGCGAGCCCGCTGTTGTTGAGCGAGTTCGGGATCAACGCGACGACCCATCCACACCTCAATCTCGCGGTGTCGATCATCTTCATGGTCATCGCCACGGTCGCCAACATCATCAGCGTGCAGTTCTCGGCGCGGGTCAACAACGTCGCGGTCTTCACCGAAATCCTCGGAACCCTGGTCTTCAGTGTGCTGCTGATCGTCCTCTGGGGGCTGAAGGTGAAGCACACGCCCTATGGCGTCTCGCTCCTGACCAGCACCACGCGCGTGACCTCGAGCCCCATCCCCTACTCGTTCGCCCTCGCCGGCATGCTCGGCGCCTTTACACTCATCGGTTTTGAGTTGGCGGCAGACATGAGTGAGGACGCGGTCGACCCTCGCCACTCGGTACCGCGCGCGATCATCGCGGGACTCGTGACCTCCGCGGTGCTCGGCATGGTCACCCTGATTGGCTTCACCCTGGCGATCCCCAACTTGCGGATCGTCGAGCACGCGCCACTGCCGTTGCTCACGATCGCCGAGTTCTGGCTGCCGCCGTGGCTCGTCAAGGTCTTCATCGCCTTCGTCATCTTCTCGATGTTCGCGATCGCGGTCGTGGGTGCCGGCGCGCAGTCGCGACTGGCGTACTCGATGGCCCGTGACAACATGCTCCCCGCCTCGACCCACCTGCGACGCGTCGATCGCCACACCCAGACGCCGATCACGGCGTTGCTCGTGCTCGGTGTCATCGACACCGCGATCCTCGTCTACGGCTACACCCAACCGAACTCCTTCGGCACGCTCGTCGGCGCAACCGCGATCATCCCGTACCTGATCTACCTCGCGATCACCGTCGCCTACGCGGTCAAACGTCGGGCGATTGACGCCTTTCCCGGCGCGTTCTCGCTGGGGCGCTTCGCCAAGCCCGTCATCGGCGCCGTGCTGATCTGGACCGCGGCCGTGCTCGCCATGCTGACCCTTTCGTCCGTGTTCAACGGGGCCGACCAGTTCCTGGCGATGGCGGCCGTGCTCGCGTTCATCTGGTACGCACTCGGGCTCCGTCGCCGACTTCGCCGCGGCATCGCCGGCGTCGAGTCGCTCGCCGAACTCGCCGACGACGTGGAGCGCTGACTACCGGCGCTCTTCGGCGATGGAATTACCGCCGTCGACGACCAGACACTGTCCCGTCACGTAGGACGCGCCGGGAGTCGCGAGCCACGCAATCGCCGCGGCCACCTCGTCGGGTCGGGCGCTGCGCCCCAGCGGTGTCACCTCGCCCTGGGCCGCCTCGTGCGGCGTCTGGGAACCCGTCTTGATCCATCCCGGCGCCACGGCGTTCACCGTGACGCCGTACTGCGCGACGTCAACCGCCAGGGCGCGCGCGAGACCGACCATGCCCGCCTTGGCGGCGGCGTAGACGGGCTCGTGTCGCATTGCCATGACCGGGCCGGACACGCTCGAAACCATGATGAATCGCCCCCACCCGCCACCCGTGAGCTCGGGCAGCACGGCGCGGGCGACGAGGTAGGCGGTGTCGAGATTGCGCGCGATCCCGCTGCGCCAGCCCGCGTACTCGATCGACTCGATGGCGCCGTTCACCTGCGTCGGATGGGTTACCGAGGTCATGCCGGCGTTGTGCACCACGACGTGCAGTGCCCCGAAGCGTGCCAGCGCGGTCTCGACCAGGCGCGTGGCCGTACCCACCTCAGTGAGGTCGCCGACGACGCCGGTGGCGCGATCGGCGCCGAGTTGGCGGACTCGCTCCTCGATCCTCGCGCTCGTCGATGTGACTACCACCGTGGCGCCAAGGTCGGCGAGCAGGCGCGCGGTGGCAAAGCCGATGCCGTTCTCGTCACCCGCGCCGGTGACGATGGCGGTACGGCCAGTCAGGTTGAACAGTTCAGGAATCGACACGTGGCGCCTCCGACGAGGCAGCCTACTCATCGCTGCGACGGCGCCGGGTGGCGGCGTTGACGCCTGGTTAGGCGTCTCGTTTGGCGAGGAGCCAGCCCCCGATGGCCAAGGAGACGATCGCGTAGCCGACGAGGATCGCGAACCCCACCCACGGACTGAAGGCGCTCGACCCCTGTGACGCAACCGAGGTCATGGCGTTGCTGATCGTGAAGGGCATGAACTTGAGGATCGGCTGGCTGAAGGACGACGGCAGCGTCTGCAGGATGATCGGGACCACCAGCAGCACGCCGACGTAGGCGGTAATGGCCCCCGCCGAGTGGCGGATGATCGTCGCGAGCCCCAGGGCGAAGAGTCCGAGCACGGCGATGACGAGGCCGCCACCCGTGACGGCACGAAGCACGCCGGGCTGGGTGAGCGTGGCGTGGGGCACAGGACTCGTGAGCAGGGACTGGCCGATCAGGAAGCCGCCGAAGGCGAGCACCTCGCCCACTACCGCGGCCAGGACGAAGAACACGGCACTCTTGGCTATGAGTACGCGCGCGCGACGCGGCTCGGCCGCGAGTGTGGCGCGGATCGTGCCCGTGCCGTACTCGGCGCTCATGACCAGAACCCCGAGTACGCCGATGATCAGCTGACTGAACAGCAGCCCACGCAGCGACATGCTCGTCGGGTCGAACGTGAGTCGTCTCACGACGGAGAACGTGTTCCACCGACTCGCGATGGTGGATGCCGCGAGCGCCGCGATGCCCAGCGTGATGACGGCCATCGCGAGCAGCGTCCACACCGTCGAGCGGACCGTGCGCATCTTGGTCCATTCGGCCCGCACGAGTCCCGAGGTTCGTTGGGGTCGGGTCGTCGCAAGCGTGCTCGACCAGACCGTTGCAGAAGAGGTGTTCATCGCCATTTACTTTCCATTCGTGGTGGCCGTGGCGCCGTCGAGGCGGTGGCCGTGGTACTCGACACTGTCGCGGGTCATCTCCATGAAGGCGTCTTCCAGGGACGCCGACTGGGGTGAGAGCTCGTAGAGGAAGATGCCCGCGTTGCCACTGGTGATGCCGATCTGCTCAGCGGACAGGTTGCTCACCGAGAGCGACCCATCGCCCTCGCGACGGATCTGGGCACCCTGGGCCTCGAGCAGTCCCTCGAGCTCGTCGGGGCGCGGGGTCCGTACGCGCACGTACTGACCCGCGTTGGTGGCGATGAAATCGCCCACCGAACCCGTCGAGATGAGTCGACCACGGCCGATCACGACCAGGTGGTCGGCCGTGAGGGCCATCTCGCTCATCAGATGACTGGAGACGAACACCGTCCGGCCCTCGCTCGCCAGTCCCTTCAACAAGTTGCGAACCCAGAGGATTCCCTCGGGGTCCAGACCGTTGATCGGCTCGTCGAAGAGCAACGTCCCCGGGTCGCCGAGCAGGGCGGCGGCGATGCCCAGTCGTTGGCCCATGCCGAGGGAAAACTTGCCCACGCGCCGATTGGCGACCTGGTCTAGTCCGACGAGCTCGATCACGTCGTGGACGCGGCGTCGAGGGATCCCGTTGGACTGAGCGAGGAACCACAGGTGGTTAAAGGCCGTTCGGCCCGGGTGGATCGCCTTGGCCTCGAGCAGCGCGCCCACCTCGCGAAGCGGCTGGGCCAACTTGGAATAGGGCGTGCCATTGATCACCGCCTCGCCCTGGTCGGCGTGATCCAGGCCCATGATGATCCGCATCGTCGTCGATTTTCCCGAACCGTTCGGTCCGAGGAACCCCGTGACGACACCAGTCGGCACTTCGAAGTTCAGGTCGTCTACCGCCACGTTGTCTTTGAAGCGTTTGGTCACGCCCCGTACGTCGATCACGTCTCTCCTCCTCGTCGAGCTCCACCAGGATCCATCCAGTGTGTCGGGCCACAAGTCGGTACAACTCGGCCGCGGGGCCCAATCTGACTCATCCTCGAGGATGATCTCACCGTCGCTCGTACTCGTCATCCGTGCGACTGACGGCCACTGCACCTCGCGATGGAGGCGCCGCGCACCTCGAGTCGATATCGTCTGACCGTGACTCAGATGAGCGGCGCCGAAGACGTGGCCGGTGCGCCGTGGCTCGAGCGAATATCGCCGCGCCAGTGGGTTGGCATCGACATCGCGGTCGCGGCCTTCACTGCGACCGTCTTCGTCGTGCACTTCTTCGTCTTGCCCCACGCGAAACACGTCGGCCCGCCAGGAACGAACCGGTGGGTCCTCGGCTCGATCTTCCTCGTCGCCGCCATTCCACTGGCGTGGCGGCGCATCGCACCGATGTCGGCCATGATCCTCGTCGGAGGCGCCACCGTCGCGACCACCGTGCTCGGCCACACGCTCGCCCCAGCGCCGCTGCTCGCCTTACCGCTCTACACGATCGCCATAACCCGAACGCGGCGCGAGTCCTTGATCACGCTGGTGAGCGTGGAAAGCGCGATCCTGGTGGCGCTGCTCGTCGCCGCGCACTACCACCGTGCCCAGGGCGACGTCACGTTCAATCTGCTCCTCGCCCTCGCGACCTGGTTCATCGGTGACAGCATCAGGACAAGACGCGTCTTTCGCCGTGCGCTCGCCGAGCAAGCGGCTGAGCGTCAGCGTCAGGAGATCGACGAGGCACATCGGGCGATCACCGAGGAGCGGCTCGAGATCGCCCGTGAGCTCCACGACATTCTCGCCCACAGCCTTAGCGTCATCGCGATCCAGTCCGGCGTCGGTCGTCACGTCATCGACCAACAGCCCGAGGACGCGCGCCGGGCCCTCGCCACCGTCGAGGAGACGAGCCGGCAGTCCCTCGACGAGCTCCGACGCGTGATCACGGTGCTGCGGCGCGCCACGGTGGGATCGGACACGCCCCTCGAGCCGACGCCGAGTCTGTCTGACGTCACCGAGCTGGTCGAGCGCGTGCGCGCCACGGGGATGTCGGTGGTGTGGCGCCTCGAGGGCACGGCGCCCAACCTGCCCCTCGGGCTCGAACTCTCGATTTACCGAATCATCCAAGAGGCGCTCACCAATGTGGTCAAGCACGCCGACGGGGCTGACACGGCGATCGAGGTCCGCTTCCGCGAGGGCGATGTGCTGATCTCGGTCGTCAACCAACCCGGTCCGCGGCGGCACACTGCCTCGGTGAGCGGCACCACCCACGGTCTGATCGGCATGCGCGAGCGCGCAATCGCCTTTGGCGGCACGCTCGACGCCAAGGCGCGTCCCGACGGCGGCTTCGAGGTGTCCGCCGTCCTTAGAACGGGCGGCGACTAATGGCGATCCGCGTCGTCGTCGTCGACGACCAGGCACTCGTTCGGGCGGGCTTCGAGGTGCTCGTCAACTCCGCCAGTGATCTCGAGGTCGTCGGTGAGGCCCGCAACGGGGCCGAGGCCGTGACCGTCGTCGCCCAGACGAACCCCGACGTCGTCTTGATGGACGTTCGCATGCCAACGATGGACGGCATCGAGGCCACGCGACTCATCACGTCGAGCCCCTCGCGACGCCGGACCCGCATCTTGATGTTGACGACCTTCGACCTCGACGAGTATGTCTTCGAGGCCCTGCGGGCCGGGGCGAGCGGCTTTCTCCTGAAGGACACCCCACCCGTGGATCTGCTCGGCGCCATCCGAGTGATCGCGGCCGGCGACGCCCTCCTGGCGCCGAGCGTCACCCGTCGGCTGATCGCCGAATTCACGAGTCGTCCGGCAGCGCCCACGCCGGCGCCCGACCTCCAACGCCTGACCGAGCGCGAATACGAGGTGTTGCTCGCCATCGCCCACGGGTCGTCCAACGCCGAGATCGCCGACGAGCTGCACATGAGCGTCGCCACCGTGAAGTCGCACGTCAGTCGAATCCTGGCCAAGCTCGACGCCCGGGACCGGACTCAGTTGGTGGTGCTCGCCTACCAGAGCGGCCTCGTCACCCCGGGGTGACTCACGCCTCCAGCTCGGTGGCCAACTCCGCCACCGATCCGACGATCCGCGACGGCTTGTAGGGGAACTGGTTCGCCGACTCGGCGCTCGAGACGCCCGAGAGCACCAGCACCGTGTGCAGGCCGGCCTCGAGTCCCGCCACCAAGTCGGTGTCCATTCGGTCACCGACCATCGCGGTCGTCTCGGAGTGGGCATTGAGCTCGCGCAGTGCCGAACGGATCATCAGCGGGTTGGGCTTGCCGACGAAATACGGCTGTCGCCCCGTTGCCTTGCTGATCAGCGCGGTCACGGCGCCCGTCGCCGGCAGCGGCCCCTCGAGGCTCGGGCCGGTGGGGTCGGGATTGGTCGCGATGAAACGAGCCCCCTCGCCCACCAGGCGTACCGCGCGCGTGATCCGGTCGAAGCTGTAGCTGCGGGTCTCACCGACAACGACGTAGTCGGGGTCATTCTCGGACTGGGTGTAGCCAATGTCGTGCAGGGCCGTGGTCAGGCCGACCTCGCCAATGACGAAGGCCGTGCCGCGGGGGCGCTGGGTGTCGAGGAACACCGCGGTCGCCAAGGCCGAGGTCCAGATGTGCTCCTCGGGGACGTCGAGGCCGTTCCAGCGCAGCCGGGCGCTGAGGTCTCGTCGCGTGTACATCGAGTTGTTGGTCAGCACGAGGAACGGCGTGCCGCGATCGGAGAGACGCTGGAGGAACTCCGTCGCGCCGTCGATGGGGTGCTCTTCGCGAACGAGGACCCCGTCCATGTCCAGCAGCCACGACTCGACGTGGGTCGCGTGCGAGATGTGCGGTCGCGAATGTCCGGGGTTCTCGGGCATGGTACGGACCCTCCTTCGTCGTCGCCACCGACCCTACCCGGCGCGGCGCGCCCGTCCGCGCCGCGGCCCGTGCGAGACTGGCCCGATGGGGACTTCCCTCGTAAGCCCGGATACGCCGACGACGGCCGTCACGATCGCCAAGCCCGTCGGGCCCATCTGCAACCTTCACTGCGAGTACTGCTACTACCTCGACAAGGCCGAACTCTTCGCCGGCGACGAACGCTTCAAGATGTCCGATTCGGTCCTGCGCGACTACCTCGCACAGGCCATCGCCGGGGCGCACGGCTCGCCGGTCCACGTCGTCTGGCACGGCGGCGAGCCGCTGCTCGCCGGGCGCGCCTTCTACGAACGGGCCTTCGCCATCCAGGCGGAACTCGCGCCCGAGGGCTGGCGTTGGCTCAACAGCTTCCAGACCAATGGCACACTGCTCGATGACCGGTGGGCCGACTTCATCGCCGAGCACCGCATCGCCGTGGGGCTGAGCCTGGACGGTGGGCCCGACACGCACGACGCGCTGCGCCACGACCGTCGGGGCCGAGCCACGCACCACCGGGTGCTCGAGGCGCTCGCGCGGCTTCGCGCGCGCGGGGTCGAACCCGACGTCTTGTGCACGGTCAACGCCACCACCGCGGCCGAGCCACTCGCGGTGTATCGATTCTTGCGCGACCTGGGTGTGTCGTGGATTCAATTCATCCCCGTC
The DNA here is from genome assembly GCA_021818025.1 of Actinomycetes bacterium. Classification (GTDB taxonomy): domain Bacteria; phylum Actinomycetota; class Acidimicrobiia; order Acidimicrobiales; family RAAP-2; genus RAAP-2. The sequence goes on along the minus strand of JAKAFH010000075.1, from coordinate 1,450 downwards.
GTCGCCCGTGACCGCGACGGCGCCGTCACGCCCGAATCGGTCGACCCGGCCGCCTTCGGGGACTTCTTGAACGAGATCTTTGACGAGTGGGTGCGCCACGACGTCAACCGGGTCGTCGTTCAGGGATTCCTGGAGGGGCTCTTCGTCACTGCCAACGGTCGCGGCACGCTCTGTGTGACGTCCGAGACGTGCGGGCAGGTCCTCGCCGTCGAACACGACGGCAGCGTGTACGCGTGCGACCACTTCGTCGACCCCGAGCATCGGCTCGGATCGGTGACGAGCGACTCGCTGCTCGATCTCGCCTCCTCACCGTCCCAAGTCGCCTTCGGCCAAGCCAAACGCGACGCGCTTCCCACCCAGTGCCGACAGTGTCCCGTCCTGTCGTTCTGTCGAGGTGGCTGCCCGAAGGATCGATTCACGACCACCGACGACGCCGAGGCGGGACTCAACTACCTCTGTGAGGGCTACCGCCGCTTCTACGGCCACGCGCGCTCGAGGCTCGAGCGCATGGGCGAGCTCGCCCTCGCCGGCCAGCGACCGTCGAGCATCATGGGCGAGCTCGCCGTCGAGGACGCGCAGCGGTTGCGCGCGTTCCAACTTGCGAGGCGCAACGACCCGTGTCCCTGCGGCAGTGGCCGAAAGTACAAGCACTGCTGCCTCGCCACCGGCCACGCCCGAAACGTCGGAGCGTGAACGGTCATCACGCCCGCGGGCCGAGCGTTCTCAGAACGTGACGTGCAACTCGGCTAAGAGTTGACGCACTCGCGCGTCGATGTCGTCCACGATTCCTTCGACGACCTCGCGCGTCTGACCGGCCGGGTCCTCGACCTCCCAATCGAGATAGCGCCGCCCGGGGAAGAACGGGCAGGTCTCACCGCAGCCCATCGTGACCACGACGTCGGCTTCACGCACGAGGTCGCTGGTCAGCATCGTCGGCGTCTCGGCCGCGACGTCGATCCCGCGGTCAGCGAGGACGGCCGCGACCATCGGGTTAATGGACCGGCCCGGCTCGGAGCCGGCTGACAACACCGTTACCGCCCCTTTCGCGTACCACTCGGTCAGCCGCTTGGCCGCAACGGATCGGCCCGCGTTGTGAATGCAGGCGTAGAGCACCACCGGAGTTGTCCCAGCCGCGTGATCAGTAGTCACTGAACTCTCCCATCGGCGTAGAACCGTCGCCTGGCCCACTGGGCCACGTAGACCAGTGCCACGAGCGCGGGAACCTCGATGAGCGGCCCGACGACGCCAGCCAGGGCCTGACCCGAGGTAACCCCAAAGGTGCCGATCGCCACGGCGATGGCCAGCTCGAAGTTGTTGCCCGCCGCGGTAAAGGCCAAGGTCGCGGTTCGCGCGTAGGGCAGTCGCAACCCGACCCCGAGCGCGAACGAGCCACTCCACATGATCGCGAAGTAGGCGAGCAGCGGCAGGGCGACACGCACGACGTCGAGGG
>JAKAFH010000074.1 GCA_021818025.1 Actinomycetes bacterium | reverse complement strand
TCACGGCGTGGTGGCGACGGCCCGGGCGTCGGGGTACGGAATGATCTCGTCGTCGTGCAGTTATGCGGCTTCGGCCATGTCAAAGTCCCTCTTCGTCAAGGGCGCGGACTTCGTTGCCACTCTCGTCTTCATGTTCGCGTCCACCAACCTGGTCGTGGAGTTGGGCGTGATCCTGATCGTCCTTATGGGCTGGCAGTTCGCCGCGAGTGAGTTCATCGGTGGAGCGATCATGATCGTTCTGCTCGCCGCGTTCGCCGGCGCGTGGTTCAAAGGAAGCCAGATCGAGCAAGCTCGCCGGCGCTTAGCCGGATCAGTCGCCCCCGCCCATGGTCACGAAGCCGACCCGGCGCACGACCACGCGACGCCGACGAACCGGATGAATCAACCCGAAGGCTGGGCCAACGCGGCGACGTACACGATGTCCGATCTCACGATGTTGCGCAAGGAGCTGATCGTCGGGTATGGGATTGCGGGGATCCTCGCGACGGCGGTACCGGTTCGCTGGTGGAATGTGCTATTCCTCCACGGTCACGGATTCTGGACATCACTAGAAAATGCCCTGATCGGGCCGTTCATTGCCATCATCAGCTTCGTATGCTCTGTTGGCAACGTGCCCCTCGCCGCCGCTCTCTGGCACGGCGGTATCTCCTTCGGAGGCGTGGTCTCATTCATCTTCGCCGACCTGATCGCGTTCCCCCTGCTCATGATCTACCGGCGCTACTACGGCACGCGAATCATGCTCAAGATGCTGGCCACATTCTGGTTGGTGATGGCTCTCGCTGGTCTTCTCACCGAAGAGTTGTTCCAATGGTGGAAGCTCGTGCCGAGCGTGCGTCCGACGCAAATCGCGCCGGCGCATTTCTCCTGGAATTACACGACGTACCTGAACTTCGTCTTCTTGGCGCTCTTCGCGGCCTGGTACTGGATCTATCGCAACCGCGAACGGTTGGGAGCAGGCGTGGGCTACGCCATCGACCCAATTTGCTCCATGCAAGTTCAGATCGCGACGGCTCCCGCGATGCGTCTACGCAATGGCGAACGACACTACTTCTGCTCTGATCGCTGCGCGGATCGATTCGATACCGGCGGCGCCGATTCAGCGCCGCTCACGATGGCCATGGCCGAGGACGCGGGTCTTTCCGCCGATATGGTGGTCGATCCGGTCTGCCAGATGGTTATCGATCCCGCGTCGAGCATCTACGAACTCGCCGTCAACGGCGGGACCATCTACTTCTGCAGTTCGATGTGTCGCGACGAGTACGGCCGGCGGAGCGTTTCGCTGGCCACCACGCCCGGTTCGCTGGCCGCGTCGCACATCACCGATCACCCCAGTCGTGGTGGTCACCCGGTCGAGCCACAAGGGCGCGAAGAGAGAGTAAGGAGTCAGGCAATGTTCAAGAAGCGCAGTTCGAAGTCGGTCAACCCAGGCGCGCACAATCACGGTTCCGCCGGGGGCGCCGATGGCACTGACAGCATCGATCCAATCTGCGGCATGCGAGTCAAGCCCGCCTCGGCGGCGGCGACGCGGACCGCCGACGGCACCGAGGTCTACTTCTGCTCGGTGGGTTGCGCCGAAGCGTTCGATCGCCGGCAGTGACCCCGCTCTCGCCGCAGGCCCAATCTCCACACGATCTCCATGACTTCACCACGCGTCCTGACGACGTCGAGCGCACGATAGGAGAACGCACATGACGAAAAGGAGTGCACGATGATGTGGGGATACGGATTCGGCTATTCGTGGGCCGGGTGGCTCATGATGGCGTTCTTCTGGGCCTTGCTGTTGGCCGGTGTGGTGTGGCTCGTCCGGAGTGTCTCGTCGACGCGCGAACAGCGCTACGACGGGGCACGTCGGATCCTCGACGACCGATTCGCGCGTGGCGAGATCACGTCAGCGGAGTACGAAGCGTCACGACGCGTTCTTCAGTAACGCAATGGGAATTCAGTACATTGGAGTTCATGTCACGTGATTCAGTCGGCGTACGTCGGGAGTTCGTGTGACCACGACGGTGCTGGTCGTCGAAGACGAGCGAAAGTTGCGCGATCTCATCCGTGACATCCTCGAGCGCGAGCGCTTCGCGGTGGTCTCGACGGGTTCGGGGGCCGAAGCCATCGACCTGGTTCGACGGGTCGGTCCCGACCTCGTCATCTTGGATCTTGGTCTGCCCGACGTGTCGGGCCAGGACGTGGCCCGCGACGTGAGGCGACACTCGACGACGCCCATCATCATGTTGACGGCGCGCATAGCCGCCGAAGACCGCATCAACGGGCTCGAGCTGGGCGCCGACGACTACGTCACCAAGCCGTTTAGTCCGCGCGAGCTCGTGCTCCGAGTGCGCGCGGTGCTTCGTCGATCACTGACCGGGGAACCCGAACCCGCCATCGCGACCTTCGGCGCCGGTGAGATCGTCATCGACGACGTATGCCACGTCGTACGCGTGCGCGGGGCCGAGATCGACCTGACGCCGACTGAGTGGGGAATCCTCACCACCCTCGCAACGACGCCGCGTCGGGTCTATTCACGGTACGAACTCATCAACCGTGTTCGGGGATACGAGTTCGAGGGGTACGAGCGAACGATTGATACGCACGTGAAGAACCTGCGCCACAAGATTGAAGTCCGACCCGGCGAGCCGACGGCGATTGAGACCGTGGTGGGCGTTGGCTACCGTTTCACGCTTGCGCGAGATGGCTGAGGGCCGCGACCTGCGCCTGCGCTCGCGCCTGGCGCTCGCCTTCGTCGCCGTGGCGGTGATGGCGATCGTGGTTCTGGCGAGCCTCACCATGTTCGCGACCAATCGGCAGGTCTCGCGGCTGGTCGTCCTGCAACAACACGGCACCGCGCGCGACGTGCAGGTCGCGCTCGCCTCGGCGTACCGGCAAGCCCACGGCTGGAGCAATGCGAATCTGACGCCCGCGCTCTCCCTCGCGGCGTCGGGTGGGGCGAGCCTGGTCATCTTCGATCGTCACGGCACCGCGATCGACGCCCAATCGAGTGACGCCAGTGCCCTGATGTCGGCCATGATGGGCGGAACCAGCGTGCCGACGATGGCGCCGCTCGGACCGGTCTACGACCTTGCCGTGCGGGTGGACAACGCCCGAGTCGGACGGGTCGAGATTCGCTTCGCCAGCGAGGCGCCGTCGTTCGCCCAACGCCAGGTCCGCGATTCGCTTCAGGGAACGGTAGCCCTCGGCGCCACCGTTGCGTCACTGCTCGCCCTGATCGTGGCGTGGCTCGTTTCTCGCCGCATCACGCGCCCGCTCAGTGAGCTCACGGCAACCGTGCGCGCAATCGAAGGCGGTACGAGGGGGGCTCGCGTCGAGCATCCGCGGGCACCTGGCGAGATCGGCGAACTCGTGTCGGCCTTCGACCGCATGGCCAACGCGCTGAGCGACGAAGACTCGATGCGCCGTCAACAGCTAGCCGACGTCGCACACGAACTGCGCACGCCGATCACCATCCTGCAGGCGACGATGGAGCAGATGCTCGATGACGAACGCGCGGCGAGCGTCGAAGAGATCGGCTCGTTGTCCGACGAGGTACGTCGACTCGGGCGCCTGGTTCGAGACGTCGAGACGCTGGCGGCGGCTGAGGCCGCCGGACTGCACCTGACGACGCGGCCCACGGACGTCGCCGAGGCGGCCGCGATGGCAACGCGCGCCCTGCGCCCATCCTTTGAGGACGCCGACGTGACGCTCGTCGAAGAGATGGAACCGGCCATCGTCAATGGCGACGCCGATCGACTCGTTCAGATTGTGATGAACCTGGTCACCAACGCGCTCAAGTTCTCACCGCCCGGCACGCGCGTGACGGTCCGGGTGAGCGCGAGTGACGGACTCGCCCACCTCGTCGTCACCGACGAGGGGCCGGGCATCGATTCGGCGGACCTGGAACACATCTTCGAGCGGTTCTGGCGAAGCAGCAACGCGAACCGTACGAGCGGGAGCGGCATCGGACTCGCGGTGGTGGCCGAACTCGTTCGCGCTCACGGTGGACGCGTCGCGGTCGCGAGCGAACCGGGTGGCGGCACGACCTTCAGCGTCCTGCTCCCCTTGGCCTAGCGAACACCACACCAACTTCACATCGACTTCGCTCCCCGTGCATCACCGCCTGGTGACATCACAGTGGTGCCGCGATGGTCGCGGGCACACCGAGGAGGTCCGATGAGGATTCACAGCAAGTTCATGACGGGAATCGCGGCGTTAGCCGTGGTGGGAGCGGCGTCGTCGATCGCGTTGGTCGGCGGGGTTGGTGTCGCGGGGGCTTCGGGTCCGTCGCACCACAGCGCAACCGGGGCGCTCGGGCGCGAGTGTTACGGCCTCGACGAGGCGGCGGCGGACGCGGGACTGACGGCCAATCAAACGGTCGCGGTCACTCAGGCGATGGAGACCTACATGTCGACGCACTGGTCTTCGCTCTCAGCGTCGTCGCCCGTCACGATGATGTCGTCCAACGGCGCCATGTCCTCGATCCTGAGCACCCTGGTATCAGACGGAGTCCTGTCACAGTCCCAGGCGACCAGCATCGTCTCGGATATGCGCTCGCACTCCATGATGGGCGCGTGGGGTGACCACGGCTCGATGATGAGTGGCTACGGCGTGTCGGGCAGTGGGTTCGACGGCGCCGGCGCAATGATGGGCTGAGCAGTGAGTCGCGTCACTCCCTCTTCACAACTTCCCCAGACGTCCCAAGTCCGTTCTTCACACGCGACGTCGAGACTGGCTGGGTGAAGGGAGTGACGTGACGGGCTCACAGGTAGGAACACTGGCGGTCATCGTGGTGTCGATGGCGATGATGGCGCGTCTGCATGGGGGCCACGGCCACAGTGGCCACGGGCACACCGACCGGGGCCCCCATGGCGACCACGACACGCACGCTCCAGATGAGTCGATGCGCTCACCAGAAGCGTCGCGGCCGGAACGCGGAGACTCGTCGCGGTAATGGCGGAGACGTTCGAGGTGCCTCATCGCGCTCGCGCGGCGGTCGATCACCACATCCCGCGCCGACGCCGGCGCGCCATCACCAATCGCGCCGGTCTCGCGCATCTCGCGCTGGTCACGTCGGTCACGCTCGTCACGCTCGTCACCGCTCCCGCCGGGGCATCGAATCTCGCGGATCAACGACGTGCCGCCGCCACGTTGTACCGCCAGATCCAGTCCCTGACGGATCGATACAACGGCCTGAGCCAGCGTTATGACCTGAGCCACATCCAACTGCGACGTCTGGGCGCTCGCATGGATGTCACGCGACGCGAGTTCACCGCCAGCCGCCTCGTCGAAATACGCGACAAACAAAGGCTCGTTCAAGATGCCACGTACGCCTACGTCACCGCGCAGAACTCTCCCTCTAGTGGCGGCTCCCCCTTCTCAAATCCCACTTCGGCGCAGGCGGCTGGCGTGTATCGCCAGGTCGTACGGAGCAACCTGCAGACCGCGCTGGCTCGGTACGCCGGTTCCTCAACCCGGCTTCGCCGCGTCGAGCAACGTCTCGCGTCTCAACGACGACTCGCCGCGACCGCGATGATCGCCGCGAGTCGCGCGGTGCGCGCGGCGTCGACACTCCTCGCGGCGCTCCAGGCCGACGCTCGACGCGTGACCGGAACGATCGCGGCGATCGTGCGCCACGACCAGGCGACCGCCGCCGCGGCCGCTGTGGCGACCCTGCAGCAGGCCCAGCCGGTCGTCGGCGAGAGCGCGCCGCCCGCCAGTCCCGTGGCCGCCCGCGCGATCGAGGACGCCTTCAGCCTCATCGGCGTGCCCTACGTGTGGGGAGGAGCGTCGCGTTCGGGTGTTGACTGTTCCGGACTCGTGCTCGTCGCCTACGCGGCGGCCGGCATCATCCTGCCGCACTACTCGGGGTATCAGTTCTCGGCGACGATGCGTGTCCCGCTCTACGACCTACAGCCCGGCGACATCTTGTTCTACGGGCCGGGCGGGGACGAACACGAAACCCTCTACATCGGCAACGGCAAGGTCATCCAGGCCGAACGACCCGGGACCACCGTGACGGTCTCGCCAGTGTGGTTCGGACCAGACTTCGCGGGTGCCGGTCGACCCATGGCGTGATCGGCGCCGACGCTACCCAGCGAGCAGGAGTACCCCCGAGTCCATACACATTTCCGATGCAACACAGCGCCGACGACGAGCCAATGGCCCGCTCAGTTCGCGCCGAAACAGTTCTAATTGTCTCCACCGACGTACGGCGCAGCGCCGGACGGCACGTACGATCCGTCTCCGCCACCGTCACCGCCCTCGCCGTGGTAGGTGACGATGGTGGTCGGCGTCGCGGTCGTCGAGGGGTGCGGGGCTGTCGTCGCGGTGCTCGGCGTGGAGGCCACCGAAGGGGCTCTGGGCGCTGTGGCCGGGTGAGACGTCACGGCAACGATGCCCGAGCCGGCCACGAGCGTGACGGCGCTGGTGACGACCCACGACAGGAGTGATCGACTACGCCGCACGCACCCTCCGATCTCTCATCTACCCAGTGATAGCAACCGCGATTTCACGGTACCTCGCAGATGTCTGTGAATTTCCAGAGAATCGCTCCCCCGGATGCCTGGACTAGCCTGGGTAACCCCATGGCACTCTCGATCGGCATCGTGGGCCTGCCCAACGTCGGCAAGTCCACGCTCTTCAACGCGCTCACCAATAACAACGTCCTGGCGGCGAACTATCCGTTCGCGACGATCGAACCCAACGTGGGCGTCGTCGCCGTGCCGGACGCTCGCATCGCTCAGCTCGCGGCGGTGTTCGGCTCCGAGCGCCAACTCCCGGCGAGCGTGACCTTCGTGGACATCGCGGGCATCGTGCGCGGCGCGTCGACCGGCGAAGGGCTCGGCAATCAGTTCCTCGCCGCCATTCGCGAATCCGACGCCATCTGCGAGGTCGTACGGGCCTTCCACGACGACGACGTCGTGCACGTCGACGGCCGGATCGATCCCGCGGGGGACGTCGCGACCATCGAGACCGAGCTCATCCTCGCCGACCTGCAAACCGTTGAACGCGCGGCAGCCCGTCTCGAACGCGAGGCGAAACGCGGCGGTCCCGCGGTCGCGCGGCTCGCGCAGGTCGAGCGCGCGCGCGCCGCGCTCAACGATGGCCGGGTCATCTCGTCGGTACCGGACCTGGACCGCGAAGTGCTGGCCGACCTGCACCTGCTCACCGACAAGCCCTTCATCTACGTCTTCAACGTCGACGAGGAGACCATCGCGGACTCGTCACGCCGCGACGAACTGATCGCCTCGGTCGCCCCCGCTCCGGCGATCGTCTTGTGCGCGAAGATCGAAGCGGAACTGTCCGGCCTCGACGAGGATGACGCTCGTGAACTCCTCGCCTCCTACGGCCAGAGCGAATCGGGCCTCGCCCAGCTCTCGCGGGTGGGTTTCTCCGCGCTCGGTCTCCAGACCTTCCTCACGGCCGGTCCCAAGGAGGCCCGAGCCTGGACGATCCGCCAGGGCGCGACGGCCCCCGAGGCGGCGGGCGTGATCCACACCGACTTCCAGAAGCACTTCATCAAGGCCGAGGTGATCGCCTTCGAGGACCTCATCGCGGCCGGTTCGGTCGCCGCGGTGCGCGCCGCCGGCAAGGCGCGCATCGAGGGCAAGGAGTACGTGATGCGCGACGGCGACGTCGTCGAATTCCGCGTCAACGCATAACGCCCGCGACCCCGCAGTACACTCGTTCCAGGCGCACACGACAGAGGTCGACGCCTGGCCATCTTGTAAAAAGGAGAACCATGACCTCGCACGCCTTCGACTTCAAAGTCGCCGACCTGTCACTCGCCGCCTACGGGCGCGCCGAGATCGTCCTCGCCGAGCATGAGATGCCCGGCCTGATGGCGATGCGCAACGAGTTCGGCGACGCCAAACCCCTCGCGGGGGCCCGCATCGCGGGTTCGCTGCACATGACGATTCAGACCGCCGTCTTGATCGAGACCCTCGTCGCCCTGGGCGCCGACGTGCGCTGGGTGAGCTGCAACATCTTCTCGACCCAGGACCACGCCGCCGCCGCGGTCGTCGTCGGTCCCACCGGCACCGCCGACGAGCCCGCCGGGGTCCCGGTCTTCGCCTGGAAGGGCGAGACCCTCGACGAGTACTGGTGGTGCACCGAGCAGCTGCTGCGCTGGCCCGGCCACGCGGGTCCGACGGCCATCCTCGACGACGGCGGCGACGCCACCCTCTTCGTGCACAAGGGACTCGAGTTCGAGCGCGCGGGCTTCGTGCCCGCCCCCGAGGCGACCGACAGCGAAGAGTACGGCGTCATCTTGCGCCTGCTCGACCGGATCGTTCGAGACGGCCAGCCGTTCTTCGAACCGATGGCGGCGGGGATCACCGGGGTGTCCGAGGAGACGACGACCGGCGTGCACCGGCTCTACGAGATGGCGGCCAGCGGGTCGCTCCTCTTCCCGGCGATCAACGTCAACGACTCGGTGACCAAGTCGAAGTTCGACAACAAGTACGGCTGCCGGCACTCGCTCGTCGACGGGATCAACCGCGCGACCGACGTGCTCATCGGCGGCAAGGTCGCCGTCATCTGCGGCTACGGCGACGTCGGCAAGGGCTCGGCCGAGTCCCTGCGCGGCCAGGGGGCGCGCGTCATCGTCACCGAGATCGACCCGATCTGCGCGCTGCAGGCGGCGATGGACGGGTTCCAGGTCACCACCCTCGAAGAGGCCCTCCCCTACGCCGACATCGTCGTCACCGCGACGGGTAACCGCGACATCGTGACCGTGGATCACATGATGCAGATGAAGCACCAGGCGATCCTTGGCAACATCGGGCACTTCGACAACGAGATCGACATGGCCGGGCTGGCCGCGTTGCCCGGTGTGGTGCGAGAGACGATCAAGCC
>JAKAFH010000073.1 GCA_021818025.1 Actinomycetes bacterium | reverse complement strand
TCGACCAGGGCGACTACGACCGGGTCCTCTTTCGCCACCCACTGGACGACTTCGTCGAGCGGGTCGTAGCCACCTGCCCACCGATGATCCACGTCGTCGACCTCGACGGGGCCCGCACGGGCGAGACGCGCCTCGAGCTGGTGCGCCGGTGCATCGCGCTCGCCGGCCCGATCCCCGTGCAGGTGTCGGGCGGACTGCGCACGGTCGGCGCCGCTTTGGCCGCGCTCGAGGCCGGTGCGGCCCGCGTCATCGTCGGCTCGGCGGCCTGGGCCTCGCCCGAGGCGCTCGGCGAGTTTGTCGACGCCCTCGGGGACCGGCTCCTCGTCGCCCTGGACGTGCGCGACGCACGAATCGCGGTGCGCGGCTGGCTCGCCGACGGCGGCCTGAGCGTGGCTGACGCACTCGAGCGGTGCGTCAGCGCCGGCGTCGGGCGCCTGCACGTCACCGCCATCGACCGTGACGGCACGATGCGCGGTCCTCGCCTGGACCTGTACGCCCAGGCCTGCGCGAGCGGCCTCGCGGTGGTCGCCGCGGGCGGCGTGCGTGATGACGACGACGTCGCGGCACTCGCCGATCTCGGGTGTGAGGCCGCGATCATGGGTGTGGGGTATCTTCCTCGGATCGGCCTCGCGTAAGACTCCTAACTGCAGCGCTGACATATCTTCATTGAGTACTTGACGCTGCTGGTATTACTGCATTGTTACCGTTCCCTATAAAAGATATTTGCGTAGCCTCTAATGACTTTTTCCCCTATTGAATGGAGCGTAAGTCCCGCGACAATGGGTAGGTACCACCAACGAAGGGGTTGATCATGAAGCGCAAGACATTGGACCTGTTACTGACGACGTTGGGCGGACTGCTCACGGTCGTGCTCTTAGCCGCGGGTGCATTTTTGATGTGGGGCTACCAGTTCGCGAATTCCACCGTCCACAACCAGTTGGCGGCTCAGAAGATCTACTTCCCGGCTAAGAACTCACCGGAGCTGCAGAACCCGCTGATCAAGCCATACCTGACGCCCTACGCCGGTCAGCAGCTCACGACGGGCCGCGAGGCCGAGGTCTGGGCGGACCACTTCATCGCCGTGCACCTGCAGGAAATGACCGGGGGCAAGACCTACGCGCAGTTGAGCGCCGCGTCGCTCGCCGACCCGTCGAACACGGCTCTCGCGAAGACCGTCCAGACCGTCTTCCAGGGACAAACCCTCCGAGGAACGCTCCTCACCGCCTACGCCTTCTGGATGTTCGGCGTCATCGCTGAGTGGTCGGCAATCGCCATGTTCGTGCTCGCCCTGTTGATGTTGATCCTCACCGGATTCGGCTGGCGGCACTACCGCGCCGTCAGCCACGAGGTGATGGTGTAGCGACCCTCTGGACCACGCCGCGAACCGAGGCCCCTTCAATCGCGGCGTGGTCCGGTTCAACGCGGCCCCCAAGCGCGCCACGGCGACCTTGGGGGCCAAGTGGTGTCAGGGGCGAGTCACTAGGGTGAGTCCCGGAGGGGATATGTCCAGTGACAACGCGGACCACTCGAGCGCAGTTGAGTTCGAGACCTTCGCGTCCCACCGGGCGATGGTCGGGGCGATCGAGGTCCGCCGGGCACTGCCCCAGCGATCGCACCGCACCATCGGCGCGTGGTGCTTCGCGGACCACATGGGCCCCGCGTCGGTCACCGAGGAGCGGGGCCTCGACATCGGTCCGCACCCCCATACCGGCCTTGCGACCCTGACGTGGCTGATCGAGGGCGAGGCCGTCCACCGCGACAGCCTGGGCAGCGAGCAGTTGATTCGACCGGGCCAGTTGAACCTCATGAGCGCCGGCTACGGCGTCGCGCACGCCGAAGAGCCGACCGGCGCCTACCGCGGGACCCTCGAGGGCATCCAGCTCTGGATCGCTCAGCCCGAGCACACGCGCCACGGGGCGCGCGCCTTCGAGCACCACGGCGAGCTGCCCCACCTGATGATCGGGACCAGTGAGGCAACGGTCCTCGTCGGCGAGATGCTCGGCGAAGCGAGCCCGGTGCGCCACGACACGGCGCTGCTTGGCCTCGACCTCGACCTTCGGGGTGTGGCCGAGTTGCCACTCGACCCCACCTTCGAGTACGGGGTGATCGTGCTGCGCGGGGCCGTGTCCGTCGGCGGCTCGCTCGTCGAGCCGGGAACGCTCGCCTACTTCGCACCGGGCGCCGACGAGTGGCGACTCGAGACCCGCGACCCAGCGCGCGTCATCGTCCTCGGTGGCGAACCGTGGCTCGAGGGCATCACCATGTGGTGGAACTTCGTCGCGCGAAACCGCGACGAGCTCACGGCGGCCTACTTCGCCTGGGTCGAGCGCGACGAGCGCTACGGCACGGTCGCGAGTCCTCTCGCGGCCATCGACGCCCCTGTGCCGTTCTGGCTCCACAGCGAGCGGGCGCCGCTCTAGGTCGTCGCGCGCCGACCGGTGAAGGCGCTTCTCGACCTCGCCGCATCGCCGCCACGATTACCTGGCTTCGCGACCGACAGGCGCTGCGTACCTGATCGGATCGCGGCGCGCTGGTGAGCCTATTTGGTGAATTAATACCATCACAACGCTAAAAACTTTCTTCCTATAGGTGCGATAGTTTGTGATTCTTTGCACAAAGTCCTTCAACGGTGTTAAGCCTTGGCGCGGAACGGGCACGCGAGTGATCCCGCGAGATGCAGTAGCAACGTGAAGGAGTCGAGATGACGATCACCCTGGAAGAGCTGCGAGACGTGACAGTCGCCGCGGTCGTTGACGCCCGCGGGACGTCCTGCCCCGGTCCGATCCTGGCCGCGAAGAAGGGCATCCCCGGTGTCGCCCCTGGTGCGGTCATGGAAGTCATGGCGACGGACTCGGGAACCCTAAAGGACCTCCCCGCCTGGTGCAAGAAGATGGGCCACGAGTTCCTCGGCGTCATCGAAGAGCCCGGCTACCTGCGTCTCTTCCTGCGCAAGGCCTGACATGGCCGACGCCGACCTCGACGGGCCGAGCGGGCCCCGGATTCTCGTCTTCTCGACGAATAACATCTCGGACCCCGGCATCGACCTCGCGGGCAGCCGCCACCTGCACTACCCGGCGACGGTCTTCACGGTGACGGTCCCCTGCTCGAGCGCCATCAAGCCCACGTGGATCCTGCACGCGTTCCAGAGCGGGTTCGACGGCGTCTTCATCGGCGCTGACGGCGACGAGTGCGCGTACCTGCCGGACTGCAACGCCCGCACCGCACGCATCGCCGCCCGCGCCCAGGAGCTGATGAGCGCCGCCGGGTTCGAGCCCCAGCGAGTGATGATGGCGGCCCTCTGCTCGGTCTGCGCCGAGCCCTTCGTCAACCACATGCGCGAATTCTCCGAGAAGATGACCGCCCTCGGGCGCGTCGCCGCGCTGGCGTCCTAAGACCAATCAAGGAAGCGAGTCATGACTCAAACGGACAAGAAGACGATCATCCTGTTCAGCGGTGATCTGGACAAGGTGCTCGCCGCCTTCGTGATCGCCAACGGCGCGGCGGCCATGGGCGACGACGTCACGATGTTCTTCACCTTCTGGGGACTCAACGCCCTGCGGCGCGACCGCAAACCGGCCACCCCCGGCAAGTCGCCGCTGCAGCGAATGTTCGCCACGATGATGCCGCGCGGCCCCAAGAAGCTCGCGATGTCGCACATGAACTTCGCCGGCGCCGGACCCGTGCTGATGAAGCGCATGATGCGCTCGAACAACGTGATGTCGATCGACGAGATGATCGCGACCGCGAAGGAGCAGGACATCAAGATGATCGCCTGCACGATGTCGATGGACGTCATGGGGCTTCGCGCCGAGGAGCTGATCGACGGCCTGGAGTTCGCCGGCGTCGCCACCTACCTCGGCGAGGCCGACGAGGCCAACGTCAACCTGTTCATCTAGGGCTTGAACGAACAACTACGAGAGGTGGTACGCACAATGGAGTACGACGCACTAGTCGTCGGCGGGGGCATCGGGGGGATGGAATCGTCGCTCAAACTCGGCGACATGGGCTACAAGGTCCTGCTCGTCGAGAAAGAGCCGAGCGTCGGCGGACGGATGATCCTGCTCTCCAAGGTCTTCCCGACCCTCGACTGCGCGAGCTGCATCTCGGGCCCGAAGATGTCCTCGACGATCAACCACCCGAACATCACGACCGCGTCCTCGAGCACGGTGCTCGGCATCCGGCGCACCCCCGAGGGCCGCTTCCTCGCCACGGTGAAGAAGCGCGCCACCTACGTCGACCCGGCCGCCTGCACCGGCTGTCAGGAGTGCGAGCCCGTGTGCACGGTCGCGGTGCCCGACCAGTTCAACGCCGACCTGGTGCCCCGGCGTGCGGCCTTCCTCGCCTTCCCCCAGGCCGTGCCGAAGAAGGTCGTGATCGAGCGCGCGGGCACCTCGCCGTGCACCGACACCTGCCCCGCGGGCATCAAGGCCCACGGCTACGTCGCCCTGATCCGCAACGGCCGTTACGAGGAGGCCTTCCAGCTGGTGCTCGAGGCGACGCCGCTCGTCGGCACGCTCGGGCGGGCCTGCTACGCGCCCTGTGAGAACGAGTGCACGCGAGACGACGTGGAGTCCTCGATCCCGATCCGCCGACTGAAGCGCTTCGTCGCCGACCGGCACTACGAGACGATGCAGGGCCCTGGCGTGGTGGCCCCCGAGCCCAACGGCCATCGCGTCGCGATCGTCGGCTCGGGTCCGGCCGGTCTCACCGCGGCCTGGCAGCTCGCGCGCCTCGGCTACGGCGTGACCCTCTACGAAGCGTCGCCCGAGCCGGGTGGCTTCCTGCGCTACGCGATCCCGGCCTATCGCCTGCCCCAAGACGTCGTCGAGCGCGACATCGCCAACGTGACGGCCCTCGGTGTCGAGATCGTCACCAACTCGCCCATCACCGACCTGGAGGCCCTGCACCACGATGGCTTTGACGCCGTGCTCGTGGCGACGGGCACGCCGCGATCGACCACGCTCGGCATCCCCGGCGAGGAGTTCGCGGGCGTGCAGAGCGGGCTCGAGTTGCTGCGCGACGTGCGCCTCGGAGCGGGCCCGGACTGGACCGGCCAGCGCGTGGTCGTGGTCGGCGGCGGGAACGTCGCCATGGACGCTGCGCGCACGGCGCGGCGCCTCGGCGCGCGCCGGACGATCGTCGCCTACCGCCGCGGCCGCGACGAGATGCCGGCCATGGCGAGCGAGGTGCAGGACGCCGCCCACGAGGGCGTGGCCTTCGAGTTCCTCGTCGCGCCCGTCGAGGTGCTCGGCGACGAGCACGGCCGGGTGACCGGCGTGCGCTGTCAGCGCATGGTCCTCGGGGCCCCGGACGCCTCGGGGCGACGCCGCCCCGAGCCCGCGGACCACAGCACGTTCGTCATCGAGTGCGACGCCGTGATCGGCGCGATCGGCATGGTGCCCGACACCGAGGACTTCGCGACGACCCTGCGAGTCGGCGCCGACCGGCGCGTCGCCGTCGATCCCCTCACCCGCCAGAGCGAGGTCGAGTACCTCTTCGCCGCCGGCGACGTGGTCAACGGCGCCACCGACATCACCCGCGCCGTGGGCGAGGGCCGGCGCGCCGCCCACATGATCGACCGCTTCCTCACCGGACGGCCGCTCGATGGGTTCGTCGCCCTCGACGACCGGCTGGCAGCGGTCGACAAGGCCGCGGTGCTCGCTCGCCAGCGAACCTACACGCCGCGCGAGGCGGCCCCCGACACGTTCTCGCTCAGTGACGGTCCGACCGACTTCAGCGAGGTCGAGCGGGTCCTCAGTGAGGTCGAGGCGCTCGCCGGGGCCGGGGCGTGCCTGGACTGCGGAGTCTGCTCGGAGTGCGGCCAGTGCGTGCGCGCCTGCCCCGCCGACGCCATCGACCTCAACGCCAAGGACCAGGTGATCGAGGTCGACGTCGGCGCGGTCGTCGTCTCGACCGGCTACAAGCTCTTTGCCGCGGACCTCAAGCCCGAGTACGGCTGGGGCCAGTACGCCAACGTCATCACCGGCATGCAGATGGACCGGCTGCTCGCCCCGACGCGCCCGTTCAACACCGTGCTGCGCCCGGGCGACGGCAAGGTGCCCGAGCGCATCGCCTACGTCTCGTGCACCGGATCGCGCGACCGCACCGTGGACAATCCCCTCTGCTCGAAGTTGTGCTGCATGTACTCGGTCAAGCAGAACCAGCTCATCATGGGCACGCTGCCACTGGCCGACGTCACCATGCACTACATCGACATCCGCGCGGCCGGCAAGCGCTACGACGAGTTCTACGAGCAGTCGCGCGCCATGGGGGCGTCCTACATCAAGGGCCGGGTCTCCAAGATCACCGAGAAGGACAACGGCGACCTGGTGCTGCGCTACGAGGACATCGAGAACGGTGGGGCGATCACCGAGGCGGAGTACGACCTCGTCGTGCTCGCCGTCGGCGTCCAGCCGAACCGCGAGGTGGAGCAGCTCTTCACCGACGAGCACCTCGATCTCAACGAGTACTACTACGTCGACGAGCCCGACGACGACCTCGACCCGGGACGCACCAACATCCCGGGAGTCTTCGTCGCCGGCGCGGCGGCGGGCGCGAAGGACATCGTGGACTCGATCACCCACGCGGGGGCGGCCGTCAGCCAGGTCGCCGCGTACCTCGAGCGTCGTCGTGACGACGACCTGATCAACCAGGAGCTAGCGACGATGGAGCTGTCACGATGAGCGAGCGAAGGATCGGCGTCTACATCTGCCACTGCGGTGGCAACATCTCGGACTACGTCGACGTGGCGGCGGTGCGCGACGCCGTGAAGGACCTGCCCGACGTCGTGCACGCCGAGACCTCGCTCTTCGCGTGCTCCGACGGCACCCAGCAGGACATGATCAAGATGATCCGCGACCAGAACCTCGACGGCCTGGTCGTCGCGTCGTGCTCGCCCAAGCTGCACCTGTTCACCTTCCGCGGCGTCTCGCGCCGGGCCGGGCTCAACCCCTTCGAGTACACCCAGGCCAACATCCGCGAGCAGTGCTCCTGGGCCCACACCGACGACCGCGCGGGCGCCACCACCAAGGCCATCGGTCTGGTGAAGGGCGCCATCGCCAAGACCCGTGAGTCGAGCGCGCTCGAGCCCATGGCCGTGCAGACCACCCCGGCGTCGCTGGTGGTGGGCGCGGGCATCGCGGGCCTGCGCGCCGCGATCGGACTCGCCGACCTCGGTCTGCGGGTCTACCTCCTCGAGCAGTCGGCCACCGTCGGCGGCTGGGTTGGCCAGTTCGGGCCGACGTTTCCTAACGACCGCGATGGGCGGGAGATGGTGGCCGACCTGCTCGAGCAGATCCAGGAGCGTCCGACGATCACCCTGCTCACCAACGCCGAGCTCACGGCCAAGTCCGGGAGCTTCGGCAACTACGCCGTCACCATCACCGTGCACGGCGAGAGCGAGTCCACCGTCGAGGCGACCGTTGGCTCGATCGTCATCGCGACCGGGTTCGACACCTACCAGCCCGAGATCGGCGAGTACGGCTACGGCATCGACGGCGTCGTGACCCTCGCGCAGTTCAAGGAGCTCGTCGAGGCGTCGCCCGACGGCATCAAGTTCCACGACCGGCCGGTGCGCACGGTGACCTACGTCTACTGCGTGGGCAACCGCCAGCCCGGCGGCAACGAGTACTGCTCGAAGTACTGCTGCTCGGCGACCGTGCACGCCTCGCTCGAGGTGTCCGCGGTCGACCCGGCGATCCACCAGTACCACCTCTATCGGGACATCCGGACCTACGGCAAGTACGAGCTGCTCTACGAGCAGTCGCGCAAGCGGGGCTCGGTCTTCATGAAGTTCCCCGACGAAACGCCGCCCACGGTTGAGCGCGCCGGTGACGGCCGACTCCTGGTCACCACGCGCGACACCCTGTCGGGCGGCGTCGATGTAACGATCCCGTCGGACCTGGTCGTGCTGGTGACCGGCATGGTGCCGCGCGAGAACACCGAGCTGACCAAGATGCTCCACCTGCCGGTCGGCGGCGACGGGTTCTTCAACGAGATCCACCCGAAGTTGCGTCCCGTCGAGACGGTCGTGGACGGCGTCATGATCGCCGGCACCTGCCAGGGACCCAAGACCATCAGCGAGAGCGTGGCCTCGGGGCTGGCGGCGGTCGCCCAGAGTGGCGCGATGCTCATGAAGGGCGTCGCCGAGCTCGACCCCCTCGTCGCGGTGGTGGACGCGTCGGCCTGCACGTGGTGCGGCGAGTGCCAGCGGGTCTGCCCCTACGAGGCGATCACCCAGGTCGAGGTCGACGGGCACGACGTCGCGAGCATCGACGCCGCGGTGTGCAAGGGCTGCGGGGGCTGCACCTCGTACTGCCCGAGCAACGCCATCGACCTGCTCGGCGCCACCGACGCCCAGATGCAGGCCCTGATCGAAAACCTAGTGGAGGTGACTGTCCCGTGACGAGCACGATCAATCGAGATCCGCGCGAGGTGATCCGCGAGGAGCCCTTGATGCACCGTCCGATCCTCGAGGCGCTGGCGGGCGGGCCGCTCACCGTGCCCGAGATCGCCGAGATCCTCGGTCGGCCGAGCGAGGAGGTCATGATCTGGGTGATGGGCATGCGCCGCTACGCCAAGCTCGTCGAGCTGCGCGAGCCCACCGACGACGGCTTCTTCCAGTACGCCGACACCAGCCGCGAGGTCCGCTCATGACCGCCCTGGTCGAAGTTCCTCGGGTCGACCCCGACCTGCTCGCCGACATCAAGCGCTTCGGGGCCGCTGACGTGTCGGCCTGTTTCAGCTGTGGCAACTGCAGCGCGATCTGCCCGCTGTCCAACAACGACGGCACGTTCCCGCGGCGCATGATCCGCTACGGCCAGGTCGGGCTGCGCGACGAGCTGCTGTCGAGCAAGGAGCTGTGGG